>JAPPOJ010000216.1 GCA_028817975.1 Zetaproteobacteria bacterium | reverse complement strand
ACCTTACTTTTGGTGAATTATTCTAAAATATCGCGAGTATTTTGTTTCGCATGTAAAGTAAGTCGCTGTAAACAAGCCTTTTTTATGATAACTCCATTGGGATTCTTGACCCTATTTTAGACCTATGAAAGAATAACACTTCAATTCTCGCTAGATAGTTTTGTGGTAAGCCACTATGTATATTTGTTTTTTGACTATGTTTTTTACCACTGTTGAATTTTCTGCTTGAGTTTATTGCCTCTTTTAGTAGGTTTGAATGAGGCGGTAAAAATCTGTAGGTGATACAGAATATAATACCGGCTGATCCAAAGCTTTCTAAATCAAAGACCAGTTTCATAGGAATGGTAAGGGGAGTCGACTAAACTAGGATCATCCGGTAAATTTTTGAATTAACATCGAACTTTACATTAATCATCTCAAACCCATAACTGGGTTTTAACCAAGGAGAATCTGAATATGGACTCAGTATCTGTTCTTGTAGATAACATTGAAAAGTCTTTTCAAGAGCAATTTTCTTGTGGGCTCGACGCCGAGTTTTTCGCACATATTATTGATAAAGAACTCGCAAAAAAGAAAGAAGCTTTCTTACAAGTTCAAATATCTAATATGGGCTTAGATGTATCCTCTCTTGACGAGATCAAGTCATATCTAGTAGCTAAGGCTGAAGAGCAGCAAGAAGACACTCAAAATATGGATAAAAGTAGCTCTGAATTTGATGGCTCTCTCCACACAACAGCCACAACTCCTAGAAACGACCTATCTGCATATTGTTCGAAAGACAGCCCTTACAGATACTCGGGGAAAAAACGCGGCAGAAGATCTAAAACAGGCATCCAAGTGGAGATCGACGAAACAGGCTTATCTGAGAGTGAAATTCTCAAAGCTAAAAGAAGAGAGTACGCACGACAATACTATGCACGCAAAAAGCAGAGCGAAGCAATAGTCTCTGAAGCTGATGGACACTCCATCACAAAGATTCCATCCAAAAAAAGTCCCAGCTCATACCGAACTTCTGAGGATCAACGCCGCTATCAGCGCGAGTATTACCGACGTAAAAAAGCAGCTGCAAAAGCTATGGAAAATCAGATGAAGCTCATGAAAGCTTTATCCCCACAAATAAACACCAACCATGATATTCTTGTAGGGCAACCAACTCCACCCATATCCATAGGAAACTCTACAGATATACCAGAAAGCAAGGTACAACATCCAAATGATAACTTGCACCATTCGTTAGAAGCTTCACTCGCAACAAGCCATGAAAGCTCTGACAAAAAACCATTCGTAGAATATGACAAGCTCGTGTCAGACCGGCTGGCTATAGACAATGCTTTTCGTTTCGAAACCTCAGGGGCTGACTCTATCGAATTTGAAGCTCTCAAAAAAGGTGAGACACAAACGAATCAATTTGGACAAACCCCACGTACTAAGCTCCGTAAAAGTAGAGGAGAAAACGACATACACCACCCCTAAAGTCCTTCACAACTACTTTCATCCCACTGACTTTAAGGCCCCACTTTTGGGGCTTTTTATTATCTATCAAATACATGCAAGAAGTAGTTAGAAGAGGAGTAAGACTTGTCACAATTTAACTGGGAAACTGCGGACTTTCATGCCTTTAAAAAATTCATAGAAGCAGAGCTGAGTAGATTCGACGCAAAAATCGCACGGAAGGGACTCAAGACTCCTGCTCATGCATTACTAAATCTGTGTATAGATACGGATTCTATCACCGCAAAGTTTCGGCAACACAAAAGTTTGCTGAAAGTACAGTATCAGATGAACATTCATGAGCCAAACAGTCCACATTTTAATGCCTGCGACTGTGAATCGGAGAATCATTTGGACGAGCAACAGGTACGCTGCCATCACAAGTGGGCGGTACTTCACCATGCACTTCAAATCATCTCCAAAGAAACTGCTTTCAAAAACAGGATTTCAAAAACAGATTTCTGCGAAGAGCTACTGACAATTAGCCATCATACCTACCCGCAGATACCCATAGCAACTGGAACTCAGTCCCATATTCGTTGGGTGCTCCAAAAAAATGGCCAAATTACTCCTTGGGTCCGTTTCTGGAACTCACACCAACAACAGTGGGGAAATTGGAAACAAAGCTTGCTTGAGGAAGAACTACTACAAACTTACTCTTCAGAAGCACAAGCCCAACTCGAACCACTGCTGCACTGCATTCGTCAAAGCGAACCTCTTTCTTCTAATTACTTTTGTACCATCACTTCGCTACTACAAAGCCTCAAAGACTTACAACTGGAGTGCGCATGGGAAAAGCCTGACCGTAAAGTATCCCTAAGCTGCCAGCCCTTCATACACAATAGATTACATATACACAGCAAAGGCTGCTCTTATTACCCACTTACTGCTGAAGAACAAGAGGCTGAAGTCCACTTACTCGGTAATTCTATAGTACTCTGCTATTTTGGTTCCAAGCAAGTCCTTAAAATATTACCTATACCCAAAAGCGAAAAGCACTGGTTTCATCAGCTGCTTACCCATAGCTCTTCCTACATTCCTTGGGAAAAGCATTACACGACACGTCAAATTTTACACAATATCCAGCAACACCAAAAAATTATACTCCATAATATTGCTGACACGTTATCTGAACAGCAACGTCCAGCTTCTGCACGGTGGTGCCTCCGCGTACGCCCACATGAAAGCACAATCATAGGAGTCATTTTAATTCAAGAGTTTGATGGTGCTGCATACCTTATTCCAGGGCATGGGCCCAAACAAGTATATGATGTTCTTCCCGAGCAAATAACCGAAGTATCTCGTGACTTTTCTGTGGAAGAAAGCCATATAGCTTTCATTCGTAAACTCAGCGAGCCGTATATCCTTCCCCATACTGCAGAAAAGAATGCTCTTTACTGGTCCTCAACAGAACAATTTGTGCTCTTCCTGGCAGCACTCGAAGCTAATCGACATGCCCTCAAAGAAAGAAGCCTTTTCCTTTCCATTGAATGGCCAGAAGATATAAACTTCAAACCCCAACTCACGTCTTTCTCTACTCATGACGATAAAAATCTCCATATTGAACTCATAAAAGGAAATGATTGGTTCAATATTCGTGGTGGGATTTATATCGATGGAACCTACGTTTCCCTACAGATTTTACTCACAGGTTTTTTAAGTCACAAACGCTACATCCAAATAGATGAAAACAAGTGGATGTTTTTAGCAGAGTCACTCAAAAAACAGCTTGAGCAAATTGCAACGTGCCTCGACTATTCCTATTTTTCAGCACCCGAACGTATCATACAACATGGAGATGTTCTACCCGTTGCCAAACATGCACAGCTCTGTACACTTTTCCAACAGGAAACCGACGAGTCAAATCTAGCACTCAACGATGAAGTCACACACAGACTCCAGAAACTCGAAACAGATAAACTGGTGAGAGCAACTTTACTCACGCACCAAAAAGCAGGGGTACGTTGGCTACTCGAAAGATCTCTACTTAAGTTGGGCTGTATTTTAGCCGATGATATGGGTCTAGGCAAAACATTACAAACCCTAGCAACTCTAGCTGCACTACGCTCAGAGACGCCACACCTTATTCTGGTCCCCACTTCGTTAGTTCATAACTGGGAATCTGAGACTCAAAAGTTTGTTCCACACCTACGAGTCCACAATGTGCACACATGCGGGGACTTCACAAAGAGTGACGGCCTCTACGACATCGTATTAGCAAGCTACGGTCTCTTTACAGCTCGCCAAGAACAGTTTGTCTATAACTCTTGGCACAGTGTCATCTTAGACGAAGCACATAAAGCAAAAAACAGTCAGTCTCAATTAGCAAAAGGACTTAAACTTCTATCCGCAGAGCATTTTATCGGACTCACAGGTACTCCTATCGAAAACAATCTGAGCGAATTATGGAGCATCTTTCATATTCTACAGCCTGATCTACTTGGCAATACTTCTAACTTTCAAGGTCTTTTTGGCGAGAAAGGCAAAGACCAAGGCATCAAAATACTTAGAAAAAGAATCCAACCTTTCGTGCTGCGGCGTATGAAAGAAGACTATCTTCATGAACTACCCACAAAACAAGAAATCAATTGCAAGGTCTACTTATCCGATCGTGAAAGAAAGCGCTACGATGACTTTCGTATGGAAGCAATTGCTTGTGTCGCACTCAATCAAAAAAAGCCATCTACCACGGATACTTCTTCAAATGGAAATATACAAGTTTTACAGCACTTGCAGAAGCTACGAACTTGGTGCAGCTACCCGACACAGATAGAGGGGAGCTGGACAGCTCCTTCTGCAAAGGAAAAAGCTCTATGGGAGTTATTAGAAGATAAAATTTTCAAACAACACAAATGCTTGATCTTCAGTCAATTTCCACGTTTCTTAAAACATCTGCAGCAGCAACTCGAAAAAAAAGGGATTCCATCACACCTGATTGACGGTCAAACCCCTCGACAGGAACGTGAGTATCACGTCCAAGAATTCCAACAAGGTCAAGGAGATGTTTTCTTGATTTCTCTTAAAGCCGGAGGAGTTGGGCTCAACCTGACCGCTGCAGACACTGTGATCCACCTAGACCCTTGGTGGAATCCTACTTTAGAGGATCAAGCGAGCTGTCGAGCTCACCGTATGGGACAGACAAAAACTGTAACTGTATACCGCTTTTACTGCCCACTCACTATTGAAGAAAACATCCTGAAATTACATAGCACCAAGAGAGATCTTGCAAATGCTGTTTTAGAAACAAAAGCGCCTCAGACAGATACTAACTTCCACGACACGTGCTTACACTTGATTGAATAGAGGAATCGTGGTGACGCATTTGGCTGGGCAAAGGCTCCACCAAATGTTGTTCCATACGTTCATGAACAGCCAATTTCCAGAGCTTATAAAAAGAAAAGCTCACTTCTTGAACCGTTTTCTCAGTGTAACACTCCTGATGTAAGCCCGTCACAAACTGACGATGGGGGCGGCCACGCCTATATTCAGGCTCTTTACTTGGATGATTTAAATATTTCTCAATACAATCGATCCGGGCATCCACTAACAAAGAAGCTTGATACAACAAATAGTGACGGCTACGGAAAAGAGAAGTACCAACGATCTTCTTACCATTCAAAGTAATGTCACTAATACCATTTTGTGACAAAACATGGCTTGGGGCAGCTGCAAATACAGAGAGAACATCTATCACACTAGAATTTAAATATTCAAAGTAATTCTGATTCTTGTAATAATCTCGCACCCACATTCCAGCACTTAACACAACACAACCTGGATGTAAGACCACCGTACCTCCTCCACCTTTACGTTGAAGAATAGGAACACGGTCATCTAGACAATGCTGCTCACGCACTTCCACTGTGGCTTTATTGCTACGTCCAAGCACAACACAAACCTGCTCAGGAACCCACACCTTGACAACAAGCTGCTGCTCACACTGGTCTATCACTTGATTATCAATCCACATAAACCCTTCCCACTGTTCGAATCATTCACAAGGGCACTCAATACTATGGAAAACCAAAGTAAAACATCATTAACTTAGCCAAGCTAAAGAGTAACCAAACACCAGTCAAATCCATAATTGTGGAAATAAAAGGAGAAGAGACCACAGCAGGATCAAGACGTACAAGACGGAAAAGAAATGGTAACATGCTTCCAGCACATACACCTGCGAGCACAACCAATGTCACAACCCCCCCAATAACTAATGCAACTTTCACTCCAAGCCCCCATAGCACCGCTCTTCCCGCACCTAAAGCAGCCAACATCAAGCCCAAAGCCAAGCCCACAGCAACCTCGCGGCGTAAAACTTTCCACACATCTTTAGGAGCGATTTCATTAATCGCCATGGCACGAATAATCAAAGATGCCGTTTGAGTACCAGAATTACCCCCCGCTGAGGTGATCGTGGTCAAAAAGAAAACAAGAAACGGCCACTGCTCCAGCAGCCCTTCCGAGCTACGGATCGCTTCACCTGAAATAAATGCACCAATAAAAAGGAATGCAAGCCAGAAAGCTCTTTTTTCAAACATAGTCCAAAAGGGCGTTTGGAAGTACTCATGATCTAGGGCAGCATGGCCACCAAACTGCTGGATATCCTCCGTCGCTTCTTCTTCTGCAAATTCAAACACATCATCCGAAGTTACAATCCCAATAAGACTACGTTGCTCATCCAACACTGGAATAAAGTGGACATCATACTTACGAAAGATCTCTACAGCATCTACTCCATCTGCATCAGGCTGTAGTGTAACCTGGTGAGTTTTAATAATCGTTGAAATCGGCATGGAGCGTGGGTCACACACCACCAAGTTAGCAAGTCCCACACCCCCTACAAAAGCCCCATCATCATCGACCACAAAAAGATAATTGAGGTAGTCAGTCGGAAGTGTCGTACTCCAATGTAAATGGTCCAGAGCTTGCGCAACAGTCATATCACTACGCAAAGCAACAAAGTCGGGAGTCATCAAACGCCCTACGGAACCTTCCGGATAACTCAACAAACGTCGGGCAATTTCCTGCTGTTGAGGATTCAATAAAAGGAGCACTCTATTACGCACTTCGTCCGAAAGGTCCTCTAAAAGCCCCGTACGATCATCCGCTTCCATTTCATTTAACAGTGCAGACGCTATAACATCTGGCAACTCATCCAACATCCCCTCTTGGAGATCAAAGCTCATGTAACTGAAAAGACCTGCTCGACGATTACGAGGAACAAGACGAAAAAGTACGATGCAGGAGGATATTTCAAAACAGGAAAAAACTTCAGCAATGTCTGCAATATCGTGCTCTTTGAAGAGGAGCCTTAGGGTTCGATAGTCACGAAAGTTAAGCGCTGCGGTTACCGTATCTTCTGATAGCTGTGACTCAATCGCCAAATGCCACCCCCTGAGTCTAGTGAGTCAAACTGGCAACTCCACCACAAAAGTTGTGTAATTGATCTTCTGGATGGTCTACTTTACTTGCCCAATCTTTTAAAAGAGTGAGAAATTCTCCCATATTTTGCCAATTTCTGCAAGCATACGCCTTTTGAAACTTTGAGGTATCCGGACTGTAAAGAGAAGATGCCAACAACCGAGCGTTGTTCCAAGGTGAGGAGCCAACAAAGTTATATTTTTTAAATAAAGGTACTTTCTGTTGAGTATAACGCTGCAAAATATTTTTTTTCAACTCCAAAGCCTCGCCCTGATTAACTTTATCCGCTGCATAATCTTCATAAACGAGTTTTAGTTCTCGACGAAGAGAATTTTGCCACTTGTAGTAAAGCGCATAATCTTGCTGATAAAGATGAAAACGAGCAGCATCTTCCACAAGGCCTTCTTCCTCCAAAAACTGTACCGTAAGCAGGCCTTCTACAAATGTTGCCAGCTGTTCATTGAATTCAGCGGTTCCTGGCAACCAAATCGTACGATGCGTCAATTCATGAAACAAAGTGGAAGCTATGTGCATACGCGAGCGACGGACCATCGTAGAATACAAAGGGTCATCAAACCAGCCTAAACTCGAAAAAGCCGAAGCTTGCCCACGGTATACATCAAGACCTTGAGCAGCAAAAGATTGCGCTTTGTCATCACGATCCGTAATGTCGAAAAAGCCCAAGTAGCGAACTTCACCCACAATTGGAAACCACCAAGTTATAGGCTTAAAAGCCAAAGGGTTCGCCGCATACACAAGATAGCTAACAGGGCGTCCTTCCAAGTCAATATAAGTAGTATATGCCTTGCCAACGTCCAGCCCCTCTAACTTTGCCTTTGCTAATACGCGTTGAGAAAAGCTGAGACGATGTCGCAGCTGTTCAGGCAAGTCAGGGCCTTGCAGCATACTTACCACAGAGCGTTGACGCCGCAACAGCTTAATTTGATGATAAGCCTGGGTCGAAAGATAACAACCTGAAGATCCCAATAAAACAAAAAAAATCAACAGAAAGTCTATGCAAGGACGCCACAGGTTGAACCACTTACACCGGCATGGTACCCACAGTAGCGGCCTTTGCGATAAGAATCCGACAGGGGAAACCCTCAATATCCAGGCTTTTATCTCCAACCCAAGGTTTGCTCGCAATTTCATCCTCATTCGCATCCAAGCTTGAGGCCCGCAGAGAGGAAGCTAATATCTCTGCACCCACATACTCCGCATGCGTATCCAACGCCTGACATACAGACTCCGAATGGCTCAAAAGCACAAGTTCAATACGATCCGAAACTTCTAACCCAGCATCCTTTCTAAGGTTCTGAACACGATTGACAATTTCACGGGCATAGCCTTCCAGCACTAACTCAGGTGTTAGTTCGGTATCTAAGATAACAGTTACACCTGCGTCACTGGCTAATTTATTCCCATCTTTTGGATAACGCTCCACAAAGAAACTTTCTTGAGTCAAAACGTGGTCACCCACAGTAACTTGGCCAGAACTGTCTAGTTCCGCAACTAAGCTTGCCACCCGATCTTCATCTGCACTGATTCCGGCCAATACTGTTCTTAACTGCACAAGCTCTTTGCCTAATTTTCTTCCTAATAAGGGTAAATTAGGCTTTAACACAAGACGTACAAAGTCCGTCTCCTGGGTGGAGAACTCTATGGACTTAACATTCAGTTCCTGACGTAACAGCTCTGCCCCTTCTGCAATTCGCAGCTCATCGGCTTTATTCCTCGTCACAATAGTCAACTTATTTAACACTCGACGCGTCTTAATTTTATGCTGCTGACGCGCCGAACGTCCAAGCGTGGCTACTTTTCTGAGCAACTCCATTTTGGTTTCTAAAGATAAGTCTACATCATCTTGAACAACTACAGGAGCATCATTTAGATGCACAGACGCTTCACAACCTTCCACCCCTTTAATCAACTGCTGATAGACTTCCTCTGCTAGAAAAGGGGCAAAAGGAGAAAGAATTTTACAGAACTGTATCAAAGCAAAGTACAGTGTTTCAAAGGCTTGAAGCTGATCCAATGGAGTTGCACTATGCTGACCACTTCCCCAAAATCTCCGGCGATTTAAGCGTATATACCAATTCGTAAGGTCTTCAATAAACGCCAACACTTTGTCTACTACATTGTACACACGGTAGGCTTGCATCTCTTCATCTACAAGCAAAATAAGAGAGTTCAAACGAGAAATTAACCACCTATCCATGGGATTCGTACGCTTAGATAATTTCCCTTCTACTAAAGGCAAACTACCCTTCCAACCCTCTGTATGAGCGTAAGTTGCCAAAAAAGTATATGCATTCCAAAAGGGAAGGATTACAGAACGTGTAATCCCGCGGACACCTTCATCCGAAAAGCAGAGATTCTCCCCCTTCAACAATGGAGAGTTCAACATATACAAACGCACAGCGTCTGCACTCTGTTCCTCAATAAGCTCCATCGGTGGGGTATAGTTGCGATGGCGCTTAGACATCTTTTTACCGTTTTCATCCAAGATAAGGCCAGTGCAAATCGTGTTCTGAAAAGGGACACGGTCAAATAAAGCAGCGCCAAGTACCGACAAAGTGTAAAACCAGCCCCGTGTTTGGTCTATACCTTCCGAAATGAAATGAGCCGGGAAAGATTTTTCAAACAGCTCTTTGTTTTCAAAAGGATAGTGTACACTTGCATAAGGCATAGAGCCCGACTCAAACCAGCAGTCAAAGACGAGCCCTACCGATCTCATCTGCCCACCACAAGCATTGCATGCAAAGGTCAAGTGTTGAACTTTATGCAGATGGAGATCTGCAACTGTTTCTCCGACCTTTGTTTCAAGGCTAGCTTTAGAAGCGAAGACCTCTTTATATTCACAATCTTTGTGCTCACACTGCCAAATAGGCAAAGGAGTTCCCCAAAAGCGATTACGACTGATCGCCCAGTCTCGGGCACCTGCCAACCAAGATCCCATACGCCCATCCCGAATATGGGCAGGCACCCAATTGACGGATTGGTTGTTTTGTACCAACCGGTCAACAAGTTTCTCAACAGCAACATACCATGATGGCACAGCTTTATACATCAATGGCGTATTCGTACGCTCGTCAAAAGGGTAGCTATGCTCAATAGTGGATTGTATAACAAGAGCTTTTCGTTCCTTGAGCAAACGAATCACTTCTTTATCCGCATCTTTGATATACTTCCCCACCAGCTCAGGGACAGCAGCACCAAATACACCCGAATCATCCACAGGGTCCACCAAAGGGAGGCCTAAATCACGGCATGTAGCATAGTCATCCTCTCCATAAGCTGGAGCTTGGTGCACCAACCCAGTACCATCCACATCGGAAACAAAGTCTCGGGTGGTGATCACAAAGGCATTTGAATACTCTTGATAACAATCAAATGGGGGAGCATAACGGTGCCCTTCTAACTGAGCCGCGGTAAAAGACTCCACGATTTCATAAGGCATCTCTGTAGGCTGGTTGCCTTTGCCCTTATGCCCTCGTTTTTTCTTTAACTCAGGGTATATAAAGTCTATACGACTAGAAGACACAACCCAATATTCCCCCGAAGCTTTATCCAAAATCTTGACATAATGAATATCTTTGCCTACCGCAATAGCTAAGTTGGAAGGTACACTCCAAGGAGTTGTCGTCCAAACTAAATAATAAGTATTTTCGAGCACCTTAGAACGGAACTTAAAGACAATGGACGGATCTTGAACGGTTTGGTAGTTTTGGTTCGCTTCAAAATTTGAAACCACGCTTGCAGTGCGTGGAGAGTAGGGTACTACTTTAAAGTCCTGATACACCAAGCCTTTTTTGTATAGCTCTGAGAAAACCCACCAAACCGACTCCATAAAATCAGGGTCCATTGTACGGTACTGGTCATCCCAATCGACCCATCTCCCTAGACGGTCAACAATACTCCGCCAAGCTTGAGTATAATGCTGCACACTTTCACGACACTGCTCATTAAACCAGTCGATGCCTTTTTGTTCTATCTCGTAGCGACCTTTTATATTTTCACGCTTCTCGATTTCAAACTCAACCGGCAGGCCATGACAATCCCAACCAAAACGGCGCCGAGCTTGGTAACCCTTGCTAATCCAGTAGCGGATAATCGAATCTTTTGCTGAAGTGTGCAAAAGGTGACCATAGTGAGGCAAACCATTTGCAAAAGGAGGCCCATCAAAAAAAGAATACACAGGAGAGCTCTTGCGTTTCTCGTTTTGACGATCAAAAATCTTCCTCTCCTTCCAAAAATTTATTTTCTGCCGCTCTTTCTCCGTAAAATTGACCTTGGCCTCTGGTCTTTCCATCTTGCAAAAACTCCCGCATGTAACTCAACTAATGATGTACTGAAACAAAAAGAGCCCGAAATCACTCGGGCACACTTAAAAGCCTATTCACACTCAACCAAAAGTAATTAGGTCGGTTTCTCCACCCCTTCTACACCAAAGTCAGCGCCATGACTCCAATAGCCCAAGATATTGCGCAAAAACAAGAAGAGAACCCCAATCACCATACATTCAGCTGCAACGAAGGCAAAGACCTGCAAATCACCATATTTCTCTGAAAGTTCACCAAGTACACCTGCCATTTTAGCCCCTAAAGCCACAGCAAACCAAAGCGCACCCATCATCGTAGACTTCAAAGAAGCTGGGGCAAACTTATTCACGGAGTTCATAATGACAGGAACAATACATAGCTCTCCTAGGGAGTGACAGAAAAAAGCCAAGACAAGCCAAGATAAGCGACTTTGGCCCACTTGCTGCGCTTCATACGCTGCAGCCACAAGGGCCCAAAAGCCTATACTTGTTAAAATCATTCCACAACTAAACTTAGCCGCTACCCGTGCATCTCGTCCGCATTGCTTAGCGCTCACCCAAAAACGACTCACCAAGAATCCACATGTAATGATGAAAAAAGGATTAAAGCTTTGTACCCAGGAAGTCGGCATTTTCCAACCGTATATTTCTAAGTTAGTGTACTGATTCGCAAATAAGGCAATCAACCCACCAGCCTGTTCAAAAGCTGCCATAAAACAACTTGTCAAAGCAAACCCCGCAATCAGAACCTTGATCCGATCCCATTCTTCTGCAGAAAAGCTAGATTTTGGTTTATGGAATCGTGATGGCGCTAAAGATGCCATAGGTGTACGTATCCCGGCTGTGTCAGGAAGGTGCTTTTGCCCCCACAAAAACACCAGCTGGCCTAAAGCCATCCCAATCCCTGCCACTGCAAAACCATAGTGCCAGCCAACAGCTTCACCAATATAACCAATAACTAGAGGTGCAAAAATAGAACCTAAGTTAATTCCAACATAAAACAGGGTATATGCATACTCACGGCCTTCATAATCCGACTCATCATACAAGTCGCCCACTAATGAGGAAACATTTGGCTTCAGTAAAGAAACCCCAAGAATAATAAGACACAAACCCAGATAAAACGCCTCTACAGCAGGGAAAGCTAAAACCAAGTGCCCACAGCAGAGAATCCAGCCCCCCACACGAATAGACTTCAAAGCCCCCCACCAACGATCAGCAATATACCCACCTATCACGCCAAAAAAATAAACAGCCGCCGTATACCAGCCATAAAGACTTAAAGCTTCTGCTTCAGACCAGCCTAAGCCTGGGTTTGCGGAAGTCGTCGCCCGTACGAGGTACAAAATCAAGATCGCCCGCATTCCATAAAAGCTGAATCTTTCCCACAGCTCCGTGAAAAATAACACATAAACCCCTCTGGGATGTGCAAAGTATTTGCGATCTATCATATAAACCTCATGTTTAAGATTTTTTAGAAACTACAACCGTCTAAAACCAGCGGCCATCTTAACAATTTCTATAAAATTGAACAACTTTTTTTTATAAAATCATATCCAGAAATGAGGGTGCTCTTCGTATAAACTTAGTTTAGGGACTATTGTCCCCTACAACCGGCAGGAATTAGGCTTTAAAGCGAGCTTTCAAAGAAGAAAGATGAGGCAGGCTCGTGTTATTTTTAACCCACATCTGTGGGTCTGTTGTACGTGAAGGGCACTGCACTCCCAAATATTGGGCCACTCGATCACCTATCTTCTCGGCTAATGCACGATAGGAGGTTAACTTCCCGCCATATAGGGTAAGCAGCTGATGCTTTCCTTTATTCGTCACTCCGACTTGGTACTCACGCGACGTTTTGGAGATATGGCCGGTACGATCTACAACCAACCAGCGTAAACCAGCAAAACTTTCTTCAACCTGAGCGGGCTTAATTTCTCGACTCAAGTAACGATTACACTTGGTCAGTAAGTACTCCACGTCCTGCTCATTCGCAATCACCTGACTAGGATCTCCCGTGTACAATTCTTCTGTCGTCCCCAGGAGCGTTTTCTCCAGCCAAGGCAATAAAAAGAAAATCCGACCATCCTCTGGAGACTGCAAAAATAGACCCGCTTTTAAGCCCAAATCAGGCAAAATGAGGTGCACTCCTTTATTATTAATCGCTTGAAAGGGCACTGAAATCCCACTTTGCTCCAGAAGCTGATTCGACCAAGGACCTAAAGCATTTACAATGTATCTCGCGTAAATACAATGGATTACTCCATTTCTGACTATTTTAACTTCCCACCCACGTTCAGAATGGTTCAACTTTTCGACGGAAGAACCACAAAAAATGTTCCCTCCAAGTTTTAACGCAGATGCAGCAACTCGATGAACTAAAGCTAAATCATCCGTCTGCCCATCCCAAAAAGAATATACAGACTTCACCTGGCTTGTCTCCAAAATAGGAACTTTTTCTAAAGCTGCTTGTATAGGAATATATTTGTGCTTAGAAATACCTTGACTACCTGAAAGACGATCATACAAAGAAAGTCCAATTTTGACTACCCAGCCACGCTCTCCCCCCCCTCGCAAAATAGGGAATAAGAGTTCGACAGGCTGTACAAGGTCAGGAGCAATATTCAAAAGCAGTTCTCTCTCGCGCAATGCCTCACGCACCAAGCCAAAATCACTCAAACGCTTAAGATAGCGCAACCCCCCATGGATCAACTTGGTTGACTTACGGCTCGTACCCGCACCTAAGTCACCTTTTTCAAACAACACAACATTCTGTACCCCTCGACTCAAGAGGTCATGTAGAATACCAACCCCATGAATTCCACCCCCTAAAATCACCACTTCTGCACTTTGAGGAAGCTCTACCGTGTCCATACAAACCCCAGCCGCATAAAGTCAAACATCTTTCTTCCCAAGGATTAAATGCTGCCTGAAACTATGTTACAACCATTTATCGTGGGCCCTGATACAAAGCATGAAAATGACACTCCAAAACAGGGCATAAATCCCCCCAATATCCGCCTATTCTATTCATAACCCACATGTTAGAATAGGCCTGTGACATGCAGTAGGTCATCCTTATATACGTCTAAGCCATACCTATTTAAAGGACCTCGGTTGATGGAACGAACACCAGACACAAGCCAGATATCAGCTGGCAGCCGTGCAGAAAGGTACGTCTCCCACGCACTCATCGAAGTCCGCTGGTCCAAATGGTGGCCCTTTGGCATCCGCAGTGCCGTGCTGCTAGATCTGAGCCTACAAGGATTCAAATTAGAGCTGACCAACGAATGGGACGTACGAGCAGGGCAGCATCTTTGGTTGACTATTCCTCTCACTCCTCTAGGCATCCAAGCTCCTGGACGTTTTTCATG
The DNA here is from genome assembly GCA_028817975.1 of Zetaproteobacteria bacterium. Classification (GTDB taxonomy): domain Bacteria; phylum Bdellovibrionota_B; class Oligoflexia; order Oligoflexales; family Bog-1112; genus JAPPOJ01. Next base: position 4,410 of record JAPPOJ010000216.1, on the reverse strand, counting down.
CGCAATAGAATGCCGCTGGTTTGACCGTAACCGCTATCGCATGGGGGGTATTTATTCAAACCTTAGTGGTGAAGACAAGGAAATCGTTGAGAAAATTATCTACACACTGCGAGAAAAAAAGAACTTTCGTAGCTCTAGGGTCAAAAAAGCAGCAAGCAACCTCGCTTAAAGTGAAAGGTACAGACCAAGAGCTACTTCCACGGTAAAGCCCCCGGCCCTAAAATTTGCAGAGTCAACAAGATCTTGCTGTGCATCCTGCACAAGAGACCCATGGACCGTATCATTTGCTTGAGCAACGTTTGAGAGGCCCGCGACATACAAAGGTATCATCGATGTCAAACCAAACGACAGCCCCATCGGGTCAAGGTAAGAATTATAACGTACTGGCAAACGCAGGGAGGTCACTAAGCCACTTGACTCCAAATTGTAAATCCTCTCATTGTAGCTTGAATCAAAATCATCTCTAACCTCGCCATAAAATTTCATAGTTGTCTGATCAAAATCTACACCGACTCCTACATCAAGACCATCCAATAAAGGTACGAAATAATCCACATACACTCCAGATGCCGAAGCAGACTGTTCTGTTTGTAAGAAAGTTCCTGGCAAGGCTAGATCATAGTCTGCCGCCCTCTTATGAGACTGATACTCCCGCACACGCGCCCCAAAGCGTACTTGCCAATACCTCTGCTCAAATTCAACACCTACACTAAACGAAATCAACGCATTCGCATTTGAAGTATAAGATTCTTCTGACTGCCACAAAGATGAACTTCCTTCTCCCGCCGCATTGGCACCAAGATAAGTCAAGAGCTGATAATTCGCAGGCGCTCCCACTGGGACAGGCAATGCAAGAAATCGTAAAGCAGGACCATATTCTGGCTCATCATCCTTACTTGCCCCACGAATCCTAACCTCAAAGCCTTTTTTAACTTTTAAAAAGTCACGGTTAATTTTCACTTGAGCACGATTTTTTTTGACTCGAATCACCACCCCACAAGCCACTCTCTTATCTGAATTAAAAACACAAACTTTTTTACCTTTGATAAAGCCATCTTCACGGCCTTCATCGATGATAATCATCTTTTTTTTACGCGAAATTGAAGTCACCGTGGCTGCCTGCACAGACAAAGAGAAAATCCCCAAGAGAGCAGCGCAAGCTCTGAGATACCTACCCACATTCCTAATCATCTGTTTTCCTAAGAGTTATTTACTTTTCAAAAAAGTAAGAAAGAATACCGCCGAGGTGTCGGCAAAATCCACGACCAACTCAACATCTAAACTCTAATGTACTGTAAATACAACCATTGTCTTCATAAAAACTTCCCCACAGGAAAGAATCCGACTTGTTTTAACGTTCCAAATACAAACATTGACAAAAATGTTTACCCAGGGTAGTATCAAACCCCGTGATCCCACGGAGTTCGGTATTAATCCCCACTTCTATTTTGTGTTTATTGACATTTTCTCCACAAGTGTACTTTTTAGCGTCTACCCTGAAGGAAGTAATTATGAGTTCATCAAAGCGCCACCATACAAAATTCATTTTTGTCACTGGAGGAGTCGTCTCTTCACTTGGCAAAGGACTGATATCCGCCTGTGCAGGCGCATTGCTTGAAACACGAGGGCTACGCGTCCGACTCAGTAAAGCCGACCCCTATATCAATGTTGACCCAGGCACGATGAGCCCTTTCCAACATGGTGAAGTTTTTGTCACCGACGATGGTGCCGAAACAGATCTAGATATCGGCCATTATGAACGTTTTACACAGGCTAGCCTGACTCGCCACCACAGTTTCTCAACAGGGCAAATCTACGACGCTGTATTGACAAAAGAGCGGCGTGGGGATTATCTCGGGCGTACCGTGCAAGTTGTCCCGCATATTACCTCTCAAATCAAAGAAAATATCTTCCGAGCTTCCGAAGGAGCTGACATCTCCATCATCGAAATTGGCGGGACTGTAGGAGATATCGAAAGCCTCCCCTTTTTGGAGACCATACGACAGCTAAGGTACGAACTAGGAGCACAAAATGTTTTGTGCATTCACCTAACTTTAGTGCCCTATATCGCGGCTGCAAAAGAGTTAAAAACAAAACCAACCCAACACTCCGTAAAAGAGCTACGTTCGATCGGCATTCAGCCTGATATTTTAGTATGTCGCGCGGATCGCCACGTTCCTGACGAGCTCAAAGAAAAAATGGCGCTATTCTGCAACGTACCTAAAGAACAAGTCGTGGAAGCACAAGATGTAGACAACATCTACAAACTCCCTCTAGTCATGCACGATCAAGGGCTTGACCAAATGATTGTCGACCATCTCAACATGTGGACTCGTAGCCCTGACCTCTCCCCTTGGGAACAAACCGTCGCTCGTTTATCCTCTCCCCAAGGAAAAGTTCGGGTTGGCATTATTGGGAAATATATTGATGTGGCTGACTCCTACAAGTCGATCGAAGAATCCTTGGTGCACGCAGGAATTGCCAACCAGCACGCAATTGACCCAGTCTACATCGACTCTGAAGACCTGCAAAACTCTGAGTGTGATATCGCCTCTAAACTGGCAGGATGCGATGCAATCATCGTGCCCGGTGGATTCGGTAACCGTGGCATAGAAGGAAAGCTGCGAGCAATTGAGTTTGCACGCACCCAACAAGTCCCATTCCTAGGAATTTGCCTGGGCATGCAACTTGCAGTTATTGAATTTGCACGCAACGTCCTCGAATACCCACAAGCACACAGCATTGAATTCCATGATCAATGTACCGAGCCAGTCATTCACCTGATGGATACACAAAAGAATGTCGCCAGCAAAGGAGGAACGATGCGCTTAGGAGCCTATCCATGCACCTTACAAGCTGGTTCAAAAGCCCTTACCGCGTATCAGCAACAAGAAATCTCCGAAAGGCATCGGCATCGCTATGAATTTAACTTAAGATACAAGGAAGTGTGCGAACAAAACGGCCTCCTCATTAGTGGAACTTCGCCTGATGGCTCGCTCGTCGAAGTCATCGAACTCGACAGTCATCCATGGTTTGTCGCTTGCCAGTTCCACCCCGAGTTAAAAAGCAAGCCCCTAGCTTGCCATCCACTCTTTAGAGAATTGATTGCGGCCGCCATTCAAAAGATGACCCATGAAGATAAAGACACCTAACGCACCTTTTACTCTTGATGTAGATTCGCTCTAAAACATTTGTATGATTGGAACAAACAATGCTTGATATGATCAGTAACGGGTTTAAAAAAGCTACCGAAAGCCTCACCGGAAGATCCACTTTAACAGAAGAAAATCTCGCTCCCGCGTTAGAAGAAATTCGCCGCTCACTGCTCGATGCTGACGTCGAGTACAGCGTCGTCAAAAACTTCTTAAAAAACGTAAAGACGGCCTGTCTCGGAGAGCAAGTACAACTACGTGCCGGCAAAGGTGATAAGAAGGTCAAAGTTTCGGCTCGTGAGCACTTCGTAAAAATTTGCCAAGACAAACTTGAAGAGCTTATGGGTCCAGTCGATACAGCCCTGGAACTCCCCAAAGGAAAAGTCTCCACCATTATGATGGTTGGACTACAAGGGAGTGGTAAAACGACCTCAACAGGTAAACTAGCGCTTTTCTTACAACAGAACGAGAAAAGAAAGCCCCTTCTTGTAGCCGCCGATATCTACCGCCCAGCAGCAGTCGACCAGCTACATGTCCTCGGAGAACGCCTTTCAATTCCTGTTTTTCATCTTAAAGATCAGTCCCCCCAACAAATCTGCCACAAAGCAATTGATAAAGCCCACGAACTTGGTTGCGATACTGTGTTGCTTGATACTGCAGGACGCCTCACCATTGACGCAGCTTTGATGCAAGAGCTCCAAGAGATCAAGTCTACAGTAAGCCCTGACCACACGTTCTTTGTTTGTGACGCAATGATGGGCCAGGATGCTGTCACAACGGCGAAAGCTTTCCACGAGCAGCTAAGTTTAAGCGGGGTGATCATGACCAAGCTTGACGGTGATGCTCGGGGGGGAGCAGCTTTGAGCATCAAAGAAGTCACAGGAGCCCCCTTGAAGTTCTTGGGCATGGGAGAAGAACTTGAAGCCCTAGAGGTTTTTCGTCCAGAAGGTCTGGCCAGCCGTATTCTTGGTATGGGCGATGTCGTTGGTTTGATGCAAGACTTCGAGAAAGTGGCCTCCGAAGATCACGAGAAGGACGCCGAACGGGCACTTTCAGGAAAGTTCAACTTTCAAGATTTTTATAATCAAATTGAAACCATCCAAAAAATGGGCCCACTGAAGGAAGTGATGGCTAAGCTCCCCATGCAGAATATGCTTCCCCAAGGGGCTATGGATAACGTCGATGAGAAACGCTTGTTTCACGTACGTTGCATCATCAACTCGATGACGCAAAAAGAGCGACTTGATCCAGATTTATT
>JAPPOJ010000235.1 GCA_028817975.1 Zetaproteobacteria bacterium | reverse complement strand
CATTACCGAAACAGAAATCAACGAAATTGCCGTTGCTCTAGAAGGAAGCAGCGGACGTGACATCAACCACGTGGTGCAACTTGCCTCACGCTCTGCAGTGCTGCGCTACAGCCGCAATCCCAACGTACACCCCGGCCCTATTCTGACCACAGCAGATATCATGAAAGTGATTCACATGATCAAACAAGAAGACTCCCATGCTGCACTGCCATTCATGTACCTCTAACTCGCCGGCTCACGATAGTCTTTAGGCACTTGCTGTAGCAGTGCCCGCATTTGCTTAAAAACTTTCGCCGAGGCCACGAGCAAATTCTCACTGACCATCTCCTCTTGCTCGCTGACACCCAGAGGATAAATATGGCCAAAGGTCGCACCTGACTCTGTCGCCACCAGTCGAGCTGCTGCACAATCCCACAGGCTCACCGTCTCGTAAAAGCAGTCCAGCCTACCTGTAGCCACATGACAGATATCGAGAGCTGCTGCACCGTTACGCCGAATATCCGACACTTCATCCAAGACATAGCTCAGCCACTTCTTAGCTTTAGGACGCAAATGCTTACTGTAAGGAAAACCGGTGCCTACCACACAACGCTGCAGCTCTTTTTCGTTTTGAAACTGAATCCGCTCACCATTGAGAAAGGCACCCTGCCCACGCACCGCAGTGTACATTTCATCCAAACTTGGATTGAACACCACCCCCACCTGGGCACGACCCGCATCATAGAGTGCAATCGAAATCGCGTAATAAGGATGGCCATATGCATAGTTTACCGTACCGTCAATCGGGTCCACAATCCACACACGTTGTTGATAAACCTCTTTTTTATCGGGGTGCTCCTCAGATAAAATCTCATCTTGTGGAAAAGCCTCCACGATTCGAGAACGAATCAACTGATCCGAAGCCAGATCAGCTGCTGTCACCATTTCAACACCTGACTTATAGGAAGTCGATGCACGACCCCGCATCGAAACGACTAATTCTCCAGCCTGTCGTGCAAGAGACACCGCAAACTCCAACTCACGCTCTAGCATCGTTATTCCTTTATCTAAAGTAACTACGACTACCCACAACCATTATATATTTCACGGTGGTCTAATGTATCAAAATCACCCACCATAATCACGTTGGCTAAAACATTACAAGTATCGGTATACTGCTGCATTAACTGCGCAATGGTAATATCTGCCAATAAAGGAAAAACAACGAGTGTAGAATCACGCGAAATCGTCTCCACCGTTTGATTCGCCTCAACTTCAACTTCAACTAAAATTTCATCAATAAAACCGAGCTGCTCTAAGTATCCTTCCAAGTAAGCTGAAACTTGTTGCATGATATGCACTTCCTCCACAAGAGCACAAACACGCACCCGCAAGTGACGCATACGTTTCGAAGCAATCAGGTTCTGCACGTAAGATAACGACAGCTCAAAACTTGAATGACGGCCGCTATGCCACCAAATATCCACGCGGGGTACAAGCTCTGCAACAGCCACTGCAGAAGGAGGAGTGTTAAAAGAGGTTACGATCACATTTTTACGGCTGTCACGCAAAATCGAAAACCATGAGTCCTCCACCTCGAACGCTTGAAAGGGAAAAATAAAAGTATTCGTGGACAACGAGCTAAAGCCTTGTGCCATGGCCATCCTTTTAAATCCTTGGTTACGATCTGCAGCAAACACAAGTTCTCGTAGATGACGACCATGTCGTTTGGCTAATTTGTTATCCAAAACTTGCTCCAAGGACTGCTTACGATATGCATGGGACCAATCCTCCGGTACAAATGCCACGTATGAAAGTAAACCATTACGCTCGGTAAGGTCTTCACAAAAACGAAGAAAAGAGGTGTCCACCAGAGGCATCGAAGGAATCGCCACCACATGTGGAGTCCAACTCAAAATATCTCCCTGTAATTGATCCAACCTATATAAAGCGCGCACAGCTAAATGCTTCCAAAAGAGGTGACGCAAATCTTGAATCTGCTCCACATTCGAAAAAACATGAAAAAATACACAAAACACACCTAAGATCGCCAGAGCCACAACACTGCCCCACAGGTGAATCTGAAACATAATCCAGAGACAAGCCGCCGCTGCCAATAAGGATAAAGGCCAGTAAAAACCCATTCCCGCAATCAAGCTCGGAGGGTTAATAAATCCCGATGCCGCTGAGGTTAGATTCATCAAAGCGTACGTAGTTAAAAAGACCATCGCAATCAAGGGAAAAATACTGTCGAGATTGGTAAACAAAAGCGCCACTGCAACCATCATACACAGAGCCACTAAGATTGCGATATCACGCTTAGCAGGAGTCACCCGAGAAAGTCTCTCCCCAAAGAGCTGATCCTTAACCATAGCTTTGCAAATCTCCACAGCTGCTGCCAACGCAGCGAGTGCACTAGAGTAGACAGCCACCATCAAACCCAACAGAGATAAAAAAGGATAGGATGAGTACTGAATCATCACCATCTCATCCTGACGCAAAATTTCCGTCGGAAACAGCACAAGCAAAGCTAGTCCTGTGAAAATAAATAAGCCGATTGCAGCAATAATGGCATACAAGGTTCCGTGCAAAATAGACTTTTTAGGGTTCCGCAACTGCCCAGACAAAGAAATCCCTGCTTCCACACTCATAAAGACTGGCAAAAGTACCGCAAAGCCCTCCCAAAAGGCATCATCAAATCGCAAAGGAGTCCACTCTAACGTTTGATAAGGGCCATGAATATGACTAAAAAATAAAGCGATACAAACCACAATGACCCCAAAAATAAGCCCCTGGGTCACCGAGACTAAAGAAGGAGATGCGTAGATGAGAAGCGAAGTCAAGCATAAAGAGGCCATCTCAAGGGTCAAGAGAGATACATGTGGAACAAACTGTTGGACAGAAAGCGCAAACCCCGTAAAACACAGAACAGCCACAACACACTGACACATGACTAAACCAACACCAATCGCGCCCCCAATCGAAGGACCCAAAGTACGCGAGATTAGAAAGTAGTTTCCTCCTGTACCCATCTTGCGTTTTGAGATCATCGACACAGAAGAAAGTACCGTGACCACAACCAACGCAGAAGTTGCAAACACCATCCACAGCAGATTACTTGCGCCAATGGAAGCGACAACTCCACCTAATTTTAAAAAGTAAATCACCCCAATCATTGAAACAACATTGGGGACAAAAACACCTTTGAAGGTACCAAAAAGAGGACGAGAAAAATCCACATAGGACTCCTATGTTGAGGAACAAATGCCCTAAGGGTAACTTGATCGTTTTTTTTTGTCAAAAAAAACACACCGGAAGATATGTTAAGCAAAAAAGCCAACTGTCGATGGTAAAAAAATTCGGTTCTCTCAAAAATAAGCGCGGACACTACCACAGACTATACGGGCAACTGCGCTATCGTAATGGGCTTCACCAAACGGATAATTTCACGCGGAGGCTTGTGATAGGTCTTCGAATTCTGTTCGGGATAAATAGGGAAAAGCGCAGCCCCTGCCTGCTGTGCATAAAACGCCTCTCCAGCAAGCACTCCCAGCTGCTCCCCTGCAGCAACTGGAGAAAAGTTCATCAAACCAGGCTTTAACAGAATATCCCGATGCTCTGGAAACTCAACAACCTGCGCCCAAGAAAACACTTGCGTCTGCGTGGCTTGCAGCACAGCTGCAAGCTCGGTAACTCCAAATGCAGACCCAATCTCACCACGCTCCAGCACACAGATGGCACGAAGCATGGAGGAAAAGCCAAAACTAACTTGAGTGGGATCAAAACCAGCTTGCCCAGTCTCTACCGTAATCCCCTGTCCTCCCTGAACCTGAACGTACTCATCACTACACAGACCTTCTTTGGAAAAACTAGGCCCCCAATGGGTTACCACAGGTTGGCCTGGACAAACCAAAGCTGCAAAGGCCAACGACTGCGCCGTGTAAGGAAAAATAGTGAAAGGGGTCTGATTCGCCAGCCGTGTCTGATGGATGTCGAGCAAAAAGTCGGTTCGATCCAGCAAAGTGTCTTGGAGCACTTTAGCACGACGCTGCTCTTGCAATGTAAAGCTGGTGCTGCCAAAACTGCGATTGAGATCACGTTCCAAAAAACGTTCTCCACGACGCGCTGCCGGCAAGTTACCTATCGTCACTCCCACGACAAACGGCAAGGTCACGAGCCGCGCTGCAACCATGTCCACAAACTGACTCAGCGCTGCAATCCCAGCGACTTCATTGCCGTGCAAAGTCACACAGATGGTCAGCTTGACGCGTTGCGACGCCATCTGGGACGCATTCGGGCCGATCAAGTAAATATCTTCTTCGAGGCAAGCTGCAAGACCATCCTTTACGAGCTGATTTAAGGCGCGTTGCCAAGCTCGATAATATGCCTCTATTTGTGCTACCGATGATTTCATTACAGACGCAATCCTATTTCTGTTCCATTCTCGATGGCAAGCTTTGCGTCCAACTCAGCTGCTTTTTTAGCTCCACCGATCAAATGCACGCTCGCACATCTTTTTTTGACCAATTCATCATAAAGCTGACGATTGGATTCCTGCCCCGCGCAGACTACCACATGGTCGACTTCCAAACAACGCTCTTGTTGCCGATGTATAATATGCAAGCCACGATCGTCTATAGCACGATATTCCACCCCTGAAAGCATTTCTGTTCCATACTTTTTAACAGAAGAGCGGTGAACCCAACCGGTCGTTTTCCCTAAACGGGCGCCTATTTTACCTTCACGACGTTGTAACAGAAAAATCTTACGTTTGGACGCAGGCGCAGGCGCATCCGTAATCAGCCCCCCTGGGACTTTGACTGAGATATCAATTCCCCACTCACGATAAAAATGATCTTTACGCTGATCCTCCGGCACCGTCTCCTGCAACAAAAACTCGGCGACATCAAACCCGATCCCACCGGCACCAATAATCGCGATCTTCGAGCCTAACTCGGGCTCTTTGGTCAGCAAATCTTTATAAAAAATCACTTTAGGATGATCCATCCCCCTAAAGTGAGGACGGCGGGGATGCACGCCAGTGGCAATAACCACATGTTCAAAGCCACTTTCACTCAGCATGTCACTTGTGGCCACCTCATTCAGACGCAACTCCACACCGACTTCGTCGATTTTATGCCGGAAGTAGCGCAGTGTTTCATAAAACTCTTCTTTGCCAGGAATTTTTTTAGCCATGTTAAATTGGCCACCAATCTCACCTTCACGATCAAATAAAACCACTTGGTGTCCACGCGCTGCCGCCGTCGTTGCACAGGCCAAACCAGCAGGACCTGCGCCAATCACAGCAACCGAAGCCGGCTTTTTAGCTTCTTCCAGCAGCCATTCCGTTTCCCGGCAAGCATACGGATTGACCAAACATGAGGCCGTGCGCCCTACAAACACATGATCCAAACACGCCTGATTACATCCAATACAGGTGTTAATCATCTCCGATTGATTCAAACGTGCTTTGTTGACAAAATGTGGGTCAGCAAGGAAAGGTCGGGCCATCGACACCATATCGGCAGCGCCAGAAGCTAAAACAGACTCTGCAACTTCTGGGGTATTAATCCGATTCGCCGTAATAATCGGGATCTGAATATGCGCCTTAACTTGCTTGGTGATCTCGACAAAGGCTGCACGCGGAACAGAAGTAACAATCGTCGGCACACGCGCCTCATGCCAACCGATACCTGTATTAATCATATTTGCACCCGAACGTTCCACCTGCTGAGCCAGCTCAATGACTTCATCACGGGTGCTCCCACCTTCGACCAGATCTAACATCGAAAGTCGATAGACAACCATAAAATCTTCGCCAACAGTCTCACGGATAGCCTGCAAAATAGCCAAAGGAAAACGAATACGATTTTCAAAACTACCGCCCCAACCATCACGACGCTTATTGGTGCGCGGGGCGATAAACTCATTGATTAAATACCCTTCCGAACCCATCACTTCGACCCCATCATAACCAGCTAATTTGGCGTATTTAGCACAGCTGGCAAAGTCCATGATGGTTTTGCGAATCCCAAACTTGGTGAGTTTCCATGGTGCAAAAGGACTAATCGGCGATTTAATTCGTGAAGGTGCCACGGCCAGCGGATGATAACCGTAACGCCCTGCATGGAGGATTTGGAGCAGAATCTTGCCGTCACGCTCATGGACAGCATCTGTAATCACACGGTGACGTCGAGCTTCCCGAGAGGAAGTCAATTTGGCCGAAAAAGGCGATACCCAGCCTGCACGGTTTGGTGCATAACCACCCGTAACAATCAGCCCCACTCCCCCTGCCGCACGTTCCGCAAAGTAAGCAGCTACTTTCGCATAACCATCTTCCAGCTCTTCTAAGCCGGTGTGCATCGACCCCATCAGAACGCGGTTTTTAATACGTGTAAATCCTAAATCCAAGGGCTGAAACAAGTTAGGGTATGTTGGATGCAAGAGAAGCCTCCCTGTAGTATATTGCGGAAAAAGCGACGAAACACTGCAAAGCAGAAACCCGTTCCATGATGGCTTGAAAGCACTCAAGCCGCAAGACCACAAACAGGCAATTGCCGAGTACCTGCCTCTATGATACGCTATCCGGTCATAGCTCCTAACAGAGGCGTTCCTCATGCACAGGGGCCGGGTCCTCGTTTGTGGGGTAGGAGACCTCAACCCACTGTTGTCCTTCTAAAGGAGAAAGGAAGTACCATTTGCCCCCTTCGTAGCGCATATTATGTGCATCTAACGAAATCTTGCCATGACCACCTGGAATGTCCACCATAAATCTCGGAATCGCATACCCAGGGATTTTCCCCCGTAACTGCGAAAACAGTTCAAGAGCGTCCTGTAACGGTACCCTAAAATGGGTCGTTCCCCGAGCAGGGTCCAGGTAGTGCAGATAGTAAGGGCTTACCCGCATTTCAATTAACTTCCAAAAAAGATCTAACAACTGGGTTAAACTATCGTTTACTCCCTTCAGCAAAACCGACTGACTCAGCACAGGAATCGCCGCCCGTACCAGACACAGGATGGCACCTTCCGCAGCCGAAGTCAGTTCTTTGGCACTATTCACATGCACAATCACCCGCACCACCTTACGCGTCGCGGTCAACGCCTGGATGAGAGCTGCATCTACCCGCTCAGGACGCACTACAGGCACACGGGTATGAAAGCGTATTAATTTTACATGCTCTATACGGTCCAGTTGCATCAACACGCGCCGCAACAGCCGTGGCGCTAGGATCAAGGGGTCTCCTCCGGAAAAGATAACCTCACGAATCTGCGGATGACTGCCAATATAGTCCAGCGCTTGGTCCATCTGAGCCGAGTTAAGCGAATGACCTGACTTAGATACTTTTTCCTTGCGGAAACAAAAGCGGCAATACACCGCACAGGTATGAGAAATATTGAGTAACACACGATCAGGATAACGATGCGTAATGCCAGGAACCGTACCATGAGCATCATCCCCAATGGGATCTGCTTGCTCATAAGGCTGCTCATCCAACTCCTGGTAGCTTGGAACAAACTGACGTTTGATTTCTTCAACCCCAGCATCAATCAAAGTGGTCATAGGTGGAGAAACTTTAAAATCCAAAGATTCGGCCAACTTAGGCGCCACAGCCGCTGTTTGCGCATCTAACCAACCACGAGCATCCATTTCAGCCGCAGAGACCACTTCCTTAGCACAGATAGTTTCCAATCTTTAACCTCAATTATATTGTATTTGGAAAAATGAAGACAAGACGGGAGTGTATCCAAAAAATACGCGAAAGTACAGAACTAAGGTCGAGTCTAAAAAGCTTTACCCCTCTTCTCCGGTGCCGAGGACTGTACCAGAGGTCACTTACGTCGCCAAAGGCCTCGCAACTTCATTTTCAGACGTGACCGTTTACCAGGCTGACGGCTGTAGCCATTTTGGGCCCATTGTTTTAGACGACGCAGGGAATGACGTGCAAAAGCTTGCTGCAATACAAAGACCTGTGGCTTAGTCACCAGATACTGCTCAATCATAGCCATAAAAATATGTAAGTCGTGCTCTAAGCGAATACGGCGCATGTAAGTCGCATGCAAAAATTCCAAATGATGAATATCCACATTGACGGTCGCAGACTCGTTATAAAATGAGAGAGTGTGCCGCAAAGTTCGGGTCACTTTGCTCCAATCAGAGCTTTCTCCCCGCATCAGCTGCTCATACTCACGTAAGCTCTCATTATAGCTCACCACTAGCTTTGCCACCGCACTTTGAATAAAACGGTAGGCTTCCCGATAGTGCACCTTCACTTGCTCAAGCTGTGACTTCGTGATTTTAATATTAGGCATGGTGTCCAGACCGAACGAAAACCCTAACGCACGAAAGTCTTCCGGAGGCTGTCCGCGCGCCGACAGCACACCAAAGATACTGGACTGATAAGAATACTGTGCCGCTTTGACCAGGTAGCTCCACATTTTTAAATTGAGAGATGTCTGCAAGGCTTCCTCTGTAACCTGCGAAACATTCAAGTAAGATCGCTCACTTGGAGGTGTCAAAACAATACGTTCAATGTCCAACAAGGATAAGTCCGAGATAAGATCAAGGGGTTCCACCAACAGCGGCAACTCCCGTAACGCTTCTAAACGTACTTGGGCAAGCTCAGCATTTAAGGCTGCACCAAAAGCATCCAAAACCTCTATATGAAAAGGGTTGATCCCCAAGTCCGGCTTCCTTCGCATCTCTGCATAAAAAAACCTGACAAGCTCATCCACACGCTGTTTAAACAGATAGCTTAAACCATACTGAGTTTTTAACTTGTGCGCCTGATAGTACATGGCTGTCGCACTCGTCACCCGGGTAATCAAGTGGTCCAAAATCTCAGCTTTTTTAGCATCATAGAACTGCCTTTGTTGCAACCAGCTCAACCAATTCACCGGGACCAAAGGACCAAACAAATTCGCGACAAAATTATTCGTACCAATAGGGACCATATCTGGAGAAACCAAAAGCGTAAAGCGCGGCATAAGACGGCCAAAACTCCGTTCTGTACGTAAGCGTGCCTGACGTAAGTCTTCGTCATCCAAGGCACTTCCTATACTTAAGTTCACCATTGCCGTACATAATGCATCCAAGGTTAGGGTCTGAACCTCACCCGACTGGTAAGTCAGCTGACGATACTCAGAGACATGATCCCAAGGAATGAGATCTAAATCGACTTCAAAGTGTTGCGGCTCAATCTGCCCCTGAGCAAAGACCTTCCACCCCCAGGCCAAGCTCAGCAGACAGTACAAATGCACGATGTATCGTAACCACATGACACAGCCTCTCCTTGGGATATTTGCACCCAAAAATTGTAAGTACATCGACAAGACAGATAAAAAATCTTGCAAAAAAACAAAAACAGTATACAAGATGTCATATCCACCACGGATAAATTAAAAAACTCTGCCAAGTCAAAAATATACTTTTGACTCCTCAAAGCCCCATGCCCAGAAAGAGAGCACGATGCTTAAAATAAAATTTTACCTCCTCGCAAGCCTTATCCTCACAGCAGGAGTCGCAGCTACCCCATCTCAACAGCTGCGTACAGCTCAGCAAACGCCAAAGCTCCACCTGACTCAGATGCCCAGAGATATCCTTCTAACCATCACTAAAAAATTAAAAACAGCTGATATTGCAAACATTCTAAAGACATGCAACTATTTTAAGTCACTAGGTTGGCCTGTCCTTGGCCCCATAGAAATGTCTCAAAAGGAACTACTCCAAATTGATCCACAACTTGCCAAACCTCAAGAATTTACACACTTACACAAATTGCGCTACAAACAATCCCTCTCCGTACATTCGGGCAACTCCGAAATACCTTCTCTTCATCGCTGGATGGAATACATTCGTCAAACACAAATTCATACTCTTGAGTTTTTCAACAATACCCCAACCACAGAAAAAGCAATCAACACCATCGCCACGGCACTCGCACATGCTCCCATCAAGGCACTCACCTTCTGTGGCAATCAGATTGACAATCGCAGCGCCCATGCAATAGCCAGGATGCTGCCCAACACCCAAGTAACCAGCTTACGTTTGATATGTAATCAGATGAGCAAATTGGGGGGGTGTTATCTTGCCGACACGCTGACAAACTCTCCACTGACCTCGTTAGATTTGTTAAGTAACCACATTGGCGACGCAGGTGTCCAGGCAATTGCCAAAGCACTCCCTCAGAGCCAACTCACCACCCTAGCATTATCCTATACTCAGAGCAAAGACGCAGGCATCCAAGCCATCGCCCAAGCACTGCCACACTCCAAGCTCACCACCCTCAAACTCATGGGCAACGATCACGTGGGGCGCGCAGCCGCCATCGCTCTGGGCACAGCACTCCCTCAGAGCCAACTCACCACCCTCATACTCTGGAACTACGAAATAGGCGAACCAGGTATTCAGACTATTGCTAGAGTATTACCGGACACCCAACTCACGACACTTAAGCTCAAACACCAGCACACAAGCCCAGCCGGAATCAAAGCTCTTGCCCAAGGACTCTCACGCTCTCCCATCACACTTTTCGGCCTGTACCATCACAACATGGATGCAGGTCACAGCAAGGCCTTACTGCAAGCAGCTGCTCCAGATGGCTACGATATTTCAGACCGTATCGTCGAATAGCCTTACCCACCTTAAGAAGAGTCAAACGGCACCCCTCCACTCATAGTCTTCCTACTCCCTAGTTGCATCGACAGTTGCACAGTTCCCACTTCAAGTGTAAATTTGGGATCATCACGATGACCTGATGCACAAAGGGAGTGTCCACTCATGCAAGCACGGCAAAGCCCTGTCCTTTTCATCACCCACCGCCAGTGTGCCGCACAAATGGGCTGGGACCTACAGAGATTTACCCACCATGATGACAAGTATGTCACCTCTATGTGTCCCCTAGCTCAAGCACAGCAGTATCTACAGCAATTCTGTCAAGTGGTCGACCAACTCAACACGGATCAACCTGAATGGCAGGATATGGAGGCAGGCTATCTTCCTCTCGGGTGGCAACCCAAGTACTGGTTTAGTGATGTGGATGCCACTTTACTCGATGGCGAGTGTATCGACCAGCTCGCCATGACAGCCAACGTCTCCACCAAAGTTCGCCACATGACGACACTCGCCATGGAAGGCAAACTTCCTTTTCACGATGCCATTGTGCAGCGGGTTGCACTTCTGCAGGGCCTTGAACTTGAAAAAGTCGAGCAAATCGCTGTCCAAATGTCTGTGATGGAGGGACTGCCAGAATTATTGGAGTACACCCAAAGCCATAACACTAAGCTCGTCATGCTCTCCGGAGGTTTTAAAGACATGCTGCTCGGCTGGCAAAAAGAGTGGCAAGCAGAAACCGTGATTGCCAACCAGTTAGAGTGGCACCAAAATACACTGACCGGGAAGCTCCGAGGGGACATTATCTGCGGTCAGCAGAAGTCTCACTACGCCAGGACCATCCTCCAAGCCAAGCAGCTGAGGGTCGACGAGTGCTTGTTTACAGGGGATGGCGCCAATGACATTCCAATGATGCAACTGGGAGGAGTACGACTCGGGATGTGCCCCAAGAAAGCTCTACGCCCCTACTTAAACGGCATGACCTTTTCGGGTTCCCACCTCTTCTTCAAAACCATGCTACACGCCGCTGCACAGACAAGCCTCTCCAACACTTAGGCTATGTTTGCCTATCTAGTTAGGTCCTTTATGCACCGCCAACTACCTTATCTGGGCAAGAACGGAACTTGGTCATAGACACAAAGACTGAGAGACTGAGGTGAGTGGTGAAAGATTTGCAAGGGCTTGAGTGTGCAAAAACGTTATTCTTTTGTCAGTTTCGTCCTCGTCAGCTGCTGCACATTGACCACTTGCTCCCAGCCCAGTTTTGTCGACACTTTAGAAATCCATATGTTAGGAGTATATGAAGAACCTGCATATGCAGCTGGGGACACATGCAACGATGGTTGGTACGAACCCTTCCAACAGAGCCACACCATACTCGGAGTCGAAGCACGGATCTCTCCCAAGGCAGGTGGTGAAGATACTCTGTTAACCCTGCTCTCCGAGCCTACCGCAGCCTTCGACATCGCAGGGCGCACTCAAAAAGTTTTCACCATTGACATTGCAACTATGTTTGAAGGGCTCACGGCCACCGATTACAACATTACCCGACTCAAGGTAACCGTGAGTAATGCTATCACCGTCAAATCTAAGTTTAGCGAATCTCTCTCAACCAGCGTCTCCTCTTCACAACTCGTCACCGGTACCGTTTGTGAACCCTTGACCTTTTCCTCTTGTGACACCACAGACGCAGATAACGAGTGCAGCATATCTAACAACGATCATCTCGCCATCATCAATGGAAAAAGCTATGTCTATACTTTAAAAGTGCTCTGGCGCGAAAGCATTTACCGGGATACTTCCGCAGTCACACCCGTAGACACACGCGCACTTCCCCCCACTCTAGAGCTAGTCTCTCCAGAATCATCGAGCTAAACTCTGAGCCAAACGAAGTAAAAGGTAGTTTTTGCCAGCTATCACCCTATCGTGATACATGTAGCACATCACGATGTATCTGCTATTGTGAGGGTATGTCTGCTTATCAAAACCAAGAGGAGAAGCACTTGGATGAATACTTTAGCTCCATCAGACACTAACAGGATGAAAGATACATTTCGTGACAACGCTGCTTTCTTTACTCAACAATGCGCTGATTTGACTTCTATTTATGAAGACCATATTGGCTTATGTGTTTGGACTCCACCTACTTGCAAAGAACGTCAGCAATACGCTCTTGCTCTAGCTTCCCAGGAGTTTCACTTTAAACAAGTCATCGAAGTAGAAGATATCTTCAGCAGCCTGGATGCACTCCCAAGTGGAACGGGGAAATTATCTATGCAACAGTGGATTGGACATTTAATCGAAATGTACGCCACCCTATTTGGACTAGAACAAGTAGGAGTTCGCATCGCAGGTCTGAAAAGACCCATGTGTCCTAGGTTTCATGTAGATCATGTGCCTACTCGGCTCATTCATTCACTTTACGGAGATGGGTGCAACTGGTTTCAAAGCTCCGAATACTTTAATCCTGACAAGAAAAGTGAGCACAAGCTCAGCGATTGGCTCAAACAGGCCGAGTCCAGCGACACCCGCAGCATTCGTCAAGCTCCAGCTGGTGCTGTTGTGATTATGAAAGGCACAAAATGGGGCGAAGATAGCCTGCCAGTGATCCATCGTTCCCCGCAACACGACCAGCCTCGATTGGTTTTAACTCTTGATTTTGCCTAGCCTGATTTTTGTAGGTATAAAATCAGGCTAGACCACCATAACGAAAGAGTAAGCAACGGTTTACACACCCACCCCACCAAGACAAGCTCACATGACTCTTAATTCACGTACCACGGTCACCCCCAAAAAGGCTCCCGTATCCGGGTGGTACCGACGTCCTACCCGGGTGCGCTCATCTACAGTGATTAACGAGATATCTTCGGTATAGATGACTTTCCCACTCTGCTTATGCTTCACCACAAATAAAATATGATAGTCATCATATTCCGTCGCGACAGCATCGTAATCATCGTACCCCTCCCCTTCACGATTGGCATAGCTTACTTGTCCAGGCCCCGTCACGGTACCCAGAAAATGACGGGTAAAATCCAATTGTGGGTAAAAATTAGATTGGAGCCAGATGTTTTTCACATCATCTATGCGTTGGGTCAACACCGAGGTTTTGACACGCACCGCTTTACCATCGATAACATAGGGCTGGGGCAGCCCCTGCGCATCATAACGCGTCCAAGTCCCTTTCCACGAGCCTTCTAGCCGGGAAAACACACGAGAGTCACGTAGACGCCACTCATTTTGACAAGCATTTCCTTGCTCCCAAGCTTGAACCCTTGTCGGCTCTTGAGCATAGACTGCAGACCATCTCCAACACAACATCAACACAAGACAAACAAAATTACGCATCAGCAGGTCCTTTCTGGATACAAGCAGCTAATAGTAGTAGATATAAGCCCCACCGCCTAAACCGTGGCCACCCAAACGACATGAGAAGTCATGAAGATCAGTAAGTTGTCCTGTGCGCGGTTGATAATACTTAGTGAGCACACGTACCTGTCCATCTTCAAAGAAACGCATTTTTACATAATGCGTAACAAGTTGATCCCCTTGCTGTGCTAAATGCGAAAAGGAAGTCACAATATATGGCTGTCCATAAGGAGAAGAGTCCTTGCCAAATATTTCAAAATTATTGATATCCATTCCCGCAATCGCATCTGGGCCCCTAACCTGTAGTCCCGTGTCTGGAGCAGTGGTGGTACATTCCGCATAGCGTCCCACAACACGCAAACGCTTACCATCTATCAAGGCACGCTTCATGACCGAATAAGAAGAGACCACTCCACCAGCATAAGCTTGAGGAGCTAAGGCCAAGCACATGATAGTGAAAGCATAAAGATCACGCCATTTAAATTTAAGCTGTTGCAACATAAACTCCTTTTGTAAATTTCCTTAAAAGAGCCAAACATGTATTCCCGTAAACTTACCTGAGCCTAACGCAAAGCTTACTTAGATGCAAAAAGCCTCTTTTTCAAAAGGGCTTTTGGCTCTCGGCAGAACTCCACCCTTTCAGGAAGCTACCGAAAGGTAGCACCGCACCCTTAAATATCTTGGAGAGCTTCCGATAACGAGCGCGTGCATAAGTCTCACTCACCCACTCCATAAGTAGAACGACCCTATGAGCATAAAATCTTTGCAAAAAGTCGTATTGTTTACTGTCATCTTAAAGAGTGCTTCCGGGTGCTTCAAAAATAAAACGGGAGCGGATAACCTCTGGTCGAATAGCAATCATGTAGAAAGTAGCAACCATATGAACGCCGAAGGTGAAAGCAACGCAAACGGCGGTTCCTCAGACGACCCCATCGCGCCTGGAGTTGTGGAATCCTTTAACCCCCAGGTACAAAACGCGGCTTTCATCGAGATTCTCAAAGAGAGCCAAACAGCAAGTCCTGGATGCGAGCAAAGTAGCCCCAGTGCTCCCGAGGCACGCATTTTAACTGCAGACGAGTATGTGGCTGCCGTAAACTTTGCTTTCGACATGCAACTCGATGGTAGCTTTGCCCAGTCCTACCTTCCAGCAGACAACTTTATGCAAGGTTATCCTCATTTACGTCAAGCAAACGTCATGTCTAAAGAACGGCTCAGTGCTTTTTTTGAGGCCGCATATGAGATTGCTGGACAGATGGGAGCGCGTAGCACACAAATCCTCAACTGCAATAGCGGCAACAAGTCGCAATGCCTCAAAACTTGGCTGGAACAGACACTCCCTAAATTGTGGCGCCGCAACTCCAATACCTCCGAAATTGAACGTGAAGTCGAACACTTCACTCGCGAAGGGAGTGGCACAGACCCCTTTATCGCTACGATAACCCGGATTCTGGTCTCACCCTACTTTCTATACCGCATGCGCATTGGAGAACAGGGCCAACTGACCAGTTGGGAAGTCGCGACTGCCTTGTCGGACGCACTATGGGCAGGAAAATTCGATGAAACACTTGCAGATCATGCCTTATCAAACAGGCTTTCCACACCGGAGCAAATTCAGCGTGAAATCACACGGATGATGCAATCCGCACAATTTTATGCAGGAACCAAAAGGTTTACCCAGTCTTGGTTGGAAACTTCCCTACTCGTCGGCCGTGGCATGAAACCAAATAAGGATCTACAACTTGAAGAGATACACCTCAAGTATCTTGCCGAAGAAACCACCGCCTTTTTGTATTACCTCATGGCCAATGGACAAACCACTACAGAAGACTTTTTCAACTCCGACTTTACCTTCACCCACCGTCAAGTCGCCAACCTCTACGGCATGAAACATGACAACGCTAGCTCTCAAATCCCAGGAATGCCAAGTGGCTACGTCAAAGCCAATTTCAATGCTCCCTTAGGCGGGCTTCTAAGCCAACCAAGTGTAGCACTATCGATCAGCTCAGAACAACACACAAACATTCCCCTACGAGGCAAGAAGATTCTCTCTCACTTCATGTGCATGTACCTTGAAACCCCTGAAAACCTCGCCGACAACATCAATATGACTGTGTTTGACAAAAACTTAAGTGCACTCGACGCCCTTAACGAAGTAACCGCCAAAGAGCCATGTGCTTCATGCCACCGTACCGTCAATGGTCCTGGAGCAGCTCTAGAAACACTCTCACCGATCGGGCGCACCAGAACCCTTGATGACCATAGCAAGCCTGCGAAATCAGACGGATGGCTCCCAAGTATTTTAGGGGGCCAAACCGATGTTCATGGGGTTAAAGAGCTTTCTGCTGCTCTTGGCAATGCAACAGATACTGGAGTATGCGCTACCGTGCAGGTTTTTCGGCACATCTATGCACGACTCGAGAAAAAAGAGGATAAATGCAACATTGCCCGCATCTACCACAGTGCTCACGACCAAGGAAAAAATGCTTTCCAACTTAAGTCGGTTTTTTCGGCCATCTTAAGCAGCGACGAGTTTCTACAACGTAAATAACTACACACCGGCACAACAATAGGGGAGCCTCAACATGCACACCAAAAAAGTTACCCGTCGGCACTTTACCCGCTATGTCAGCCACTCACTCATTGGAGCTGCACTCTCACGTACTTTCATCGAAACCCGTGCTTTTGGAGCAGAAGGACGGCTTAAGATCATGTTATGTACGACCCCGAACGGACACATGGACTTCGCATCCACCAAATCAGCCTTAATGTCTGGACTCAGCTCCACAGCAGGGCAAGGCCAAGCCTTATTTATCAAAGGACTGATGAACTCATGCTATAACTCGGACTGGCATGGTTCAGAAGGAGGGCTTTTCGGGCTTCACGCCGTCAAACAAGGCAAACCTTCTTTTTACACCACCACCATCTCCAATACAGAACAAGTGGTGTTAGCCGTTTCGCGCGGACAAAATCCAGCTTATCCTCGCGACTCAAGTGGAGGCGCAACCAAAGCATTCACCACTCCAGAAGGAGTCCTCAAGAGAAAATTAGGTCTTTTCCTCGGGGGGATCAATACATTTAACCTCGCCGAAGTCAAAAAAGGCAAGCAACATGTACTCGACCAGTCTCTCGCCGACATCCGCAAAATTCGCCAACAGCTTGGAAGCGATGGACGCATCTTCGACGACCACCTTTACGCTTTACAAGCCCTCTATCGTGAACATGTGCCTACAGAAAGTAACGGTAGCGAGCAAGAAGGGGGGGGAGGAGCCACCACCCCCGTACAAAAGCCAAAAGCTCCTTCCATGGAGTGCAACACCAACGCATCTATTCCGGCAGGAAGTGACGATGAGAGCAAGCATACCGCCATGCTTGAGGTTGCTTTTCATCTGTTTGCCTGCGATATGGCCCAAGTGGTTGTTGTCAGCATGCTCGATAGTCAGGGAGAACCTTATCACCAAGCTATTCACGGAGATAGTACGGGCACAGGAGCAAGATTTCGCGCCCTCCTCGAACCCATGCAACAACGTATCGCGAAGCTTGCCGACCGCCTCGCCCAAACCTCCGGAAATGTGCTAGAGCGCAGCGCCGTGGTTTACATTAGTGAGGGTTCCGCTCATATCGAAGGAGGCGGGAGATTTAATCCGCAACACCCCCACGCAGAAATTCCACTCGCAGTATTCGGAAAACTGGGCGGAGTGATTCGCAAGTCAGGAGACCTCACAGCTCAAGGAGACCAACGGCGGCTGTGGAGAGTGCTGGCAGATGGACTTGCCGGAGGCCGCGCTGACCTTAGCTCCATCAGCGATGGTAGTAACATCTCCCCTCTAGAAGTCTAATGCAACTCATAGCCTTCCACCTCAACAACAGCCTCACGCTCCATCAGCGTGGCTTGATGCAAGAGCATTTGCTTCGTCTGTGAGATCACCCCACCCATTGCAGCAACTTTATAAGCAAAGACCGCCGTACCTTGACTTACTTTCTCTTGAAAGCCAAGAAAATGAACCACATTCCCCATAAGCTCGTAGTGCACACCTGCTTTCAGAAGACGGTCCTCAAATCTCACCTGTAGAGAGTCTTTATAAGGAGTTTCTTTAAGTGTCACTTTTTGTCCAATCGTTTGAATCATAATACCACTGCCAATTTCTTTAAAAATTTGCGCATAGTTTTCCGAGCAAATATCGGAAGAAAATCCTCCTGTACGCTCCGCAATATCCAAGTAATCTTGTCCTATCCGGGCAACAGTGCATTCCTCTCGGCCCTGCACCTTGTCCAGCTTACTTTCTGATGTCCCCACCAGACTATACACTTGGAATAAGCCATTTTTAGAATCACGCCCCATATCACTTGCCAACTGCACCAATCTGTCCGGGTGACCTGCCTTTAAGTTACGACTCCCCCCCTCTTGCTGACCTTTGCGTGGGGGCTGCTTATCCCGATCCCGGTCACAATTTTGCCACCCATTACTGCAATTATCTTCATCCGAAACAATAATGACCGCGACTGCAGACTCTTCACGCAACCAACCGTCTTCACACTGTAAGACAGCCTCCGCAGACTCAATGCCACGCTCAGTACGCTGACCGTTTTGTTCAATAATACGATCGATAACCTGTCTATACGTTTCCAAATATCCCTTGTCACCTCTAGACAGTACAGGATAATCACAAGCATCATAGAGATCTGTCGAAGCAATACGTAATCGCCAATCCAGGCTTTTAATCTGCTGAAACAAAGAAGCGAGCTGTTCACGCACTTTCTTAGAATTGTCACTCATGGAGCCGGAAGAATCCAAGATTAAGACCACATCCACCGTAGCTTCAGCATTACGCCGCAGCTGTGCTTTCAATTGATGCTGTTCCTCCACATTGCGCCAGGCTAATTCCGTCTCAAATTCTACTTGCATTGATTTCAAAGGGGTTTCCACACTTTCCACAGGTACAGGTGTGGGTGGAGAGTCTGCTCTCCGTGCTTCCGCTTCACCCTGGAAAGATTCCTGCAACTCTTCTTTTTCAACATAATCTGTCGCATGAAAAGTAGCATCGGAAGAACAAGCATCCAGGAAAGGAACCATCCATAAGCAACCACACAGCCCATGAAAAACGCATAAAACTTTTGATTTTGTGAACATTGTTTTCCTCTAATAAAGCATTCCACACTGCCGTGCCT
>JAPPOJ010000074.1 GCA_028817975.1 Zetaproteobacteria bacterium | reverse complement strand
CCACGTAAATATTGGATATTGTAAGAGGACTTCCGGGAAAACACCTGCCCCCGCAGGTAACTGAGCAGGGTAAGCGGGGGAAGTGGAGGAAAATCCTTAGTGCTATCCACCCTGATAATATTATGGCTAGTCGGCAGGGACGAGGTTTTGAGGAAGGTTCAGCCTTATCCGAGTTTGAGGTGGTGTTTCTTTCTGGACAGATCTTGCATTTGCGTCTGGAAGAGTTGGAGCGGTTTAGAGATAAGGTGATTAAGCGTTATCAGTGTGATTCCAGCTTGTCCGGTGATGTGCAGAAAGTGAAAGCCATTCATGATTTTTTTGAGCAAGTGCAGTTTCGTGCCTATCTCACCAAGGTCTTAGAGGTGTTGAATCGTCGTCGTTTCCCTTCCAAGCAAGAGTTACAGTGCCTGTTGTTTTCGCAAATTTTGTGGAACCATCGAAAGTCAGTGCTTGAGCACAGCCAGGTGCTGTCTAACAGCTTTTGGGATGTGCTGCATCGTCGTCAATTGGTGCGCCAAGTTCCTTCCAAAAAGCGTTCTAAGTCAGACGATTCCAAAAAGTGTTCTAAGTCAAACGATAAGTTACGTGTTCAGTTAGAGGAAGTGATGCAGCAAGAGTTTAAGGGAATTGAGCTGAAAAAGAAATTCCTTGCGGGTGAGGTCGATGCGGCCAAGGTGATCGCCTTTTTTCGAGGTAACAGCCCGGAAGTGATCTGTGACACCAGCAATGAAAAATTTGCTGCTTCGAGTACGGTGGCTGCCTTCTTAGGGGCGCGGCAGAACCTGCGTGATTTTGCGCTGCGGGCGCGCGTGGAAGCTCAAAAGATCCTCAAGGAGACTAGCTTGTTGGCTCATTTGGAGAATATCAAGCTGGACCCTGACACGGCAAAGTGGCTGAGTTCGCTCGAGTTTGAAGAGATCAAACTGGCGAGTAATTTTGGCATGCTTTAGCGCAGAAAGCGCTGTTTGATCCAGTTGAGGGTGCCATCCCAGGCGAGGTCGACTTTCTCCGCTTCATAAATGAGGTCCTTGATTTTGTTGACCTGATCCATCTCCACCTCCGGTAAGCACGGGGGGTTGAACTTATGCAGCGAGTGTGGCCACAGCAGGCTGGCGATGGACTCAAAGGCTACTTGTTCGCCTCCCTGGACGATACTGTTGACCAGTAGAGGGACCCAGTGCAGTGGCTTCTGTGCGGTATCTTCATAAAAATAACCCCGCCATTGCCAAGGGCGAGGATGCTGAGATCCTTGACATCGGTGCGGTTGGCTTCCTCTTGGGTACATAATGCGGCCACGGCGCCGAGAATGCCGGAATTGTCCATCACCCCGCCGTCGCGAAAACGCCGCCGTTGGGTCGCCCCCGTCTCGCGGTCGGTGTGGTGGAAGTCGTGGGGGTGAAAGTAGGCCGGGGCGGCACAGCTGCCGGTGACCACATCCGCTAGGTATAAGTCGTGTAGTTCGGCGTAGTGCTTGGGGCCGTGAGGCTTATGGACATTGGGAAAGATGACTGTGGCGCAGTTGGTGTTGTAGCGGCGTTCGTGGGTGGAGTACACCGTGGTGACCAGCTTGGGGCAATCACCTACCCGGATTTCGCCAAAATGTCCTTTGAGCACCTCATATAGGCGTTTGATATCGTATAAGGCGCCAAAGGCATAGCGGCTGACGGGGCGTACCGCATACCAATTGCGGGTAAAGATCCTCTCCGCCAACTCCTGATAGAGGGCGACAATTTCGGGGAGGGAGTAAGGCTTGGGCATGGTGAGCGCGGCGGCGATGATTGCCCCCGGCACTGACACCGGAGATGCAGTCCACCTCCGTGAGGAGGCCATGGCCCTGTTTGTGGAGTGCGTGTTGGATATTTTTGAGCCAAACGGCGGAAACCACGCCGCGTACCCCGCCTCCTGAGATGGTGAGGGCTTTTTTGCGGCGCTGGCGTTTTTTAGGCTTGGGTGCTGGGGACATAAGCGCTCCTTATATGAAATCTAACCCAAAGTTTGTAGATAGCACAGCCGGCCTAAATACACTATGGGGATTGCGTTGTGTGTGCTGGACGTGATACAAGACGGCTTGTTTTACAAATTTAAGCAGTGATGTGAGAGAGAGGGCAAAGTGATGCGCCGACAGCGTTATGGGATTCTTATCGGGTGGATGTGGAGTTGGATGGGTGTGGTTTCAGGACTGGCCGCTGGTGTGCCTGAGAGCGTATTGTTTACGGATGTGGACCCCCAGCCCTATATCCGCCAAGCTGTGGAGGCTGGATTGGCGGGGCCGCAGCCTCCGGCTCACCTCGATGCGTTGTACCAGCAGTTGGATCAGCAGGTGGACCAGCTGATCCATGCGCGGGAACACGACTTGCATTCGGTAGCTGATTGGCTGCGTCATACTTTAACGGCAATCCAGGCGAAACAAGCGGTTTATGCTTACTTTAGGGCGCATAAGTACCCTGATATGGACAAGTCGTGGAAGGGGGCGCATATCTTTAAGGATGTCTGGCGTGGAGTCCAGGTGAGGGTGGCAGAGTATGACTCCGCATGGGTAAATAGATTGCTCTACAGCGAACAAGCTACTGAACTGGATATCCATCCGTGTGTTGTAGAGTGGGGTGAGGCCGATTTTAGCCGGGTGATGGATTTAGAAGCCAGGCGAGGGTATGTATATCCTAAAGTTTGTATGAGTAACTATTTGAAAGCTGTTGCTTTGCCACCTCAGTTGTCTGCAAGCTACAATATTGTTTATGACTCTAAACCTGTCGTAAATAAGCTCGTAGGAGATGTTTTTACCGTGTTGAAAGCGGATCAGCTTTTAGAGCGTGGTAAGCGCTCCAAAAGACGGTTGTGGAAGCGGCGGGTGCGTCCACTGGCGGTAGCACTCTACCGTGCGGTGGAAACAGCGACTTTGATTGCTGGAATCCAGGGGGAAGTCATGAAAGTATTTCAACGTTGGTATTCTCTGGGCCAAGTACAAGCCTCGGCTTTAGAGTGGTACAGCGATTTGTCAGGTATTTGTCGTTTTCAGCGTTATATTGACTGGGGGCGTCTCCAGATAAGTAAGGAGTTTACGGGTTTTGGTCAGAGTGGGGAGGCGACCTTGCACCAGGGGATGGTTGCGGATATTGCCGCCAGCTTGGAGTCTCAGCATCCTGGTGTGCAACCGTTCTTACCCCTATTGCGCCACTTTCATCATCAGATTGAACAAGCCCTGGCACAGGAAGCAGCGGTGTCAAGCTTGGAGCACTAGGGGCGGTAAAACACGCGGTTGAGGAGGGCGATCAGCTGTTTCTTGCTGATGGGCTTGCTGAGGTACTCCACCATGCCAGCGTCATAACACTTTTGTCGATCTTCGGTAAAGGCATTGGCGGTGAGGGCGACCACACAGAGATCGGCGTACTCGGGGTGGAGCTTGATCTTGCGGGTGGCTTGAATCCCATCCAACCGGGGCATTTGCATATCCATAAAGATAAGGTCATAGCTATGGTCGAGGACCATGGCATAGGCTTCCTCGCCGTCATTCGCAATATCGCAGTGTAAGCCTAATTCGGCAAGAAATGAGGTCATCACCACTTGGTTGACCTTGTTGTCCTCGGCCAGCAGAATCCGAATGGGTTGGGCAAAGAGGAGTTCTTGGTCTTGCTCGGCGGGGGTCGCTTGGCGTGCTTCGGCTGCGGGCAAGTTGAGGTGGACGGTAAATGTCGAACCCTTTCCCAGTTCGCTGTGGACCTCGATGCTGCCGCCCATGAGTTCCACCAGTTTTTTAGAGATCGTCAGTCCGAGACCCGAGCCGCCAAACTTGCGGGTAATGGAGCCATCGGCTTGGCTGAAGGCGTTAAACAGTTGTCCGACCTTGTCGGCAGCGATGCCAATGCCGCTGTCTTCGACGGCAAGGGTGAGTGCCATGAGTCCTGTGCTGGTGTGGCTGGCATGGGCACGGATGGTGACTTGACCTTGTGGGGTGAACTTCACGGCATTGCCGACTAAGTTAAACAGTACCTGGCTGATGCGGGTAGGGTCGCCGCGTAGGGTGGTATCTTGGGGTAGATTGTCCTCGGTGATGAGTGCAATGCCTTTAGCTGTGGCTTGCGCCTCGATGGAAGAACGTACGTTTTCGATGACTTCCTGCAGGCTAAACGAGATTTGTTCAAGCACGATCTGTTTGGATTCTATTTTGGAAAAATCAAGGATGTCATTGATAATCGAGAGGAGCAGCTTGCCACTGTTGCTGACAATCCGCAGCTTATCTGCTGCGGGGGTCCCTTGTAAGTCGCGGCAGAGTACTTCGGTCATTCCTAAGATGCCGTTGAGTGGGGTACGAATTTCGTGGCTCATGTTGGCAATAAATTCGGAGCGAATTTTGAGAGCGGTTTCGGCGCGCTCTTTTTGCTGTTGAAAGGCTTCGGTGCGTTCGATCACTTTTTCTTCGAGGTTGGCATTGCTGGCAATCAGTTGCGCGGTTTTTTGAT
>JAPPOJ010000229.1 GCA_028817975.1 Zetaproteobacteria bacterium | reverse complement strand
CATCCAAGAGGCACTTATCAAAACCCACCCTTACGAACAGCCAGCCTACTTTGTCTTTAAAAATGAGTTTTAACATTTACTTTTATGAGCTAACGAGAAGAATTATGCAAAAAAAACGAATGCGTTATCTTCCTGGTCTTCTGGGGGTTGTTTGCTTAACATTCATCGTCATTTGGGTTATTTTTAATAGCCAAGGGGACAAAAGCCTTAGCTATATACCATGGCATGACACCGAAACAGAATTTGATAGCTACCGTATCCCCACTATCTACGGCAACAGTTGGGAGTCCGTGTATCGTACCCAGGGATACGTTGTTGCAAGCGAGCGTATGTGGCAGATGGATCTGCTACGTCGCAAGTCAGGAGGACAACTTAGCGAAATCTTTGGTACTGTCACTCTCGAAGTAGATACAGAAAAACAGCTGCAAGAAACCCTAACAATCGCCAATAAAGCGGTCGAGCTTCTACCTCCAGAGGAAAAGGCTGCCTGTATAGCATTCGCAGAGGGAGTAAACGCCTTTATCACACACAACCCATGGCGCTGGGGAGCAGAATATATTTTTCTACGTACAAGACCAGAAAAATGGCAATGCCGCGACTCCATACTCGTTCAAATGGAAATCATTCATAGCCTAACAGATACAGAAAACTATCAATTAATCGCAGATAGTTGGTCCACCAAGATTCCGCAGCACTGGATGAAAACATTATTTTCCAATGAACATCCATGGAACCGTCCTGTGCTGGGAAAAGATCTATCACGATCTAAGGATATATTTCCTCCACGTGACGCATGGCTTCCAGCACACCCACTACAACCCACACCTTCACAAACACAAAGAGCTACCGTCACTCTAGGAAACCCTGAGCTTGTTAAAGGCAGCAACAACTGGATTTATAGTGGTAAAGAAGGCATTTTCCTCGCTAATGACCCTCATCTAAACTACAGCGTTCCAGGCATCTTTTTTATGAATCGCCTTCACGTTTCCGTAGATGAATGGGTCGCCGGAGTTACAGTACCCGGCATACCTGGCATTATTATCGGGATGAACCCTTACCTTGCCTGGAGTTTTACAAACACAGGAGAAAACGTTCAAGAACTTTTTCAAGAAAACATCATAAACGAACAAACTTATCTGGAGGGGTCAACTCCTACTGCACTCATCACTAAAAAGTTCCCCATAAAGGTACGTGGCAAAGAACAACCCAAAATAGTGGAAGGGAAGTATACAAGTAGGGGGCTCGTCAAAACACACCCCTACAGACCCAACACTTATTACACAGTACAATGGCAACTATATGACCCAGCACTTATTCGACTACCCGTACAAAAAATGTCGAGTAGCAGCAGCCTAGAAGAGTTCTTTACTGCTGTCGATAACATGAGCTTACCCTCACAAAATATCTTAGTTGCTGATCGAGAAGGTCGGATGGCCCACCGTATCAGTGGTACCGGCATCACACGCAACTACGCTTCAGTATATCCAACTCTCAGAAATCCGAACACGGAAAAATGGCTTGGCTATACCGAGCCAAACCAAAGACCATACCAAATAATTCATTTAGACTCAACACGCTCACAGTTTCTAGCTACTGCTAACCAAAGAATCTGGAAAGATAACACTTTCCACTTTTGGTCTTCAGATGACCGTATTGAGGTCATCCGGCAGTTTCTCAGCACCCAGGATGCTCTGACCCAACAAGACATGCACGAATTGCAACAAAACACCATGAGTATACAACGCAAAAACATGGTTACATACATGCTAGAGTACGCTTCACCAGAAGTGCACAAGGAACATCATGGTTTTTTACAACTATGGAAAGCCTGGAGTGGCGAAGGCAAACATGATAATAGGCTTTTCACAGCACTCTATCAAACAGAACAAGATGTTCAGCAAACCCTACTCCAACGCGTCGCAAAGCATTACAATCCCAACCCTAAAATAGAAGTTCCATACCGTGCCCGCAACTATCGATCGTGGCTAGTGGCTTTACTCGAAAAGCCTGAAACTTTTGCTGCGTTTGGTACAAACGCCAAAGAAGTCGCTGACTTTATGGTCCAACGCACCATTCAACACTTAGCCACCCATACTCCAAATATCCGTGAAGCTAAGCACCCCTTGACATCTGCAATACCACTTCTAGGAAAGCTATTTAGTATCGACAAAGTCGAACAATTCGGACATTTTGACACGGTCAATGCCACTCAACCACATGCTGGGCCTGCAATGCGTTTAGTCATCAATATTACCGATTTTTCCAAAAGCCGTTGGATATTACCTTTCGGTAATTCTGGTCACGCTACCAAGCGAGCCTATAAATCCATGCAATCTATTTTTGAACAGGGTAGCAGTCTTCCTATTTTTTGGAAACCTATGCACAAGGACCCTCGCTGGGTGAGGTTAACTTCAAAGCCAAGAAGAAGAACTACCCTTTAGCCAGCATTCTAGAAACGGTAGCTGGGCTGAGGTTGAGTTCAGCAGCTATTTCACGCATTGTCCAGTTCTTTTTGCGCAGCCGCAAAATTTCATGTATGGTTTCGTCACTCATCTTACTAGGGCGTCCAAGCCTCACCCCTCTTTTTCGTGCTGCACGCAAGCCAGAAACCACACGCTGCTTAATACTTTCGCGTTCTAACTGTGCTAACTCAGCAAACGCAGCTAACATCGTTTGACGAAAAGGATTTTCTCCTTGCAAATTTAAAATAGGTTGTGTTACCGATACAAACTCAACCCCTACCGCATCCAGGTTTAAAATCATTCGGATTGCATGTGCAGCATTGCGGCTCAAACGATCCAAACGATACACCACGATCGTATCTAATTTACGCGCATATGCACAATCCAACATTTCTTGCAATGCAGGACGACTTACTTTTGCACCTGAAATTCCTTCATCCTTGAACTCACGTATTGACTTTGGCTTTTGCGTGCTTTCAAGAGAGTCAAACCATTCCTCAATAGCAACTCGTTGACTTGCCAAGTCTTGCTTGTCCGTTGATACTCGATAGTAAACCCCTACATATTTCATCATAGACCTCCATCTGATGCAAAATGACATTTTTCACTTAATATACAAGTATTTATAAACTACCTCCAAAGATATTGTGCACCTGTCCGAACAAACCGCGTACACAGCAAGAACTTACGCAATTAAAAGAAAAGGTTTTTTAAAATGTATCCATGAAAAACAGTGCTTTATTCAAGAATGGGCTTAATCGTGATCCTAGATATCAGTTACCCGGAGAACTGTATGTCATGGCCAGACCTTTTGGCATGAAATTCTATAATTTTGAGCTTACTGCTACAGATATCAGTGCCAACGGCATGCTCCTTATTTCTAATACGCTAGGCTACATTCCATTCGTGGAGGATCTACGCCTGAATTGCACTTTCGATTTTCAAGGGAAAACATTTGGACGCCCCATACATATGATTGTACAGGTCAAGCGAGTCGGGCAAACGAAAGATGGCAAACAATTTTTTGGAACTCGGCTAGAATCCATCGATCGCAACCACTCTAGATATTTCGAGAGGACTTTAAGTGAGCTGCCTATTCTTGACCAGCGCTCAAGTACCCACCAAATAGAGGAATAAATCCTAGACGTTAGCACAAAAAGGTTTAGACCTTGACATCAATATACCGATGGACCTGGTACAGAGAGACCAACATTACCTTGAAAAGTTGACAAAACCTAATGCTTATCCGATTCGCAGTACAGCTTGGCTACATACTTCTACTTATACCCACAGAAGTATATGGGCAGCATAACGTCCAAAGGAGAACACAACAACATGAACACAAGGAAGGAAGCTCTATTCAACAATTCACAAATAACTCCAAAAGCCTAACTCAGGTTAATTCGATGAAGGAGAAAAGAAAGTCTCACCTTTTTGAAAGCACCCGAGAACACCCAGGTGCAAGAATAAATACGGAAATCTTTTTCAACCACTTTTCTCTCAATACAAGTGGACGTCCAACATCTAATTGGCGTGCCATAGAAGATAAAGTTCGTATTTTTGTTGCCCCTACAACGACTTCGCGAACACTCTCTTTTTTGAATATAGGGGATAGTATTCATGTACAAAAAATTATTCACCAGGACTGGTTCAAAATTGGTGTAGGTAAGTATGTGGAAAAACGCTTCTTTAAAAGGTCAGGAAAACGCTTTAAAGCACTGAAAGATATGGATATGCCTTTTGAGGTTTACTGGAGCAAGCACAAAGATAGAATATCCGCCCGCATACCTCTCATGAAACATCCCACAAAAACTAGTTCTAAGGCAACCGTTCCACCACAAAGTCAAGTAAGTTTTTTGAAAAATAACAATGCTTATCAGCAAAAAAATCAAAGTTTACAGCAATATTTTGATTTTGAGCAAGCCAACAACCTCAGCAATGAGGAGAACAAGAGCCAAAGACAAAATCTCACAAATGAAAACTTACAACCCACACAAAACCAGGAGG
>JAPPOJ010000037.1 GCA_028817975.1 Zetaproteobacteria bacterium | reverse complement strand
TCACGACAATAGAAAAAAGCTATGCGTGAGAGTGGAATCGCGGAGAACACCTTTTCTTTGATCTTGACGGACTGAGAAAAAGGCGCTCTCCTCTTGTAATTCCATTCCCATCATACCAAGACTTCCTTCCATGGCAAAACGTGAATTTAAGGAATGGGGTCGGCTATTGTCTAAATTCAAAAAATCTACATTGTGAAAGGAATTTAGCAGATGGGTAAAGAGTGCCGTTTAGATCTGGATGTATCCAATATGGATGTGTTTGCCGCCTTGGCGGAGCAACTGAATGCAAGTCAAGGCCAAACTGCCTTGGCCTGTGCCGCCCCGGGGATGAGTCACTACCGTATTGGGACCTTGCACCGTGAACTTACCGCCGAAGACCTGCACGAACTGGCCAAAAGCCAGCAGAACGTGGCCTTTGTCACTGACCTGGAGGGGGTGCCGGCCAAGCGCGACACTATTTGCGCCGACCCTACCAAGAGCATGCTGGCCGATGGCTACATCCAGCGCAAGTCGATCATTAGCTTTGATCTCAATTTTGCCGACACCATGGAGGACTATGACCAGCTGGATGAAGAATACAAGTACCGTCATGCGCAAGTAGCCGCGCACTTTATTCTCGCCGCCTGCAAGCAAAACTGCCTGCCGCTGTGGATGCTGGTGTACAGTGGTCGCGGCCTGCACCTGCACTTCAAGCTAGCCCACCCCCTGCCGGTAGCCTCGGCGGGGGCGTATGCGCGGCTCTACAAGCGCTGGTGCAGTCTGTTGGAGGTGTTGCTACGGCAGCAGTACAAGCTGGATCGGACCTGTCGTAATCCGGCGCGGCTGTTTCGCTTGCCGTGCTCGCGCAATCTCAGTGTGAGTGGGGAAAGCCTGCAGAGCGAGGTGTTTTTCCTCGACCGGCATGCAGATGCGAGTAAGTTCTTTGTGGACGTAGGCACCCACCTCAAGGTGTGGACCAGTGAGCCGTATCCCAAGCTCGACCCGCAGGCGTTTTCCGAGGCCACCAGGCGTCAAGAAGAGGTGTACAAACGTTTTGACTGTGATGGTGATGGAGTGTGGCAGGTGCTGCAAACCGAAGATGGCTGTCGGCGGCGCTGGCTGTGTGACCCGTTGCGGGTGGAGGCAATGACCCGCGATACGCGCGGCAGCGGTTGGGGCCGGGCCTTGGTCTTTCACGATGCCGATGGCAAGGAAAAACGCTGGAACATGCCCCTGGCATTGCTGGCGGGGAATGGTTTGGCTCTGCGGCGGCGGCTGCTGAGTATGGGCTTGCACCTGTGCCTGGATGTCGAGGCCCAGGTGCCGCTGATGCATTATCTGTTGTGGTCACAGCCCGAGCAGCGCGTGGAGTTGGGTGTGGCTTAACGTAAGGATGGTGCGGGGAATAGCCGGCTGGGGGAGTTATCTATGGCTGGCTATTCCACTGGATTCTCGCGTGCTTCGATTACGACGGTAGTCGTAGCATTTGAAATCATCTGATGGTGTTCAGGCTGTAAATATTCTTTCAGTTGTAGATTCTCCAGTACATGGAGAGCATGTGGTAAATCATACGCTAGAGGAGTGAGGTCGAGCGCAGCTGGACGTAATTGTTGAAGTTGTTCGATCGAGTCTTGTACAGAGAAGTGACTTGGATGTTGTGCCTCGCCTTGGGTCGCAAAGAGCATCGCGACAAGGGATAACCAACGCATGGTTGTGCCCTCCATGAAGTGTTAGGATTACAGCCTAAGTATAGCAGGATATTACAGGTTACGGATGCGAGTGTGGAATACCTGGTGAGACAAGATTCGGAGTGCAAACTTATCGCACCTTTTCCTGTTCTTTGCGTTGCTGGAAGGGAAAGGCCAGCCATTCTTTGTCTTTAGCATAACTGTCCTCTGGAAATTGTATTTTTTCACCGATACGATTCAAATGATATACGAAGATTTTTAAGAGCTTCTTGGCATGATCATCCCTATTTTCAATAAAGTATTGGTTTATTTTCTCTTGATAAGTTTGCTTTGATGTAAACCAAGTACTCTTTAAAGGAGTTTTACTTAATTGAGAGTAAACAGTGTCGTAAGTTTTTTGAAAGACCTTTTTCTCTGGGGTGAGGAATGTAATCCATGCTTGGGTTTCAGCTACTCGGTAACTCATACGTCCAATTATTTTCAAATGAGGAACGTTTAAATGATCCCAGGATTTTTTATTCTCGCGAATCGCATCTTGGAGAGAGGACTGAGTTCTTTGCAGGACGTGCATGCAACTCTCTATGGCTTTGGATACTTGCTGTATAGCATTTTCCATAGCATATACATCACCCATTTGGAGAATATTTAAAGCGTTTTCAATGGTTTTTGTGGCACTTTCGATCGTTTTCTCAGCCTGATTGGCAGCATCTCTCGTAGCACTCCAATTGCTACCCGTAAAAAATTTTGCAGTACTATAGATGCTATCTATAGCATCACTTGTTAAGAGTTTATGTCTCTTCCAGAGAACCATGGAATATTTGATATCACGAGTATCTTGGTTCTGAGTCCAAAGATACTTGGCAATAGAGAGGTCTTTTGCTATCTTGTTCATAGTTTCTACGGTCGTGTTTAGAGAATATTGAGCATGCCAGACAGCATCCCAGGCCGTATCTGAAGCAGCATCTGAAGCAGCATCTCTGGTAGCATTCCAGGCAGTAGTCCAAGCTGCATTCCAGGTAGTATTCCAGACAGCATCCAAGGCAGTAGCCCAAGCTGCATCCCAGGCAGTAGCCCAAGCTGCATCCTTGATAGCAGTCCTTGCAGCATCTCTGCTAGTATCGGAGGCAGCAGTCTTGGCAGCATCCCAGGCAACATCCCAGGCAGTACCCCTCGTATCAGCCCAGGTAGCCGTCTTGGCAGCACCCCTGATCGTATCAAGTGTCATCATGACTGCGATGGCATGTTTTTTCCATGCATCATTATTGTGTTTAAGTGTAGCTTCTTTTTCTTGTAAAAACTGGGTGAACAGCAGATTTTCTAGACTTAAAATCTCAGGTAAGTGTTCAGGCTCTTTATTTTCTTTTCCAGCTTCAATGGCGTTTTCTATCCAACGCTCACGTTGATTTTGCAAATGGGTCACAACAGTTTCCTTAGAAACGGACTCTAAAGTATCCTCTATAGCGGTTTGAGTGAATCTGGCAATACGATGGGCAAAATCTAAACCTTCCAAAGGTTTTTGAAATGAATTTAGTTCTTCTTCAATCGTATTCAAGTCACTGGGGAGGTGGTTAAAGTTGGCGCCTTCTTGACCCTGTACTTTATACTTTTCACCCCATTCCTTTAGCTTTCCATTGGCTTTAAAAAAGTGATATGCGAGGAGTTCATAGCGCTTCGATGTTTCTGGAGTATTGTCACCCTTGTCTCGCATATACGTCAAAAGAGCCAGATAAAAGTAAAAAGAGGTTTGGGGTCCCATCCGCAGGTTTCTTTCCCGCTCACAACACTCAACGGCCTCCTTGAGATCATAAGGTTGGTCGATAAAGTTGGCGAGGTAGTGACACCAATCCGCAGCTTTACTTCTTGAGCTATCTATTCCATGCTTTTTCAGCTCATCTAGATGCGTGTTAAACACTTCGTATACTTTGAAGTTAGCGATACCTTGGCTATTATCTCTCTTCGAATACTCAGGATATAAAAAATCTTGTAGAATAACTTCCGCTCGTTTTGGGGTGATGCTTTCTACCCGTGAATACTCGCCTTGTAATGGATAGCGGATCGAAAAGTTCTTGTTGATTAGGTTTAAAACAAAGGGAGAGGTGGTTGCAAGTTCGAGAGCAGGGGAAAGCATATCTGCAGCATCCCGGAGGATACCCGCTACATTCGATGAGGTTAAGTCACTCTGCCATGAGCAGACGTTTGAAATGAAGTAGCCAAGGCAGATAAACATAGCGAGATCTCTCTGTGCGGCTTCTTTTTGGGAGAGAAGATGGCGTGGTCTGCCGTAAATGCTCCAGATAATAGGTGCAATACTAATACCCGCAGAACTGAAACTGTTTTTGATCACGTTATTTGTATGAGGATCAAGACCCGAATCGGCTCTGAAGGAATGACACGTGGCGATCGCACCTAGGACGAGTTCGCTATCAGCTGTGAGTATTTCTGACCAGTCAAAGTTGTAATAGTTTTTTGTGTAAAAATTCGTCATCCAATTGGTCAACCAATTCGCATTGATACAAAGAACCCCGAAAACCTTTGAGACACTGTCTAAAACATTTTTTGCATAGTTGAAATCGCGGACAACTTTTGCAGAGTGTTTATGGATATGGGCACGTACTGCTGCCAGTGACATGCAAGCTGCAGCGAAAGCAGAGCCACTCCCTAATCTGGCTGAGAATTGCTCAACCTGAGGTACACGTGAACTTGTAGTGTTATGGTTGGGGGGGAGTACGGGGATTTTTAGATGCTTGACTTGTTGGAGCTGACCTTCTTCGATGTATCGTTCTTCTGGTTGTGCTTCCACGTCATCTATTTCTGCATTCGTAGCTGCCCTTAGAAGTGATGCTGTGAATACCATATGGGTGATCATGAAAATTTTTGAGATAAGTAACGACATATTCTTATGCATGATCCAATCATC
>JAPPOJ010000292.1 GCA_028817975.1 Zetaproteobacteria bacterium | reverse complement strand
ATCCAACTCCATTGCCTTACCCTCACCAGCTTTTAATCCTTGAGGAATCTAAACAAGATTAAGCTCCACATCACATTCATGGCCAAACAACTCACCACTGGCAATGCGAAACAACAAACTGTACCCAATTTGCCCTGCAGCACCCGTAACCGCAACCCGGACTTTTTTTGCAACCATTTTCATCCTCTTTTATATTTAAATATGATCTGACAATGGAACCTTTATCATTACAACTCTGGTATCATACCTCAACCCATACACCTTCAAGATAAAAACCTATAACTCACAAAAGACGCCAGCACATTCAAGGAGAGCTAAATATACCCTTGCTTCAAAGAGTATTTTGTGTTATACCAGCGTGGTAGAGTTAAAAGGGGTGTCAGCACAATGGTGAGGCAAGCTGCAAGCACAAATCCTGTGCCAAGCGTAGGATTTGTTAACACAAGCGACGGGTTGAGAGTAGAACAATCCATTTTAGCTCTCGACGCCAAATTGCACCCCGGACTTAGCTTTATTTCCCAGCCCATCATCAAATCAGATCACATCCTAGGCCAACTCCTCACAAGTGAGGACAGTGCCGCACTGATGGATGTATTTGGAGTAAAGTCACGCCCTCTCTTTTGCCCTTACAATCGTCCCTTTTCAGTGGGAAAAATGAGGTTTGAACTACTCCCAAGTGGGGGTGGGGCTGGCAGCGCATCACTGTTGCTCAACTACGAAAACCAAACCATACTCTATGCTCCGTGCCTACAAATACAAAAGGTACGCGCACAACGACGCTTGCAGCTCCGCAAAGCGGGATCACTCATTCTCGCTGCAGGCTACGCCCCCCCGACTGAGACTCCTCCCAGCCGCGGAAAAGCGCTCACTAACTTTGAGCATGCCATAGAAGCAGGGCTTTCCTCTGTAGGACCAGCCAAAATGGAAGTGTACACTGAAACACTTACCCAGTTCTTTGAAGTACTTGCCATACTCCAGTCCTTGGAGCATCCGGTCACCGTGCATCGACGAGGGTTTCAGCTTTGCAAAGCTTTAACCAATAGCAGCCTGAAACTCAAAGATCAGATTCAACTGAACGGAGGGCGCCGCAGCAAAGAAAAAATCATGGTGCGCTTTTGCCCCCCTAGCCTTGGCTTTAAAAGCCGCAAAAGCTCGCGGCCCCACCAAATCCTACTGTGTCATTCAGAAATCGAAAACCCAGCCCTGCCCATGAGCACCCAGGCCATGTTTCGTATTCCTGATTTTAGTTATGGCTCAGACTACGAGTCCATTATCAAAGAAGTCAGGCCTAAAAAAGTTTATTTTTTTGGTCATTTAGCCAAAAGCTACGCCGATCACTTCACGAACACGCTCGATATTTCCTGCCAGCCTTTATACACTGACCAGCAGCCGACCCTTTTTTAAGTGAAGGGGATCTCACCAGGTGCATCTCGTCCGCAGAAGTACCCCTTAGTCGCCATGCGTAAAATGCGACAAGCCAGCTCACATAGAGCGTAAAAAACACAAATGTCCAAACAGGAGGCCAGTGCCACACATAACACACAAACGCAGCGGGTAGCACATACAGACACCAAACCATCCCCCCTTGCCCCCACATGATGACTCTGGTTTGACCACATGCAGATAGCACCCCCGCCAATGTTAATGCCATGCCATCTACCACCGCAAAAACACTTAATAGCAGCAAACTCCAGTAAGATTGTTGGAGGACTTGCGCATAGCTGAATGTATCCAGTTCACTCGCTTCTGCCGGAGCAAGCAGCAGCCGGGTAAATTCCAGCCCATGCAGACCAAAAGCGGCTAACGCCAAAGTACCAATACACCCACAAAAGAAAAAGCTCGCATACAGAATACGTCGAATTTTCTCGTATTCTTGAGCACCTACTGCATTCGCAGCTAACGTGGCTGCCGTTTTATGAAGAGCCTCACAGGCAAAAAAAATTACGAGATAGACACTATGAACAACAGTGAACGTGGTCATATGCACCACACTGGTGACACTAATCATTTTCACCAAAAACGAATGCGCCCAGACCTCGACACTATGTCCCAAAGCGGAAGGTAAAGAAACACGTACAAGATGAGACAAGTAAGCCTTTTCAAAGACGGCTGCAGGCGCAAAAGGCAGGCTACGCTTCTGGCACTGGCGAAGTATTACCAGCAAAAGGGCAATAACTTGCATAAGCACCACAATGTCAGTCGCATACGCAGCTCCAAGAGGCCCCCAACCTGCAAACCAGCCTTTTAGGCCAAAAACGAAATACCAATCCAGTACAAAGTTCATGATATTGGTACATAAAGCAATCACGGAGACAAGCCAGACCTGTTTTTGACCTAAAAAAAAGCCTGACAGAGCAGTCACCATCCCACTCAAAGTCCCCAAAGGCAACAAAGCATAGAAAAAGCTCCGTCCAAAAGACCCCACCTCGGTCACTGGAAAAGCCCACTCTCCCACCAAGAGGGCTAATACACAGATCAAAGGCGTAAATCCAAGCACCAGAAGCAACATCTGCCACACGGGTTTCATCAGCAGGTGAGATTCACCACGTCCATTGTGCTGACCTACAAAATATTCTGAAGAGGCAGCCATAAACACCAGCCAAGCCGTTACTGCAAAAAAAAGATTTCCTGCCAGTGCAGAGAAATTCATCGCTTCTGTAGAATACAAAGAGACAATGTATCGGTCTCCAAGAATTAAAAAGCCTGTAGACGCCAAAGAAATAACGAGAGGGAAGCCAATACGCGCAAACTCAGCAACATCACAACGAGTGCGGTTTATAAAAGTCGAAGACAACATACAGGTTCCAGTTCAACAAAGTAAAATGATTATCAGTGGTTACCTTCTTTTAACATCAATGTAACCCGTTTCATCCACAAATTAAACAGGTAGCGCACAAATGAACGCTCTTGGGGGGGGAGCTGCTGAAGCCAATGGCGAACCTCTGCAAATGTGGTTGCAGCCATACTGGTAGCCACCAGCTGCTCTAGCCGCTGGGGCGTGGGGAGCTCTAGCGGTCCACTCGGTGGAGCAACTTTAAAAAAAGTGAATAAGCAAAAGTCTTCTTCGAACGCTTGCTGGACATATAATTGCTGCCACAGCACCGGTAAGCGGTCTAAAACACTTCCAGACCAGCCCACAGCTATTGGCTGGGATGAACATGTATACGAAAATACCTGAGTACAAATTGTCATAAGTCTGCCTTTTGCTGAAATATCTTTGCTATATGACGATGCTAGATGCAGACTTTATGCCACGCGGCTATAACTCAAATATTAAGGACTTAGCTCAGAAAAAGATCTTACTTTCCATTCAAAGTGTCGCTTTTAGCATCACTTATATAGTTTTTTAAACACCTCTTTGGCTTTTTACAGCCCAACCTCCTGTAACTCACAGACCTTTGCAGCAATACGACGCAAATTCTCCACGAGCCCCTGAACACACCGGTAACGCCTTGGGTACTCGTGCTCCCCTGGCTCTAAGCCTCTTCTTGCCACCAAGGTACTGTCACGACCAAAATTTCTGTCCAGATAGCGTTCAAAAGCCTCCGCCGAAGCCCAGTGTTCCATTTCCGAGAGCGTCGGATTCGCATCTAAATAGAGACGAGCTTCCTCATAAGCCCGTGCCATCGAACCCTGCTGAGGATTAAGATAAGTACTCCAAGCATATATTTCGGCGACTTGGTAGGCGAGCTTCCCCATCTTGTCACCACTCACCCCTAAGACATCAGCCTGACGCAACTGGCCTTCTGCCAAATGCCGACTCACTCGCCTCGCCTCCTGATCCATAAGAGATCTTGCCGCCGTATAAATCGCAATATTGCTATCTCGCGGGAGCTTAGACATCACAGGTAAAGCAGCTAAGGCAACTGCAGAACGCACTGCAGCCAAAACAGCCGCTGAGGCCGCAGTCCGAGCAGCTGAACGAGCCAACGATACTGTTACAGACTCCGTACTAGCTGTTGCAGAGGTATAGGATGCGTACCAGACGGCACTCCAGAACGAATACATCGCCAATAAAGTGGCCATGCCATGGTTTTTCCAATCCTTGGAGCTACACAACTTTTGTTCATGCTGCTGTAGCAATTCTGTAAGTAAGGCATTCTCAAAATCGACGAATGGCCGCAACTGTAATGGCTCAGCCTCAGACACACTCTGCCATGTGTGCTGCATCCAAGCCTCACGCGGCATCAAGACCTGGGAAACATAAGGCAGCTGCCGCAAACTCTCCTGTATAACCGGGGTTAGCTGGGGGTGAATCGCCAGCAAAGGTAAGACATTGTCAGGCCTCGCAACAATCACCTGCGTAAAGATATCCTCTTGCAACTCCGTAGGAAGATCCATCAGACCTGGTACACTGGAGTGCGCACACCACGAAAAAAAGCTAGAAACACTCAAGCACAAGCTCACCAAGTGAGTTTTCATCATCAACACCTACACATAAGATAGAAAGCATCACATTCAGGAGACAACAACCTCTCCAGCCAACCATTCATGGATATCAGCTCGAATACTCAGACTGTGACGTCGCACAGGATATAGAGATGTAGTAAAGCAGTCTCAAGATAAACACACAAGAGGAAATCAAATCACTCTTTTCGCTAGGGCATAAGAAAGAGCCACAAAGCAGCTCACTTTAGTGGGCCATCTGACCTAATAC
>JAPPOJ010000126.1 GCA_028817975.1 Zetaproteobacteria bacterium | reverse complement strand
GTGCAGGCTAAGCCTGCACATTTCCCACACCTGTTAACCCCAAAACCTTGTGACTCAAACGCGCTAAATTATTCGTGTAACTCAGCAGCAATCCCTTTTTGTCAAAACTCAAGCCATTTTTAAAAGAATTATTGTAATGCGGACCATTGGGCGGATCTAAAACAGGATTGCCAATAATACGTAGGCCATCCATTACGGTGCGCGTTTGCGCTTGGCTGGCAAAAAAGTCCGCTAAACGAGTGTCAAAAGAAATATGATGCGAAACATTTTTATGATTCGAAAGAGCAACTCCTGTCTGGAACGAGCAGATAGCACGGATGTGGTCATTTCCCACACCTGAAAAGTGCGCCTCACTCGGTAACGATTTAAACAAGTGCATCTGTTGACGAAAGTCATTTAGAGGTTCCATCGAGCAATCTTTTAAAAAATTG
Source organism: Zetaproteobacteria bacterium (assembly GCA_028817975.1). Lineage (GTDB taxonomy): Bacteria > Bdellovibrionota_B > Oligoflexia > Oligoflexales > Bog-1112 > JAPPOJ01. Next base: position 19,887 of record JAPPOJ010000126.1, on the reverse strand, counting down.
TTTTGCTGGGGGGTTTTATCATTTGCAGGATGAAAGACTTCTTTATTGCCGACTTCGTCTTGTAACACACCATTCGGATGGTACATCAAAAAAAAATATTTTAAAGATTCTGTCTGTGCTGCAAATGCTTTATCTGAGCTAAAAAAGCTTTCTAACAGAGGTAAGTGAAGTCCATACCCTGTAACCGCACAACGGAAGCCAAAGTTCAAAAAGTTTCTACGGCTATGAATTTTATCTAACTTACGTAAAAGCCCAATCGATTGTTGCGGCATGCATCTATTCACCAACGACATATACTCCATCACTTTGAAAATGAGTCTGGCAGACCAAGCATAAGAAACTTGATCACTAAGTCGTGTACACTCACTGTTTGAGCATCACTCCCGGTCACCAACTGGTCGATGGCCTGCTTGTCAATACGAGAAGATGCATAGCCAACACGCCTTCCTAAACCATATGTCATAATTTTCTCACTCACACATTTTGGAAAGTACTCTTTTGCAACCACCTTTGCCAACAAATCAGCCAAGCCCGAGACCTTTTCTCCTTCCCAAACAGAGGTGGTATCCACCTGCACTCCATAACTATCTTTGGTTCTCAAACGTCCAAAAGGTCCAAAATTCAATAATGCATAGCCAGGTGGATCAATAACATCATGGCACCCCGCACAGTTAGGATCTCGTGCATGGGCCTGGGAAATCTCTCTTTCTGAACGCGCCGTTTCGCCATCCACCATAATCATGTTTGCATCTTTAGGTGGCGGAGGTATTTCCGTACATGTGATCTGCGATGCAAAGAACAGACCTCGACGAATAACCGATGGAAAAGTCGCCAACACTGCCCCTTGAGACAGCACTCCCAGTCGTTCACTTTGTGGACCAAGTTCCACCAAAGTATGCTGATGCGTAAATTTTCCTGTCAAACCATAAAATTCCGCAAGACGTTTGTTCACATAACTACGACGAGCCATAATCAAGTCATGTAGTGGAGCTTGTGAGATATAATTATGTCGAAATGTTTCCGTGGTTTCTCGAATCATGTCTTCTTTCAAGCGTATAACATCTTGCTTGCTCATAAGGCCCAAAGACTTTGGCTCTGTGTCACGAGCTTTAAAACTCGTCAATGCAAACCACTGAAACGGAAAATACTCAAGGAACCTTGCAAATAGATTGTCTTGCATCATGCTTTCAACCTGATGTTGCAACTCTTGACGATCGTACAACGCACAAGGTTCCTGCGCTGCAAGCTGACGTAAGCGCGCATCTGGCTGAGTTCCCCACAAAAAAATAGCTAAACGCTCTACCATACGATTACACAAACCATCAGGATGGCGATCTGCCTTAGAACCTAGGAATAAAAATTTTTCATCCATGAGCAATGCATGGGTAAGATCTACAAAAGATCCTCGGTCATCCAAGTGATATTGCTTACGGTGGTGTAAAATCCAAGATAGCCAATCTTTTTTTTCTGTGTCTTCCACTCGATGGCGAAAGATCTGGTCTAAATAGAGGTTGAGGTAATTTTCAAGACATGGGGAAAAAGCCCGTTTTTGGGCACGACACTCTGCAAGATGCAATACCGCCACCTCCCGTGCTACTGCCTGGGCAAACTCAGTATACCTTTCCACAAATTCAGAACTTACCTTTAACAAGTCAGCGTCCGTATCAAAGCCCCCCCTTAAAGCAACACGTGGCAAAAGGTTTGTTGCTTTTGCAGAGAGAGGACCAAAAATATCATGCAAAATATCATCTAACTCTCTAGAGTTTAAACGCCTAATATTTGTATACAACGACGTAAGCTTTTTATGTTGCTCAGCATGAGCATCCATAACGTCCGTCGTAATTTCAACTAAAGTATTCACAAAAAAATTCGCGTTGTTTTGACCACCCGAAGGCTTACCTTCTAACGAGTTAAGGCTTTCTCTATTTGCAGAACTTACTTTCGACTCTTGCTGAGACGGTAAGATAGCTTGCGGAGATGATTTCTTGCCACAGGAGAGAGAGCAACCAAATACAACAAAGACAAAGCTGAGAGTCAAAAACCTTTTCATCTCGTCTACCTACGCTGAGTCGGTTCCATGGGCTTTACTGCGCTGCTTTTACCGCAGCAACGATATCTGAATGAGGAGCACGCACTTTATAATTAAATTCTGCGAAAGCATAAACTATGTTGCCTTTCTGATTGACAACATAGACAGCCGGTACCGTTATTTTTTTATCCACCTCTTCGGCAACATCAAAATTTAATTTATCCTTATAAATTTGTGTTGTCTTGGCATCTAAAGGTTGCCTAAGCTGATACTTTTGAATGATTTTCAGCTCACGGTCGGAAATAACTGGAAAGCTCAGTCTGTTTTTTAAAGCAGCTGTGGTCAGTCGGTCTGGCTTGTCCGAGCTAATTGCCACCAGAGATACATTTATCTTTGTCAACTGAGGAAGTAACTTACGCTCAATATCGCTCAGCTGTATATTACAGTAAGGACACCAACCCCCTCGATAAAAAACAATCACCACAGGTCCCTGCTGTAACTTCTCTTTTAAACTGAATTTTTTCCCTGCAATATCCATACTGTCAAACAAAGGAGCCATAGCTCCTACATTTAAACCTGCCTCTACTTTTGCTTGTAAAGAGTGCGTAAAGCATAACAGGTAAAGCAAGAGCAAAATACGCATAGGACGCCCCCATGAAAAGTAATACCCATACCATTATAAGCGAGTGTTTGGTTTCAGCACGAGGAAACAAAGACTGCATCATAGATTCAGTAACTCCCAGGAATCACGGTCCACATGTGTCCACAGAACACATATATCCAAAAGCCACGATCTAAAATCACTGCTAAAAACAAGCCCATTCAAACGAGCGTACAAGTTAAGCGACCTCTTACCCTCTCTTGAAGAGATGGACTACAATACTCTTCGTTAAGCGATTAAAATTTCAGAACATAGTGAAAGTATATTGTATGACATCAATATCCCAAGAAGAATGCCGCGAGTTTATCAAAAATCATGTTTTCAAGTTGGAGCCTATTAAATACCGACAAAAGCACCCCAAGTGGCCTGGGCGTGTAGGAATCGAGTTTGAGATGTTCCCCATCAAATACCAAAGGGGGCAGGAGGCTTTACCCCAGCCTCTTCCTCTCTGGCGCACCAAACCTAACTCTCATTGCCTTACCGATATCCTGCAAAAAGTGGGTCAAGATTTGGGTTGGATGCCCACTCTAGACCCAGAAACAGCACATATCACTTCTTTCCAAACCCAGCACCAAGAGAACATCACCTTTGAGCCTGGAGGACAAATTGAGTTTTCAACACTGCCATACCCATGCCTGGCAGATGCTGTGTCCAGAGTGCGCACCATCCAATCAGGCATTCAGAAACACTTTGCTCCACTCAATTGGCATACATTTCAAATGGGTATCACTCCATGGCATTCGCCTGCTGAGATTGACCTACAAATGCAGAAGCCTCGCTATATCGCAATGGACAAGTATTTTAAAACGATCAGCCCCTATGGCCAACAAATGATGCGTCAAACAATGACCGTGCAGATTTGCCTTGATTTCGGCAACTGTCCCACCACTTTGGCACAACGCTACCTTGCAAGCCAACTCCTAGCACCTTTTGCCGCTGCGACTTTTGCCCACTCCCGTTATATGGGCTGTCAAGACACAGGAAGAGACGGCTACCGCACTCTGGTATGGCGTCACGTAGATCCCTCTCGCTGCGGGTTTCCCAAATTAGACCAAATTATCCAACAGCGCACACGAGATGCCTGCGTGGATGCTTATTTAGACTTCTCACTTAGGTCACAGGTCATTTATCTCCCTCAACACCAGAACCAAACACCTCAGCCACCTTTAACCACCTCGGAATGGCTCACTTCTGGCTACCAAGGAACACCCCCTACTCTTACAGATTATCAGCACAGCCTTACATTGCTCTTTCCCGAAGTTCGCCCTAAAGGATTCCTTGAGCTTAGGAGTATTGATGCGCAATCACCTGCTTGGCAATTTGTCCCCGCAGCCTACTACTGCGGCCTTCTATACCACGAGCCTGCAATCCAGTCTTGCCTCGAACTCCTCATTCCCTATGCCCACCAGCTAGACAAGCTCATGGAACGCGCGAGCTACGGACTTGAGGACCCATTTATGGCGCAAATCAGCAAGGCACTGTTCCAAATTGCCTTAGAGGGATTTACAGGACTTCCAAGTTGCTTCCGTGGTGCAGGGATCGAGCAAGCTTGCCTGCGTTTTTACGAACAATTTACCTCTCAAAACCGCACACCAAGTTCCGATGTCAAGGAAGCCGTCAAGGCCGCAGGGAGAAACTTTCCCAGTTTTGACATAATGCAAAGCTTAGATGAAAAGTGGTGCGGATGAAGCTAAACCCAAACAAGCTAGACACAACCCCCAGCTGTATGTGTTTCTACTCGAATTTTGGAGGAAATAGTGATATGAGTGAGAACAATAGACATATCAAGCAGCAATCTAAGAGACCTTCACAATACTAGGGGAAACACAATGAGTATTGATCCAAATGAACATGAAGAATATACCTTGAACGGAGCAAATATCGAAAACTCTGCTCGCCCAGACGTCGAGTTTCAGTTTGAGAAGACAGGAGAAGATCTCGAAACATATATTCACGATTTCGCCGATACCGTGAGGGTCGGTTTAGACCAAAGTATCGCCATCCTGACGCCTTGGTTCTTCAACAACCTACCACGCATGTATTATCAGACCACTCCACGTGCAGAGAAAGTACGCCACCTCTCCGCTGTAATCACAGGGCACGTTTTCGAAACCAAACAAACAGTGGAACTCTGGGACCATCATCACACCAAAGTGACTTATATAGGACCAGGATCATATACAGACATTCTGATTGAGATGGCTAAGAAAGTGAAACCGTTTTCGATTAAACTCGGTTCTCTCTATTTTTCTCGCGATCGACTCCTTTTTCTCTCTACTTTTTATTGCCGTGACTTCCAAAAAGCAGATCCTACGAATGAACACGTACGCCATAAGCTCGACGCTGCACGCAAGCAATTACTGGCCGAGCACCCACATCACAAAGAAGAAGTCAAAAATTTCCTGGAAAATATAGACCATGAGTTTGTAGTCTACGCCACCCCCAGCCGCATCGGCCTCACTTTTAAAATGCTTTTGCATATGCTGTCCCATGAAGGTGCACACACAGTCATCGAACCTTTCAAAGACTCACCCACAAGCAGGCTTACTCTAGGGTTTAAAGGCATTCAGCCCAGCGAAATACTGGAGCATATTTTTCAACTCATTAGTCATTACGAGTTCGACATTGTTCGCTTTTTTACGGTACGTTTCGAGGTCAGTTATCCTGAGCCCATCACCGTAATGCATATTATCCTCCGCCAACGTTCGATGAAGCAAGTAGAGCTCAACCAAGTTTCAATACTAAAGCTAGTGAAAGCCTTAAGAACACTAGGTTGGAGTGATTCGGACGATTATAACCAGTTTCTATCCAAACCTATGGAACTTTCGATCAATGCTGTCAACTTGATTCGTGCAATTGCAACCTGGATTCACGTACTCTTAGGAAAGGAAAATATTTATTACTACTCGGAGTACAAAATCTTTAGAACACTGCAAGTCCATCACGAAATGACCAAACAGCTCGTTGAGCTGTTTCGCCTCAAGTTTAACCCCCTTGACCCAGAAAAGCGAAAAAACGATGGCTATGCCAAAAGCTCCAAGCAGTTGCGTGAAAAGATTGCCCAACTACTGGATAAAGTCGAACGTAATATTTTTTACGAAGCCATCCACTTTTGTGACCACGTGCTCAAGACCAACTATTTCCTCCCCACCAAAACAGGGCTAGCATTTAGAATCGACCCTGAAGCACTCGACAGCCAACACTACCCCGCAAAGCCCTATGGTATTTTTTATATTATCGGCCGCGACTATCGTTTCTTTCAGATCCGCTGGCGCGACGTTGCCCGCGGTGGCCTTCGGATTGTCATGCCTAAAAACGATACGGACTATGGCTTTGCCATCTCAGGGCTATTTGACGAAGTTTACGGACTTAGCCATGCACAACAGCTAAAAAACAAAGATATCCCCGAAGGAGGTTCAAAGGCTGTACTCGTACTCAAGCCAGAAGGGCACCGCGCCAGAGCTGTCCGTGGTGGCATCAACGCCATGCTAGACCTCCTTGTCTCCGATGACGAAATTCATGAAGAACAAGCGAGTAAACAAGTCAGCTATACAGATGACAGAGAAGAAATCATCTACCTAGGCCCGGATGAAAATATGACCAATGATCTCATTACCTGGGTACCTCAACAAGCCGAACGCCGTAGATATAAATACGCGAAGGCATTCATCTCTTCTAAACCCGGTACAGGCATTAATCACAAAGAGTACGGCGTTACCTCAGAAGGCCTGCACGTATTCATCGATCATACACTACGCTTTATTGGTATTTGTCCATCCAAAGAAAAGTTTACCGTAAAAATGACCGGAGGACCGGACGGAGATGTGGCTGGAAATGAGCTAAAAATTCTCCACCGTGAATATGGCGAGAATGCACGACTCGTAGCCATTGCAGATGGTTTTGGTGCTGCACACGACCCCGAAGGGTTAAACTGGAAAGAGTTGCTACGCCTTGTCAAAGAAGGACTATCCATTAATCATTTCAACAAAGCAAAGCTTTCCAAAAACAGTCAAGCATTTGTCATTGATGCCGACACCAGCCAAAACGTGCACATACGCAATCGCCTGCACTTCACCACTCAAGCAGATATTTTTATTCCCGCAGGAGGACGCCCCTATACCGTCAATGACAACAACTACCATTTATTTTTAGATGAAAAGGGGACACCTTCGTGCCGAGCTGTGGTTGAAGGAGCTAATATTTTCTTTACCGACCAAGCGCGTACAAACCTCCAAGAAGCCGGAATCCTCATGATCAAGGACTCCAGTGCAAATAAGACAGGAGTCATCTGCTCTTCCTTCGAGATTATCGCCTCGCTCATCCTAGACGACAAAGAGTATATGGATATCAAGGAGCAGTATGTCAAAGAAGTCATCGAAATTCTACGCGCCAAAGCGGCCACAGAAGCCAAGCTACTTTTTCACGAGTATCAAAAACAGCGTCATCAATCCACTCTGATTCAGCTCTCTTTGGATATCTCCAAAGAAATCAATGAAGTCACAGACACACTACTCAATCATCTCACCGCCGAACAAGAGGTCATCCTAAGCGATCAAATGTTCCAAGATATCGTACTTCTACACTGTCCACCCATTCTTCGAAAGAAGTATCGTGACCGTATTTTGAAAAAGCTACCCAAAGCACACCAAGTCGCCATCATCTCAGCATATATCGCGAGTTTCATCGTCTATAATGAAGGACTTGGCTGGCTAGAGTCCCTCGGAGAAAGCCGCAAGTACACTGCGGCAGTGACCTACATGAATGCAAAAATCCAGGCAGAACAACTGATGAACCTCGTGCACAAGTCTAAGCTACAAGGAAAAGAAAAGTTAAAGTGCATTCTAGAGAGATCTGCTGCGCGAGACCTCACCATTATTCAGCTAGAAAACACGTTAGCTGACAGTTAGAGGCATCTCACAGAGTAGACAAAAGGTTAGAATGCGACCGCTGCACCGAACTGGGTCGGAAGCTGCAACGACTTGCACTGGATATCACGCTGCACAGGAAACCACCAACCAGCTGTCCAAGCGTAGTCCGCACAGATCTCTACATGTGGGGCTTGCAAAGAACGGAGGTCTTTCCAGTCCAAACGCAAACGCAACGGCACCGCTGTCACCGAGGCAGCTTTAATCATGGTAGGCTGTAGCAGCTGCCCTTGCACCAGACAAGGTGCAGCCGAATCAACCCGCACACAAGCACACGCCCGGGCAAGCTCTAAGCTTACAGGATTCGGGTTATCCACCACAACATTCAAGCTGGCTAACAAGCCCTCAAGGTTGGATTCCACAGCACCGAGTTGTAGCGACAGTACCCGAGGTGGAACGGGGCAGTCTTGAGAAGACAGGCAATCTAACGTCGTACAACCGACAGCAACGAACATCATCACGAAACAAAGTACCATGCTCAACCTAATGTTCACTTAGCCTCCTAAGAGTGTGAGCAGTCTGTCTTTTTCGATTTCTTTAATCCAAGCAGGAAGCCGTGGACCACGATCACGCCCGATCAGTTTTTGGTATATCGTCCTAAACGCTTCTTTAGGCTCCGCACCTGTGCCTCGAATCACACGGTCATAAATGAGAGTGTTCACTTCTTCTACAGATGCAGACTCTAAGTCGACCTCACGCACAATCCTCACCAACTCCTGCAATACTTTCTGGTACACAGGTGCAACCTCTAATTGTACAGGTTGAGGATGGAGACGGTAGCAAAATTCCGCAGGCGCACAGTTTTCCAACCAAAACCAAGCACATTTCGCACGCCTCAAAAACGCGTGACGATCCTGCTCACTCACAATAGTATTCTGATAAAACCTATTGTAAACACGTTCAATATCGCCATCACAAATCTGTAAATAATTGCATAAAACCCGAAACCCAGCACGTACAGGACTCTGAGTGCTTAGCACAGCGTTGTCAACTTGAGACAGCTCATACGCGCGGCGCAATCCCAGCCATTTCCCCGTTGGTTTCTCTGGCACGTCGTAAGCTAACTTTTCGGCCCGATCAAACTCCTCATAAACCTTGATAATATCTTCATCAAAAGAAATATTAAAATCATGATTCGGACGATGCTGCGCAAAGATCCAACGCACGACTTGAGGCTCCACCACGTTCAAGATTTCCCCTAAGGTGATATTGTCTCCACTAGAAGAAGACATTTTCCCCCCCTGGCCTTTGATACCCACAAAGTCATACTGCAAGTAAATAGGTGCCTGCACTCCCCAAACTTGCTGAGCGATCTCTTTTCCCGTATCAAAAGAACCACCCTGCGAGGAATGATCTTTCCCCCCCGGTTCGAAGTCTACAGCTTCGTGAGCCCAGCGCATCGGCCAGTCCACACGCCAAAGCAGCTTAATATTTTGTGACTCACGAATATCAAAAGTCTCCTTGTGGCCACAGCTACAGACATAAGAGTACTGCCACTCACCAAGGTACTTTTGTTCTACGACCTGATCTCGATGGCACTGCGAACAGTATACAGTGGTCGGCAACCACTCTGATGCGAGAGGCTCCTTACGATGCTGATTCAGAATACGGACAATCGCATCTTTGTTTTCGAGTGCCGCACGAATCCCCTGTGCGTAGGTGCCACGAGCATACAAATGTTCTTGATAACGATACTCAGGCGCAATACCCACATGCTTGAGCTCAGCCTCAAATAACTTAATACGTCCGGCTGCATAACTCGACTCCTGTTCCCAGGGATCAGGAATACGCGCAATAGCTTGCTTTAGATAGCCTGAAAAGGACTCGGGATGAGGTACTCCTTTAGGAACCTTACGCAAGGTATCAAAATTATCCCAACTGTAAATAAATCGAACCTTTTTTCCCAACTTAAGTAATGCACGAGCCACTAAGTCTACAGTAATAACTTCACGAAAGTTACCAAAATGCACACGCCCAGAGGGGGTTATCCCACTGGCAACAACGTATAAATCTTGTTGTGGTTTCTCTCGTACAATATTTGCAGCACAGATATCTGCCCAATGATTACTGAGGGGTTTCATAAGGGTGTTCCAAGGTAAAGAATGATTTCATGAAGGTTAAAGAGAGCTTAATCTAAGCGCACATTGTAACAAAGAGTACCCCGTGTTGGCAATCAAAATAACACGACATCTTTTCTACGCAAGTAAAAACATATCGCGTGGTCCCCCCAAAGAATTTAGCCCATAGCTAGCCCTACCCAGCAGCTTTCGCTATTATCTTTTGGGGATCTACTCATACACAACGAGGAGACAAGAATGAGTCCAAAACACTCCTTACCCTCAAATATTTATATTTTTCTCATGAGCTTATACTGCCTGGAACTCTCACCAATCGGCTTTCAAGACAAAGCACTTGCAACTCCTTACCACGCAACAGAGCTAGCCACAGATAAAACACCTGACTTTACTTGGTCAGAACGGTGGTTTACCCACTTCTCATGGCAAAGCAGCGGATATATAGACGGAGTTCGGACCGCGTATGGACGCATGAACAAAGAGCCTCTCCGAGCACGCGCTGGAATCAAACACATGAATGTGAATCTTCGCAGAATCATGACTGTTTTAGAAAACTTAGATGAACACTGGCAGTGGGCGCCCAACTGCAAAAAAAGTAAATCTTTTGCTCCCCAAGACCTTCACGGTTCAGGACCCGAGCACGAAGCCGTCAAGCGGCAAGTCGTGGTCATCGAAACCGGCCCATTTCGTCAGCAAGGCGTCTTTTCTTTACATTGCGTACGCCGCGAAGGAAGCTCTATCTTTATCAATACTTATGGAGATAAAGCTCGGTCGCCCGAGGATCATGATCTGACCCAAAAGTGCGGAGCCGGTGAACTCGTATCAAGCCTGCGTTTAACTCCTGATCCTAACAATCCACAAAAGACCTTTACAGAACTCAAAATTTTTGTGAGACCTCAAGGCGTACCCCTTCCAAACTCTGCAATCAATCGACTTTTGCGCGACATTGCTGCAAGGTACCTTAATAGTCTTGAGGCACAAGCACAACAGCTTCAAAATACAGATATTCAAGACCCTAAATTGTCTCAAATGACCCAAGAGGCATACACAGCCAGCAAACGCGAGCCACCCGTTCTGCCGAGCTGATGGACTCAATTCCTCCTCCCCATATTCCGACAAGAGCTTGAGGGGGAAATATAACCAGCCCATGAACAGAGAGCAACAGTCCAAAAATTCTAAAGAAACTCTAAAAATACTTGCGTATGACAGTGATTCTGCCACGGGTGACTACTACAAAAAGTGCCTTACCGCAGCCCATATCTATGGTAAAGAGGTTATTTTGCAGCACGTCAACGAGCATGAGGACGCTCTGGATAAAATCGTGACACAAAGCCCTGATATCGTTATCCTGGGACTCAACGCAAAAGATCGCAAGAGCCTTGGCATATGCCGCTACATTCGTACCCATGCACACAGCAACGGCTACACAGGCGTACTCTTCGTGACCGATGAACTCGAGCCTAGTCTCAAAATCCAAGCCTTAAAGCTGGGGGCCGACGACTGCTGTAGCAAAGAACAAACAACCGAAGAACTACGCGCCCATATTTATGGAGTCGCTCGGATCAAAAACTTGATCGACACCATCCAAGCCAATAACCGCCGCATCCGAGCACAAAACCTCAAACTGTCTAAAATTGTCATTACAGATGAATTAACTCAACTCAACAATATGCCTTACTTCTGGAAGCGACTGCGCCAAGAGTTTGCCCGCGCGGATAGGTATCAGAAGAACCTCTCGATCATCATGATGGACCTAGATCGTTTTAAGAAAATTAATGATGGCAACGATCACTTACTTGGGTCCTTCGTCATTGCTAAGGTGGGCAAGCTCATCAGTGAGAATATACGTTTTCTCGACATTGCGGCACGCTATGGAGGAGATGAGTACGTCATTTTGCTCCCAGAAACCAACCTCGAAGGAGCCTTGGCAACAGCGGAAAGGATACGTCAGGCAGTGGACACACATCATTTCGATAACGGGGTACATCAAGTCAAGGTGACCACTTCCATGGGAGTCGCTACCATTAAAGAGCACGAACAAATCAACTATCATAGCCATGAAGACATCGTGCGTTGTGCCGATCGCTTTTTGTACGAAGCCAAAGAGCAAGGAAGAAATCAGGTCGTCTCCCACCACAATACGAAACTGTACAAACACCAAACGATACACCATCCACCCAATCGCATTGATGAAGACTCTACAAAAAAAGTGCTCAAAAAAATCAAGTAGCTCTTTTCACAACCATGCCTTGAGCTACCCTAGACTCACTCCCCCCACCGCCACAGAGCTTCGACGAACTCAATACCGATCACGGTTTTCTGCAAAGAAATTGTGCGCTATACTTTGACCTACACCTATGTAAAAGGTTCATTTCTATTTGCTAGGCTGTCTTCCAAGACGTTTATACATATAGGGGGCGATTGAATGCGAATCCTGATGGTGGGCACGGGATATGTTGGTCTCGTGTCCGGGGTCTGTTTAGCCGAATGTGGCCATGATGTAATCTGCGCAGATATTGATGAGAACAAAGTCCAAATGCTTCGTAAGGGGAAATCCCCCATCTATGAGCCTGGTATCGAGCAGCTCATGTCAAGAGCCATGAAACGCAATCGACTACGTTTTAGTACAAACCTCGAAGAAGATATCGGCTCTGTCGAGGCTGTTTTCATTGCTGTAGGCACCCCCCCAGGAGAAGACGGTGCGGCTGATCTGGTTTATGTAGAGCGCGTTGCTTCCGATATCGCCCAAACCATCACCAAACCGTTAACCGTCATCGTCAAGTCGACCGTGCCTGTCGGTTCCTGCGAACGGGTAGAGAGCATCATTCAGAGTACCTTAGCAACACGTAAACTGCACTTTACTGTACCCGTCGTTTCGAATCCCGAATTTTTAAAAGAAGGCAATGCGATTCGAGATTTTCTAAAACCAGACCGTATTGTCATCGGCACTCAAAACCAAGCCGGCCAAGACACACTCGCTGCAATCTATGCACCTTTCACCCAAGAAAAACCTGACATCCTCGTGTGGCTCGACCGGCGCTCTGCAGAACTGACGAAGTATGCAGCCAATGCAATGCTCGCGACACGTATTAGCTTTATGAACGAGTTGGCCATGCTCTGTGAAAGCGCTGGAGGCGACATCGAACAAGTCCGTCGCGGAATCGCCTCCGACCCTCGCATTGGGCCACTCTTTCTCCGCGCTGGAGCTGGGTATGGAGGATCATGCTTTCCAAAGGACGTCAAAGCACTACGCCACCTTGGAAACTTATATGGTACCCATTTAGGCATTATGAACGCCGTTCACGATGCCAACGAAGTACAAAAAAATCACTGTTTTGAACTCATTTCTAAACACTTTAACGGTGCACTCAAAGGTAAATCCATCGCGATCTGGGGGTTGAGTTTCAAACCCGAAACAGATGATGTGCGCGAGGCACCCGCACTCACCATTGTTCAAGGGTTGGTCAGTGCCGGGGCTAAAGTCAAAGCCTACGACCCACAAGGAGGAGAAAGCTTTGCGGCTATATTTGGGGCGCATCCAAACTTTCAAACCTGCTTATCCACCGAGGAAACACTCGAATCAGCGGATGCGCTCACCCTCTTGACCGAATGGAGTGAGTTCCGCTTCCCCAACTGGCAAGCTATCGCCCTTACACTGGGTTTAAATGCACCTGTATTTGACTTACGTAACTTTTTCGATAGAGAAACCGTCTCCGCTGCTGGATTACACTACATTGGAATAGGAAGACCTAGCCTACCTGCCCAACCACGGACCACTCGCACTAAACTCAATAAGGGGGAACACCATGACCGTACGATTGAGCCGCAAGCCTAGAGTTCTTGTCACCGGTGGTGCTGGGTTTATCGGCAGCCATCTCTGCGAACGCTATCTAGAAATGGGTTATGAGGTTCTATGCTTAGATAACTTCTTTACAGGCAGTAAAGAAAATATCGCTCACCTACGCCACAATCCAGACTTTGAGCTTATCCGCCACGACGTGATTGAGCCGTTTCGCACCCAGGTAGAACTTATTCTAAATTTTGCCTGTCCCGCAAGCCCTGTGCACTACCAGTGGAACCCCATCTATACGATGAAGACCAGTGTTTTAGGGACTCTAAACATGCTTGGGCTCGCCAAACGGACGCAAGCAACACTCGTGCAAGCTTCCACTTCAGAGATATACGGGGACCCCCAGCAGCACCCTCAGACTGAAGAGTACTGGGGCAATGTCAACCCTATCGGTATCCGCTCTTGCTATGACGAAGGCAAACGCAGTGCCGAAACCCTCTGTGCTGACTACGTACGTACTCACGGTGTCGACGCCCGCATTGTCAGGATATTCAACACATATGGACCACAAATGGCATGCAATGATGGTCGCGTTGTCAGCAATTTCATCACCCAAGCGATTCAAAACCAAGACATCACCTTGTACGGGAATGGCCAGCAGACGCGCTCTTTCTGCTATGTAGACGACCTTATTGACGGCATCGTAGCTGTTGCATCCGCAGCAAAGCCGAGTCAAATGAGGCCTTATAATTTGGGCAATGACAAAGAAATCACGATGAAAGAGTTAGCCGATCAAGTCTTACCTAAAGTAGGTTCCACATCAAAAATAGTGTTCCAACCCCTTCCACAGGACGACCCCAAGTGTCGCCGTCCCGACCTCACCAGAACGACGCAAGACTTGCACTGGAGGCCCAAAGTTTCCCTTGCAGAGGGACTCGACAGGACCATTCCTTACTTCCGTGAAAGGCTCAATCAGCCCGCTTGAACCTCCTAACAAAACAGGGGAAACGAACAAGCCTTGATCTTCACCTTGCAATTCTTACCATTTTCACCTATCCTGCTGCGGAGGTGTTCGATGTATTTCATTTAAAAGGCTTAAGGCATCGCCCATGCAGACGGCTCTACGCCCCAACTTGACCTTAGTATTTACCATTTTCTCCATGTTCTTCGGTTCAGGAAACGCAATCTTTCCAATCGAACTGGGGGTCCACCATGGGAATGGGGTGATCGCGGCTATTTTCGGATTGGGGGCCACTGCCATTGTCTTACCTTTTGCAGGTTTGACGGCCATCACCTTATACCACGGCAATCTACAAGCTTTCTTAAACCAAGCCGGAAAAACCCCAGCACGTTTGTTGGCAGTCACCCTGGTACTCACACTAGGGCCACTCGTGACTTTGCCAAGGTGCGTATCAGTCGCACATGCTAGCCTGATACCTTATTTTCCCAATCTCAGCCTCTTTTGGTTCTCTTGGCTATTTTGCTTCCTGGCATGGTGCTGTGTCATCCGACCTCATCATATGAATACTCTACTGGGACGTATCTTGAGTCCATTATTAACGTCATGTCTCTTTGCGATTATCACACTCGGGCTCTGGTACCGACAGACCCCAACTGCAAATGGTGTAAACAACCTCGATGCATTCACCACAGGATTCGTCACTGGCTACGGCACCTTGGACTTGCTTGCGGCACTGTTTTTCGGGCCGACTATATGGAACTTGCAACCCTCTCATACAACCACTCAAGAACGCATAGGTCAGATTATCGTTTCGAGTCTGTATAGTTTTCTCATCTTGGCTTTCATATATAGCGGCCTAGCCTATGTCGGCAGCAGCTTCCCCGAACTGCGTCACACAGAAAGCGTATTTTTACTTGCGGAACTCGCACAAAAAACCCTCGGGCCATTCGGTGGGATGGTGGCAAACTTCGCTGTAGTTCTCGCTTGCCTAACCACAATAATAGGGCTAACCCTATCCCTCGGTAGCTTTCGACCTCAACGTACGTTACTTACCCCGACCAGGTATTACTCGGCGGTACTCTTACTCACCGCTGTGGTTGCCCCAGTTGGATTCAGTCAAATTATGATCTTTCTGACCCCCACACTTAAAGTCGTTTACCCCGCAGTCATTGTTTTAGCTTTCGCCAGCATGCTCCAACCCAAGCTTCCTCACCCAATCATCAAAACCCCAACGATCGGGGCTTTTATTCTCGCGTGTCTGGCTTACTATTGGCATTGGACACCCTAAAAAACAAAGAATACTCAGGAATTTTTCTTAAGGTAACGGCCATCCAGCTTACGTAAGCCAAAATCGGCAAAGTCAATGAAGAGCTTGGTCTTGTTTCTTTCCTGCTCGATTTTCACGACACGGCCACTCCCAAAAGCAGGATGGGACACCCGATCACCTACAGCAAAACTCAAACAAGGTGACGATGAACCCCCAAAACCTGAAGATTCCACTTCGGAGCCTATCATACCAGAATCACGCACCACGCTCTGAGGTATTTCACGCAAGAACCGCGATGGCTTCATCACACGTTGCTCAGTATAAAAATTGCGCTGCTGTGCATAAAAAAGACTCAACTTCTGTTTCGCTCGCGTCATCCCCACATAAAACAAACGCCGTTCTTCTTCTAGCTCGGCTAAGTCTCCCATCGAGTTCTGATGAGGAAGCAAAGTTTCTTCAACACCGGCAACATACACCCTGTCAAACTCAAGCCCTTTGGCCAAGTGCATCGTCATCAGGGAGATCCCTCCCTCCGCTTCATTCTCACTACCTGCAAGGGCTGCTTCTTCAAGCCAATCCCGCAATGAGGGTTGTGCCGTCAAATTTTCATAATCCTCCAAGGCTGTTCCCAACTCCATGACATTGTCAAGCTTATCCTCCAGCTGTTCAGGAAACTTTTTCTTGAGATACGCTTGGTAGTCGACACAAGACATGACCAGGCTCACCAAGTCCCCCAAAGGTTCTGTCACCAGAGCATGTTTGAGCTGATCCACAATCATCACAAACTTCTGGACTTTCACATGGGTAGAAAGACGAGCAGCCGCCAAGTAACTGATTTGCTCACGCTGAGCAGCCTCCTGAATCAGTGCCTGCGCAGCATTCCCGATACCGCGAGTTGGAACATTGACAATACGCTGAAATGCAATGTTATCACGCTCGTTCAACGCAAGCCTTAGATAAGCGAGAATATCTTTAATTTCCGCGCGATCATAAAAGCGCATGCCACCATAAATACGGTATGGGATACGATACCTTTTAAAGACTTCTTCAAGTACCCGTGACTGAGCATTCGTACGATAGAAGATCGCAACCTGAGGGTAGGTATACCTTTGCTTCTCTTCACGCACCATCCCAACAATCTGATCGGCTTCATCTCTCCCATCGACACAACAGACAACATCAACAGGATCTCCCGCTGCATTGGTCGTCCATATTTTTTTATCCGCACGGTGTTTGTTTTTTTGAATGACTGCACGGGCTGCTGCAATGATATTGCCACTACAGCGATAGTTGTGTTCTAAACGGACTTGCTTTGCCTCAGGGTAGTGTTGATCAAAACGAATGATATTTTCCGGGACAGCTCCACGCCAACTATAAATCGACTGATCATCATCTCCCACCACAACTAAATTGTGATGAGCTTCAGCAAGATGTTGAATAAGTTCAAACTGAACTTGATTCGTATCCTGATACTCATCCACCATAATGTAGCGATATCTACTTTGCAGCTCCTGCTTGACCTGCATATCCGTACGCAGCAAAAGAACCATATTTGCAATCAAGTCACCAAAATCCATCGCATTTGCCGACGCCATCGACTGTTGGTACTGCTTGTAAATCTCGATTCCATATGGAGGAAATAAGCCCTCCGTTGCAGCTGTATCTGCAGACAACTGATTCGGGAGCCACAGCCTCCGTTTGGCTTTTTCAATCGCCGCCAAGTAACTCTGGGGCCGACCTAACTCACGACTTACGGTCTCCGGAAAGCCTTTCAAAATGTCTTTCATCAACTTTAAACAGTCGGCACTGTCCAAAATCGCAAAATCACTTCCGTACCCCAAACGATCACCATAACTCCGCAACCAACGCGCACACAAAGCGTGAAACGTGCTCATCTGCACATACTCAGCTTCCGCAGACATCTCTTGCACACGCTCACGCATCTCTCGTGCTGCTTTATTGGTAAAAGTCACCGCTAATAAACGGCGGGGGGGAACTCCGTGGCGCATCAAGTACACCAAGCGCGTCGTAATAATTCTGGTCTTACCGCTCCCTGCCCCCGCAAAGATAACCATCGGCCCTTCTCGGTGAAGTACAGCCTGCTGTTGCACTTCGCTCAAACCCTGCAAAATATCTTCCGTATCCATTTTCGGACCTACTTCTGGCTGATTTCCTCCATCAGCCCAGCTTTCCTGCCACATCTCCGTACCTTATCTTTTGAAAACAACTACTCTACTGTAACTGATTTGGCCAGATTGCGGGGTTGATCCACATCCGTCCCACGATGCACTGCTACATAATACGCAAACAACTGAAGCACTACCGCCGTCAGAATTGCTTGCAAAGCTGGGTCATCTACTTGCGGAGAAGGTATATAGTACTCTACCATCTCCTGCAATTGTCGATCGTCTTCCGCACCCACCGCAATCACACGTCCTTCACGTGCAATGACCTCTTGAATATTAGAGACCATCTTGTCATAACCATCACACCGTGGTACCAAAGCCACCACAAACATCGAACGATCAATCAACGCAATAGGTCCATGCTTTAACTCACCTCCAGCATAACCCTCCGCATGAATATAAGACAGCTCTTTCAGCTTCAAAGCCCCTTCACAAGCAAGAGGAAAGTGGTGACCACGCCCCATATAAATGCAGCTGGACGCCTCTACAATCTGCTTCGCAACCTGCTCAATCTGTGCATCCATGGCTTGTATACGCTCCAACAACAGAGGCAGCGAACGCAACTCTTCTGCAGGGCTTTGTGCTACAGACTCAAATTGGGAGGCAACCACCCAAGAAAGGAGATAAAAGTTAAAAACCATCGCTGTGAAAGCTTTCGTAGAGGCTACACCAATTTCGGCACCACATCCCAGAGGAATAAAGACCTCACTCTCACGCACAATCGAGGAGTGCTCGACATTGCAAAGGCTATAAACTGTAGCCCCTTGGCGCTTGGCATACTGCACGGCCGCCAAAGTATCTGCCGTTTCTCCAGATTGCGTCACCGCAATGGCAATCGCACCTGCCCTCAGCTTGGGCTGACGATAGCGAAACTCACTGGCTAACTCGACCTGAACTTGCACAGCGGTCAGACTTTCTATAAGGTATTTACCTAACATGCCAGCATAATAAGCCGTCCCACAACCCACAATATAGACTGGGGTCTGCTCGTGGACAGCGATCTTTCCCTTGGCAGGCAACTTGTCCAATACATCCGCCCAACTTTCTAGAGATCCAGGCCCCAAGTACTTTGCAATCGCAGCAGCTATAATGCGCGACTGTTCGCTAATTTCTTTACGCATATAATGGTGAAAGCCTCCCTTATCAACCGAAAAGGCAGCTTCATCAATTTGTGTCACCTCAAACTCCGCCTGCACCCCGTGGAAGTTGTAGAGTTGCAGCCCAGAACTCTTAAGCTCAGCAATTTGCGCATCTTCAAGATATACATAATTTTTACAATGGCCGAGCAGTGCCAAAGCATCACTGGCAAAAAAGCTTTCTCCTTCACCTAACCCTACCACCAGAGGCGAAGCTTGCTTGACCAAATAAACCGTATCCGGATAATCGGCAAACATAATCCCAAAGGCAAACGCCCCCTCTAACCTGGGCACAATGTTTAAAATAGCCTTTTTAGGGTCCTTAACATAAGCCAATTCTCGCGCAAGTAGGTGTACCATCACTTCTGTATCGGTATCGGACTGAAAGACCGCTCCTTCACGCATCAGTTCAATTTTAAGTTCCTTATAATTCTCAAGAATACCGTTATGCACCACCGAAATGCCCTGCTCCATATGAGGATGAGCGTTCAATTCAGAAGGTTCTCCATGGGTGGCCCACCTGGTGTGCCCCATACCGCTGGATGCCGCAGAGGGCAAACTGCCCAGGTAAGGCTGAAGGTTTTTAATTTTCCCAGGCTTTTTAATAAGGTGCAAATGGCCCGAATCGTAGACCGCAATCCCAGAAGAATCGTAGCCACGATATTCTAACTTTTTCAAACCCTCAAAAATAAATTCTACACAAGGGGTTTTACCCACATACCCAATAATTCCACACACTCTGTAAACTCCCTCCTCCCGTGCCACATATCTCACCCTGTTGCACAGACATCAATCCAAAAAAATTGCTACAACTTAGACAAAAAAGGGCATATAATTTAGAGTTACTGTTCTATGAT
>JAPPOJ010000287.1 GCA_028817975.1 Zetaproteobacteria bacterium | reverse complement strand
ACCAGCTCACCACCTCTAAGCCTACAAGAAGTTTGCCGATTGACAAAATGCAGCCACTGCCGCGGCCTAAAACCTAAGCAGGGTCAGGGAAAAGGATAGGGGGATATTTTTTCCGGGTGGGGCGCTTCATCTAAAAATGGAGCACACGCCACCTTAACTTGCAACCTTATCCTCTGCTCTTTCAAAAGAAGCAAAGTCTCACGATCCAAGCGTGCTATGAGTCAAAAACCAATCTATTACGGCTATTTAGGTGTGTTTCATATACTATTACCTTTTTGCAACAGAACTTCCCACTAAACTTAGTATGTAAAAATACCGATAAAATATGTATAATAGGTGTGGGAGGTAACGCCATGCCTATAGTCTTGATCATTGGCGGTTTGAGGTTCTTTTTCTACTCGAACGAGGGCCTAAGACCTCATATACACGTAGGACTCAGCCCCGCGCGAAAAGGAGGCCCAGAGATGAAGGTCTGGCTAGACACCCTAGAGATTGCTAGCTCTCGGGGGTTTAACAAGTCGTCCGTCAATAGGATTCACAAATTCATAGAAGAGCAACAAGAGTTCTTAAACGACCAATGGGAGGCATACTTTGATGTCTGATAAAGTTGAATACGGCAAGCACGACATAGGTGATCTCGATATGAAGAAAGCCAAGGCGAAAGTAACGATCTATCTAGACGGAGACGTGCTAGAAGCCGTGCAAAGCGAAGCAGAGCGCACAGGAACCAAGTACCAACCCTTACTCAATCAGGCCCTCAGAGAGAGGTTTTTAGGGGAAAAAACCGTGCTCCAAAGGCTGGATGCTATTGAATCCAGGCTTGCAAAGCTCGGCTAAAATCCATCCACTGCTATCTTTAGCCACTGTTGAATATTGTCTATGTTCTTCTCACTCATAACTAATCTTCAGGTATCTATTTCTCTTGCCCCTTATGGGGGCTTGCCTGTTATCGTTTTTTTGGGCTCGAAACTGTACTCGCAACTTTTCAGCTAGGGGTTGGAAGGAGCTGTAGCAGATATCTCATCGACGCTCGAACGTCCGAATCAAAGCTTGCCTAAGCTTAATATGCATAATACCCCGTGTTCCTTGTAAGTTGGTCCCACGGGTATTTGCTCCCCACAACTGAATTCCAAATAAAGAGAGTCCACTCAAATCCACACCACTCAAATCCACATTTTTAAAATAATACACATGCGCACGGTATAAAGCATGCAAAGCCTCACGATCCAAGCGTGCTTCATTCACCCTAGCATGCCTCAAAAAAGGCATTGCCCGTGATGTGATCACGTGGCCATTTACAACGCTGGTACGGGTGACGATAGTAGTAGGCCCTATGTTGATCTGCTCGAAATTGGCTTTCCGTAAATCTGCCTTGCGGAAATCCGTCAGACGCAGATCTGCTTTTTTAAAACAAACTTGCTGTAAATCCGCTGCTTGAAAGCTCGCTCGGTGAAGTCGGCTTTCAGTAAAGTCTGCTCCTACCAGAGTCGTGCCACTCAGATTAATGCCCTCTAGCTGGATCTTACTAAAGTCTCGATACCCAGATGCATACAAATCCAATACATTCGTTCGGCTCAGCAGACTCCCTTCGAAAGAGGCACCTTGGAAATTAACTGCCTTTAAATTACTCCGCCGCCAATTCTGTGGCCCCAAGTGGGTGTTTTCAAAGTTCGCCTTGGTAAAATTAACCTCACCAAAATTGACTGTTTGTAATTTTGCCCCCCTAAAATCACTCTTCTTAAAATTAGTGTTGCGTAGAACAACCCGATTAAACTTGGCTCCGCGTAAATCTGCATTGGTGAAGTCCATGTCCGTGATATTGAGATCAGAAAAAGAGGCACCTCTTAAGTCCGTATCCGCGAGGCTAAACCCTTTCAGGTCTATGTGCTTAAATACAGCCCCACGAAAGTTTCTTTCTCCTTGAGCATAAAGTCTTTTCAATTGAATGTGGTCTTCATCTTTGGATATCTTTTGCAAGTGGATATTCGGATCAGGTTGACTCGCCTGCAACTGCTCATACCACTGTGCATCATGTTCTGCAAGGTGCTCCTTGAGTGAGGTGCAATCCGACCATAAAAATTGCTGCCCACAGCCCGCAATACAAGTGTGGGGTTGGTGAAGCGTAAACCCTTGCATCTTCCGATTTAAGGATGTGCAATGGGGGCATAAGCCAAACAACGTACTTTGCCCTGTTACCACTAATTCGCGTATAAATCCAAGGCGCTGAGGGTTAAGGTTTTCCAGCTCAGACGCATTCACTTTGCCTGATAGCACAAAGAGATAAGACAAGACGAGAGTTAAAAAACTTCTTAAATATATTTTTTTTATGAAGGTCATTATTATAACTCCTATTTTGAATGACGTATCCAGATTACGAAAATAAAATTGGATGTCAATTCTTATTTTTAAGAGGTTGTCTTGCATGATTTGAATTTGAAAATGGGGACGCAAGAGGTTGTCTCATCTGTTGCCCTGATTCTTCCAAGGCTTTTTGCGCTTACCAAGACATCGGCGAATATTCCCGATGTCGTTCCTAGACTTTTTGGGTGATATGCCCTAACACCATCCTCTATTTGTGGCGAGTGGAGTAGAGTGTCACTCTTATTAAGAGATTTTTTGTATGAGCAAGTGGATTTAGATGGGGGATCTCATGTGGAGGTGGGCTTGTTTTTGTGGCAGGAAGCTTGCGCTTGAGCGGTGGAACTTTGCCCTGAGGTGACCAGAGCCTCAAGTGCATGCTCTTTGGCTTGCCATAGCTCGCACCAGTCTGCAGGCACCTTGTGCTGCTCCAAGACTTCGCGCATCAGATGCCTTCGACGCATCAGGTGCACGCGTTTAAAGGGGGGGAGATCTGCATGGGCTTGTTTGAGTCCTCGGCCACGGTAAGGGGTGGCTCCGGGGATACCTAGCATTTGGCAGGTAAACGCTGTTTGAAAAGTGATAATCCGTTGTTTGTCAAGACCGAAAAAAAAGTGTCCGAGAATGCCATCCGCAAAAGCTTTGGTGTAAAAATCTTCAAAAATAGCTTGAATTTTCGCCTCGTTAGGTGCGGGCTGGCTCATTTTTGTGGTATCCATAGTTTGTCCTATGAGGTATATGTGAGGCGATGTGTTCGCGGTTAGAAATATGGATGGCTTCTAGTGGAGAAGTCTATTCTTGGATAATATATAGTTCTTAGCTTGCCCGGGCAAAGTTTTTTTGTGGAGGGAGGAGTTTGAATAGGAGGTTGACGTGTCGGATCAGCAGATGCTTATTATCGTGCCAACGTACAATGAAGTGCAGAATATTCATAAACTCGTCGAGCAGATCTATACTTATGTGTCGCGTGTAAATGTGGACCTCCTTTTTATTGATGATGCCAGTCCAGATGGTACGGCCGATCTTGTGGCGGAACTCGCCTCTTTACCGCTGAATCGTGGCAGCATTCATCTGCTGCGACGTAAAGCTAAATTAGGTTTGGGAAGTGCATATCGGAGTGGGTTTCATTGGGCGCTTAAGCGGGGCTACTTTAGGGTGATGGAGATGGATGCAGATCTTTCCCATGACGCAAAGTATTTGCCCGCTATGTTGAGTGCCGCGAAGCAGGCAGATGTGGTGGTTGCCAGCCGCTACTGTAAGGGGGGTGGTACGAAGAACTGGCCTTGGAGTCGCCGCCTGATTAGCCGGGGAGGCTGCTTGTATGCGAAGTGGGTCCTTGGTGTCCGTCTGAGCGATCTTACAGGCGGTTTTAATCTTTGGAGCCGTAAAGCCCTGTTAGCGATGGACTTAGGCTCGATGGATAGTGAGGGGTACGTTTTTCAAATTGAACTCAAATACCGGGCTTTGCTCGCAGGTCTAGCGATCGTTGAAGTCCCGTTTATCTTTGTCGAGCGTTGTCAGGGAGAGTCCAAAATGAGTTCGGGGATTTTTTGGGAGGCGGTCAAAAAAGTCTGGCAACTCAGGGTGCACGCACGTTTTTTGAAAAATCGTCTGGCGTTGTCAAATTCAGAGTCGGCGGCCCTGAGGGACAAGCCGTCGGGGCGTGTTTCGAGGCCTTCTTCTTCTTACTGAATCACGGTGTTGATTTCTTGAATGACATCCGTTTGACTGGTTGTGTCGCGTAGTTCTCGAAGAAAAAGGCTCAGTTTAGGAGAAAGCTGTCTCCTGGAGCCTTCGACAAAGGCCGCTTGCACCCAGATAGGTTGCCTTGCCAAGACCAGTGCCAAGTTGGTATTTTCCCCCGGGATAAAATTTTTGAGGACATTGCGCGCTAGAGTCGAGAGGCCGGTGTTGCGTGAGATGGCAAAGTAAAATAGATTTTCGAAGTTACGGTGATTCATCGGAGGAGGCGTTTTATCGAGCTGTTGTAAGATCTCCATACAGGTAAACATATCTACAGAGGTTAGATTTAATTGGCGTAGCTCTTCTGCAGATGCGAGGGCAAGGTATTCCAGGAAGTCGTTCCGGGACTGGTCAGGCTTCAAAAACGCCATTGCTTTGGCAAAATGAGATTGATGCGTGGCGAAGAGTCCTGAGCGTGCCACCGTGTAGAGGGGCCGCAGCTGGTTGGCTACCAGAGCATCCGCCATGTCAGGTACGAACTGCGGGGTGAGGGTATTGTCGACAATGGCTTCGGTAAGGATATCTTCGACAGCTTTGGCTATCTTGGGTGTGGGTAAAGCGGCTGCGAGGTGCCACCCCATACGGATCGCCAGTGTGTGCTTGGATTGTACCAGCATTTTGAACAAATCCTGGGGCTGCTCTGAGGGATAAAGCAGATAGAGGTGGATGGCATTGATAAAGCGCGGTGCCGTCCAACTCCGATAATTTTTGCGGATCATCTGTTCGAGGTGTTGTCCAGCTTCGATCGATCCTTGTGCACCGCGAATTTGCAGCAGCTGTTTCATATCTTGCATGGTTTGACCACCAAAATGCACAGCTTCTTCGAGTCCGAGTTTGAGCGGAGTTTGGTCGGTAATCGGGATGGGTTGTGGGAGTGTTTCGGCTTCTTCGCGGAGTGAGACACATCCTTGATGGAGACTGAACAGGAGTATACTCATGGGAAGGTGTATGGGGCGGAGCCGGAATTTGCGTCTTCGCTGTGTCATAAAATCCTCAAGTTGTGCTAGTCGATGATGATGGTTGTGGTTACACCACACGCGTGTTTTATTTCTTGCTGTATTTGAGCAGGGGAAATATCTGATTTGCGAGGCTGTACGGTTAGGATCATCGCCTCCTCCTCTGCAGTTGTACCATATTTCCATGTGAATTCCACCAGAATAAAGTGAGACAGCAAGCTTGCCGTAGCGTGTGTGTCGATTTTCTGTGGTTTTCCTCTCGATGTTTGCTTGCCTTGCAGATGGAAAGGTACCTGAAGTGCTGCAGCGACTCCTTGCCAGTAGCGGCAAGGGTAGTTGAGTTTGAAGCGGCGCTCTGGTTGGAGCAGCTGCCGGAGGATGCTCAGGTGCCGATAGGCTTGAATGAGCAGGATGGCAAACATCAACATCAGGATGAGGGCGAAGAGGTGAATGATGAAGTTTGTTGCTGCCAAAATGACCTCTTGTTCTCCTAGGGTTATTGTCATCCAAAGGCTGGGGTAAGCATGCGTACGATGCTTACCCCTTCGTTTGCCTCTGCAGCTGTTCACTGGTTTGGTGTGCAATCGCGAGACCGCGCTGCCAGAGTTCCCACACATGTGGGTCGTGCTTGTGCTTTTGAATAAAGCGCGCCCCCTTTATTGTATCAATCAGTTCAGCCCAATTTGCTTGTAGGCTTTGGATCTTGGGTTGACGAAGAAGCTCGATCCATTCTAGTCCGACGAGCCAATCGGTATGTTCTTCGGCGCATAAATTGTGCACGAGCTGTTCCAACAGGTTGGGATCTTTGCTGTATTGTTCCTTGAGTTGTGTATCCTCTTGGCGCAGTTTGGTCAAAGTCGTGTAGTGGTTGAAGTTTTTATTTTCCACCAGAGTGAAGGGGGAGACGCGTCCTGGTACGGTAGAGGCTGTGCCGACATTGTGTGCGCCATAGGCATGCCAGTCCGCGGGACCTCCATACACCGAAGGGATATGGCTTGCAGAGACGAGCATGTCAAATTCTCCCCATTCGGGCTGAAAGAGGATATTGCCAAGGTGATCTGTCAGTGTGCAGTTACTGAAGGTGATCAGGGATAAGGTTTCGCTGCAAAAGAGCGCATCCATACAGACGCCTTGGAGAGTGTAGCCGTGCTCGTGCTTGAGTTCTAATTCGCGTCCTTGCCAACAGGAAAGCTCCCAGTCTTGTGGGGTCCAGGTGGAGATATCCGTAGCCTGTCCTTCGACTAACCAGTTGCCAAGTGGGGTGCTCATTCCTTCTCCGTGGCGGGACACCCCATGTCCTGTGAGTTGTGCATGACCTTCCGCAATTTGTACGGGGCCACTCCACTTTAAGTAAATGGGTTCTTGGTTTGAATTTAAACGAAAATGACTGAGGATACCGCTGACGGAGAGACCGTTGGCGAACACGACTGTGGTGACTGTTTTGGCTTTGATGGCCATTTCCAGTGCGGTGACTCCCCCTTGACGGTAGGAGAGTGTGGCTTCTAACTCGCTGAGTACGGAACTAAGATGCTCAAAGCCTGGGGTGATAAAGAGTTGAGGCTGTGGTTCGGTGATATCGTAGTTCGTCTCGACGCAATGAATATCGAGAATCCTCTTGGGGGTTGTGGCCGAAACACTGGTTTTCCCTTCTTCCACGGAAGAGAGCAGACCTGCGCCATATATTTTGGGGTTTTGAGGATCACCGACCAGGCCGTATTCTGCGGTCCACCAGTACAAGCGTGAAACAAGTGCGGCTTCGCTATCCCAGGTGACGGCTTTTTGTGCAGCCTGTAGTTCCTTTTGACAGGTGGCGAGTTGTTCGCTTGTGGTGTCCGGGTTTTCTTTGACGTCGGAGAGGGAACGTATGGCTTCATAGAGGCGAATGTCTTGGTTGGAATACAAGCACTTGCGTGCGATAGCCGCATATTTTTCGATATACTTGCGGTATTCAGCATTTGCCAGTATCGGTGCATGCCCAGCAGCTTCGTGGACGATATCTGGAGCTGGAGTATAGCCAATGTGCTCCAAGGTGCGCATGTCGGTGGCGATGGGAAGAATGCGTCGTGATTGAAAGTCTAAAAAGACGAGGGTGGGAATAAATCCACGGATGCCTACAGCACGCCAACCAAATTGCTGTAAGCACTGATCGATATCACGGATGCGTGGGATGTATTCGATCGAGATTCCTGTTGCTTGGAGTCCTTCGAGGTAGCATGGATGTGCGTGGGACTTGAAAAAATAAAGTGACTGACGCATAATAAACCGCCAGGTTGCATGCTCTCTTGGGGTGTAACGTTCGTAATTCTGAGTGAAAATATAAGGCTTGAGATATTCAGGCACAAAAGATACGTCGATATCACTCATTTTAACCTCCAGTGAAAGTTTCTTGGTTGAACTCAAGTGTTTGTGAGTGTCTTCCTCAGTATGTTGCTGGGGACTGCAGGCTCCTCTGGTGAGATCAAGGTAACATAAACAAGAGTGACATCTAAACCAAATGTGGCATGCTGTCCTGGGTATTGCTGTTCAAAGTTGTAGAAAGTCCCTAAGTTATGATTGAGATGAAAAACCTGATTGTTGTGTCTGCCCCCTCTGGGACAGGTAAATCTACCCTTTTGCGGCGTCTTGTCGCTGATATTCCTGACTTGCGGCTTTCGATTAGTACCACGACACGTCAGCCGCGTCCTGGCGAAGAGTCTGGCAAGCACTATCATTTTGTGGATGAGGCGACCTTTGAGGACATGATTGCAAGGGATGCGCTTGTAGAGTGGGCCAAGGTTTTTGGTAATTACTATGGTACCTCACGTGCTGCACTTCAGGATGTTTTGGACTCAGGGCAAAGATGCTTACTTGAAATTGATGTCCAAGGGTGGCTGCAGATTAAAAACCATTTAGCACAGGCAAAGAGCGTTTTTATTTATCCTCCAAGTGCGCAAGAGCTATGGAATAGGCTATCTGCTCGTGGCACGGACGATTACGCAACCCGACTGCGCAGAGTGCGGACGGCGAAAGGGGAATTGGCTCAGGTAGAGTCCTACGGTAGTTTTGTGCTGAATGAAGATTTGGAAAAAGCCTATCAAGATCTTTATGCTCTGGTGCAAGACGGAGCGCAGTCGTCCGAGCAACGTGCGCAAGCTATTTATGTGTGTCAGCAGATGGTGCAGGAGTGGGATGAGTCCCTCTTCAAGGATGCTTAAGGTGTGATGTTGATCTTCTCTGTGTGTGTAAAGATCACTTGATAAAGGATTTAGAGGAAAGATATGGGCTGGGAGAGCAAGAATAAAAACTTTAGTCCGTATGCCCCCATGGCATCCGAAAACATGGTGAGTGAAAAGCTTTCCAATCCAGATTTGTGCTTTCAAAAATTGATGCAGAAAGTGTCTGGTTTTTTGCCTGGAGATAGCTGGTGGCCGCTTTTATCTGCTGCTTTTGAGTACGCGCGTAAACGTCATGGAGACCAGGTACGCCGCTCAGGTGAACCTTACATCACCCATCCGTTGGAGGTGGCAAGTATTCTCGCAGATCTCAATGTGGATGTGGCGTCTTTAGCGGCGGCGATTTTGCACGATGTGGTTGAGGATACGGATACGACGATTGCAGAGATTGAGCATGAGTTTGGTCAGTCGGTGTCTGGCTTGGTGGATGGTCTGACCAAGATCAGCAAAATGCGTTTCCGTTCGAGTGAAGAGCGCCTCGCGGAAAATTTTCGCAAAATGGTTTTGGCGATGGCCAAAGACATTCGAGTAATTTTAATTAAGCTTGCCGATCGATTGCATAACATGCGCACCTTAGGCATCCTGCACAAGGATAAAAGGAGGCGCATTGCACAGGAAACTTTGGACATCTATGCTCCTTTGGCGAGCCGTCTAGGGATTTATGGCATTAAAAGTGAGCTGGAGGACCTGTGCCTCAAAGAAACCAACAATGAGGTTTACAAACAGATTAGCGCCCAAGTGTCAGCCAAAAAAGATGCTCGTGAAACATACATTATTGATGTCATCGGGCTGATTGAGCAAGAACTCGAAAAGTATGGTTTTAAAGCTTATAAAGTCTACGGTCGTCCGAAGCATTTTTACTCTATTTATAAGAAAATGGTCTCCCGTAAGCTTGCTTTTGAAGATATCCATGACTTGTTTGCCTTTCGGATCATTGTGGGCAGTGTGAAAGATTGTTATGAGGTGTTGGGGATTATTCACGCCATGTGGAAGCCCATGCCAGGGCGGTTTAAGGACTACATCGCGATGCCTAAGGCCAACCTCTATCAGTCTTTGCATACTACGGTGGTGCGTCCGAATGGTCCTCCTGCAGAGATCCAGATCCGTACCCATGAAATGCACCGTGTTTGTGAGTTCGGGATTGCGGCACACTGGGTCTATAAGGAAAAAGGTCAAGGGGTGGTGAAGCAGTCTGAGAATCAGACCTTCTCTTGGTTGCGTCAGATGATGGAACTGCATCATGATGTGAAAGATCCGAATGAGTTTTTAGACGCGGTGAAGATGGATCTCTTTGAGGAAGAGATCTTTGTATTCACTCCCCGCGGAGATGTAATTCAGCTTGCCCAAGGTGCGACCCCTGTGGACTTTGCCTTTGCCGTACACTCTGATCTGGGTCTGACCACAGTCGGTGCGCGTGTCAACGGTAAGATGGTTCCTTTACGGAGTAAGGTGGTTTCTGGGGACATTGTGGAGGTGTTGACCTCGCCGAATCAAAAGCCGAATAAGGATTGGCTCCACTTTGTGACCACCTCTAAAGCGCGTAACAAGATTCGTTCGTTTTTGCGCACCGAGCAACGTGAACGGGGTCGTAAGCTTGGTAAGGAGATGTTGGCGGGAGAGTTGGATAAGCTGGGCATGGACCTGGCTACTTTGATTGATCAAGGCAAGGTTGAGAGCCTGGTCAAGATGGCCCGGGAAAGTACCTTAGAGTCCTTGTACATTGTGATTGGATACGGCAAAGTTTCGCCGCGTGACCTGTTGCAGAAGGTCTTTCCTCCCGAAAAAACCGAGCAGAAGCAAGAGGGTGATCCAGCAAAAGCGACTGCCGAGGGGGATCTCTGTCGAGATGGGATGGATGAAGAAGCCATGCGGCGTAGCCGTCACTCCGGTGTGTTGGTTTCGGGTTTAGATAATATTTTGGTCACCTATGGCAGGTGCTGTCATCCTCTGCCGGGAGACCCTATCCTAGGGTTTGTGACCCGAGGCCGGGGGATTTCTATCCATCGGAGCAGTTGTAACCGTGCGCTGGACCTTGACCCCCAGCGCCGTATCGCGGTACAGTGGGTGGACGACGGTGAGCAAGAGCCTGCACCTCATTCGGCCTTTTTATCTGTCGTAACGCGTGACCGCCATGGCTTGTTAGCAGAAGTTACCCTCGCGATTGCAGAAGCAGGGGCCAACGTTATTCGTGCGCGGGTGAAAGTAAACCCAGACAGTTCGGGTGAACTTGACTTTGAAATTTCTTTAAGTACTCTCCAACAATTGAATGATGTGATGGATCGGATCAAGAACATTCCAGATGTGGTCTTGGTGGAGCGACGTCATCATGAGAGGCGTCGCCGTGGTGGAGACAAGTCAAGGCATCGACCCGAATAGGGACAGGATTCTTAGAGATAACGAGCGATAGACTTCCATTTGAGTTATGAAAAAAAATCTATTAGACGCTTATTTGCGTCGCTATTCAGAGCATATTCCTTCCTTTGCCGAGTGGTTCACGCAGCAGGGCCTTGGCCCTTGGCAGCGTTATACGGTGGTCCCCGTCTGTGACGAGTGTGAGGATACGCCACGCTTATTGGCTTCGCTGGTACAGGCTGCACAGGGGTGGAAGGTACTTCTTGTGTTTGTGTTGAATCAACGCCAGGATGCGGAGCTTGCAATCCGAGAAGGTAACCGGCGTTGGAGCTACTGGTTACAAACAACGCTTACCGGGGTACGTGTATGTGCCTCAGGCTGGGTGGGAACCCTACAGGGGGTGGATGTTGCGGTCATCGACTGCACCACAGCCCAGCATATGTTTCCGCCTAAATCTGGTGTAGGTCTGGCACGTAAGCTGGGGATGGACTTTGGGGTCTGGTTGTTTGCGAAGGGTCTACTCCGTACCCAGTGGATGAGTACCACGGATGCGGATGCGTTGTTGCCTATGGACTATTTTCACCCTCAAGCTTGGGAACATCCGCAGGAGGTGGCCGGAATGGTGTTCCCTTATGTGCATGTGAATGCCCCGAATATGGAGGTGCAACGGGTGCTGGGGGGTTATCAGGCCATGTTGGATGGCTATGTGGATGGCTTATGTCGTGCAGGCTCACCATATGCTTTTCACACTTTAGGATCTACCATCTTTAGTTCTGTGGTGGGGTATGTTCAGGTACGGGGGATGCCTGACTTGCAGGCTGGGGAGGACTTCCATTTTTTGTGTAAGTTGCGTAAGGTGGGTAAAATCGTGGGCGGTGATTTTACTCCCATTCAGCTTCAGGCCCGCCTGAGTCGCCGGGTTCCTTTTGGTACGGGCCAGGCCTTAGCGGAGTGGGTGCGTACGGGCCGAACTTCGCGGCCGGTGTATGCCCCGGTGCTTTTTGAACAGTTAGCGATCCTACTGCGCTATTGTGAAGGGGTGCTTGCTGGTTGTGCGGCGACACCCGTTTGTATTCAAGACTGCCGTGCTGTTGTGGCGACAAAGTTTTGGGAAGCTTTTGTGCAGGCATGCGTTGGGGTGCGTGTGCAAGACTTTCTGAATAAAACGCAGGCAACAGGTTTGCCTGTGGTGCAAAAGCGCAAACGCTTTCACGATTGGTTTGATGGGCTGAAAACCTTGCGTTGGCTCCGCCTGTTGCGTGACTCTGGCGTCGAATAAAAAATAAACCTTAAAGAAGGATATATAGCTCTTATGATTCAAGATCATCCTCAAGTTTGTCTATTTCAACCGGAAATTCCTCAAAATACGGGCAATATTGGTCGTTTGTGTGCGGTGACCCAGTGTCGTTTGCATCTGATTCAGCCTTTTGGCTTCGATGCTTCGGATAAACAGCTGCGTCGTGCAGGGCTTGATTACTGGCCTTACTTGGATTTGGAAGTCCACCGTAGCTTGGAAGACCTACTCAGCCGTTTTCAACGTTCGGAAGTGGCGTTTATGAGCAAGTTTGGCAAAAGTCTGTACTCGGAAATGGGTCGTAAAGTCAAATTGATTATTTTTGGTCAAGAAACCTCTGGCCTGCCGAACTATATTCATGCTCAATACTCGGATCGTTGCTTTCGTTTACCGATGTTTCACCCTGAGGTACGGAGTCTTAACTTGGCGAATGCAGTCTCTGCGGTAGTCTATCATCGTTTGGAAGGAGCCGGTTGGCAAAGTCAGCAGTCCTTTTAATGTGCTGCCCGCTTTGGCGGGCACCGGTTTCCCCCCCCTTCTTTCCTTACTTCCTTTTAAAATTTTTCTTCCTTTTATTGAGTTTTACAAATTTTGTCCGATGGATTGTTGTCTGAGAGGGACAGTGTCTCGGAGGATACGTGATCCGACATCCTGCTGTATTGTTTTGTGTGCTTAAAATCAAAGAACTTTTGTCGCATGTCTTTTTTTGCTTATTTGCAACAGATCTTGTCTCTACGCCATCGCCATGCTATGTATGCGCTGCAGTCAAAAAAGCAGTGGGAAGCTCACCTATCAAGTCTTGCCGCGCAGTTTCTTTTAGGGTCGGGTAGCTGGCTCATCCTGTTGATTTTATCGTTTACGACGTTAAGTACGTACTTGGAGTTTGTCTTCTCAGGTCACGCATCGCCATACCTTGCCTTCGTATATACCCCGGTGATGGTGCTTTGTCTTGGCTTTCTTGTGCTACGCCCTCGAAAAGTGAGCGGAGCTGTTTGGTATGTTGAAGTGATTGTTCTAGCGCACAGTTGTGCTGTGGTCGGCTTGGTTTGGGTTACGCAGGGGCAGGGTGTTCATTTTTCCGGACAGATCTCCTTAAGTTTGGTTGGGGCCTGTTTATTTAGCTACTTAAAACACTTTGGTTGGATATTGGCACGTAACCTCTTATGGACGATCTTTTATATCTTGCCGGTATGGTGTGTGCAGGATTGGTTGGTGAACTTTCATTTGGAGATTGTCCAGGGTTTTATCCTGGGTACCCTTGGTAATTACACGATTTATCGCATGCGTTTGATGCGCTTTTATGATGAGGAAGTAGACGCAGATGAAAAAAAGTTTTTATATCATGAGATGTCCAAGCAGCTCTATCCGCACCAGGTGGAAATGATCCGTTCTGGAGCGATTCTTGAACAAACCATGCCTTTAGGAGAAGGCAGTGCTTATGTGATTAGTTGGGATGTGATCTCTTCGGACTCGTACGAAAAAGAGTCCTTGAAGAACATGATGGTCGATATTTATTCGGATTTTTATCATATCTGTATGTCTGGATATAGCTATCACCCTTTGACGTCCCGTGCTTTCCGGCTCAAGGAAACGGGGGATGGCTATATTGCTTCGGTTGGTTTTCCGTGTCGCTCGGTAGATCCTCAAAGTGCCGCGAATCAGGCTGTTGAAGTGGCCTTAGAGTTTTTGGAAGTATTTAAGCGGACCTCCAAGATTCATTTAGGTTATCGTGCCTACAGTGCAGCAGGCATTGGCTTTGGACGCGTCTTTGGTACCTTTCACCTTGAAGGAATTAAGGCATATGATTTGTATGGTGAAGCATTGGTCCTTTCAGCGCGTTACGAATCGGCACGTAAAACGATGGGCATTGAGAGTTTTATACGTCAGCAGTCTGGAGGCAAGCCTTGTGATATTTTGATGATTCCAGAGAGTGTGTATCAGCAGTTGCATGCGGTGAACCAAGCTCGCTTTCATGAGATCTCTTTGGAAAGCTTACATATTACCATGCGTGGCGATCGTTTGGCCCGGAGTATCTACGTATGTGTGGGTGTTTAAATGTCGTCGCGGTTCTGCTCAGTATCCCTCCCAACATTTTGTTGATCTCCAAAGATTTTCTTGCCTCTTTGTGCAAAACAAGGTAGTTCTGTAAGCAGTATCTGCTCAACATCCCCTATAACCCTAGTATCCAGCTATTTAAAGCATAAGCTTTTGACCTTTAGCTGTGAGAATACTTTGATGGAGCTTCTTGTGTTTACCCCACTTATGTTATTATCCTTGAGTTTTACTCCTGTGGTGAAGCCTGTCCGTCCGACTTCTTCGAATCATTGCCTCGTGAGAGAATCTGTCCCACAGGTGTGCACTCGTCCCTCTCTGGTAGGAAAATCATCCTTATTCTTAGGAAGTACCTATTTACGGCGTACATCCCCTGCTTCTACCTCTTCCTGTACGGTACAGATGCAGCGTAAAAATTTCGATTTGCCTCTGCGCTGGGCAGCTCAAGAAGACTTGGGAGAGGACAGGGTGATTCCTTTTAAGTATGAAAATGCGGCGGATGGTTGTCGTTTAATCGGTGTGGTCAGTCAGTATCATGCCGTGGATAAAGAGGACAAAATACGTTTCTATAAACGTAAGTACAGAGATGATGGCTCTGCCAAAGTTTTTTATCGTTTAGTCGGTCGTCGGCATGGCTACCCGTTGCGTAAAATACGTCAAGATCAACAGCATATGCGTCTTGCAGGTGCAGCCATTGGCGCTACGGAGTTTGCGGCAGGTATGTTGATCTTATCTGGATTTATACCGCATAAGTTTGTAGAGTGGAGCAAGCATCCGGATGATGTCTACTTGGCGGCAACGAACCTCGGCCTGTTTAGTTTGTTGACGGATAAATTGATCAGTCGGGTACTTGCCAGTGGTCCCCAAGTGCATAATCCATTCTATTATTTCGCCATTGCAGGTTGTTTGCCCCTTGACCGCATTCTCCAGAGGCAAGAGAATCGTTTTTGGGTGCATAGCGTGCACGATTTTATTGAGAAGAAGCTTGTGCCTTTGCTAAAGATAGACCATCGCGATATTTATTGTGAGCAGGTGGAACTAGACGCTGCGACAACCTGTGACGATTGGATTGCAGAGTTACAACATGCGATGTTGCAAGTAGAGCGTGTGCAGCAGCAGGAGAAGTGTCCTCTCCCGCCTCCTACGCAAGTGCATTTTCACTACCACTTGAGTCACCCGGGCCACGCTGAAACATGGCACGCTGCACATCAAGCGACTGTAGAAGATTTGCGGGCGCAAGGGTGGTCGGTGTTGGCGAATCAGGTAGAAACAGCACTGCGTGATCATCATGGTAAACCTCCACAGTGCGACGATTCCGCACATCGCTCGTGAACCTGAGGGTAAAAATAGGCTTGTTCATAGACTTACTTGTAAGGAAGATAGGAAACTCGGTATGTTGAAAGTGATTTGTTTTGTTTTCGCTTGTGTGGGTGCGCTGGTGCAGCCTGTTGCTGTAGGAACGGCTTTGCCGCAAATCTGGCTGAGTGCATTGCCAGAAGATGTACAAGCATGTGTCTGGCTGCGAGCGATGCAGGATAGTCCCGAAGAAATGGAGCAACTCGCTCAGGTGAGTGTGGAAGCGCAACGTGTGTTTGTAACGCATCGTGAGCGTATTCATCCCTATAAGTATCATCTGCGTCCTAATCAACTTCTCCTCATTGAAGAAGCGACCCAAACAGCTGTGGAGGAGGTTGAACCGAGCTATTGGCCATCTTTTTTAGCTGTGGAGCGTGACTGGGGAGAGCGTACCCTGGAGCAACCGTGTGCGGGGCTGCAAGATTCGCGTGATTGGGGCAGGCATGGAATCAGCTTCCTCCTGGCTTGGGCGAGTGTCTGGAGTACCACTTGGGAAGTTGCTTGGCAAGTGTGTTGGGATGCGATCTATGATATGGCGGCGAAGTCAGGGTTTTCCGGTGCACAGCGGGCTAATGCATGGATTGCAGCGCAGTCGCTGTCGAATAATACGGCTTGGGATGCTTTGGAGGATCTATGTTTGGACCACTTGGAGCGTGGTACAGAGCTGTTGCTCGAAAAGGCGATCTGGTCTCCTCTAGGAGATGCCACGAAAGCTGCGTTGCAGCAAAATGCCCGTACGCTTGTGGAACGCGCACTGATGACCTTAGACTCCCGTGATCCCGAAGTCATAGGACGGGTGGCGTACCGGGTGGCAGAGCTTGTGGTCTGGATGGACGTCTTTGACCCGAGCCGTAAGATTCTTACCCATGCGTACGAGCAGCTGTCTACAGCTTTGGAGTCACGTGCAAACCTCGACCCTCAGGGTTGGTTTGATGCAACGGTGTGTTTAGAAGATCAGATCGCCTACTATTTTGGCCGTGAGGGGCGTTTGGGGCAAACGGAGGACGAGCCTGTAAGTGATGCTCAGTACCAGTTGCGTTATCCGTACGTTGTTTTTGGAATCGAGCAGTTGCGTCACATCAATGCGCGTTTGCGGGCTGTGTGCGCTGGGGAGTTGGGGGCGGCGGTGGATGCTGCGAGGTGATGTGCAACTTGGACCTACTTTTGTAGGTCCAGACCATGCCTCATTTGCTCTTTATGAGAAGTTGATAATTTATATTGACATGATCATAACTTAAGTGTATAATATCGCGCTTTGCCTCCGCAACCTTATAAGGAGCGGGGTGTCTTGATGCCTTTATTTAAGTTAGAGTTATATGATCGATCTGAAAAAAACCTTATCCACCTTAAGTCTGGTGATTGCTACCTTCCTTCCCACCCTTGCCTGGGCGCATCCCCCCAGCCCTATGGAGCATGTGGCTCCGGCCCCTGAGCATCCTCTGCACTTGGGATTTCACTGTCCGAGTGATATGTTTCGTCCGCTCACCATGCGGCAGCTGTCTTTCATGGTGTACACCCACTTAGAACTGAGTGTTCCTTTAGAGATCCTCCAGAATTTGGTTGCAGGGCGCAAATCCTTTGCCGAGATGGCCACTTCTTCCATTGCCTCTGAAGATTTTAAGCAAAAAATACTAGCTTTGACCGATCATCTGTTTGTGGCCGAACGTTTGGCGCGGGAAGCTGCGACGGAATCTCCGCGCACGCTGACCTGTGTTCACTTGCATCGGCAAGACAAGGAGCTTGAAGAGTATTTTGAACATTGGGCGGAGGCAGATGTGGATGAGGATCACAATCTTTACCTTTATGAATTGATCCACTATTCGCCCACGAAGCTTTTGAAGTATTTAACCGCTATTTTGACTCCCAAGCTTGCGGCTGCACAAGTGGTCCCGCAAAGCTACCTGGATTTTGACTCCAAAAATCGGATCTTTTATGCCCAGGACCCCAATGACTTGTCTTCACCAGATGATATTAGGTGGTTTCTGAAGCGTTTTGTCACGGCGTATGAGCTGCCGAAAGCTGTTTATATCATGACGTTGATTTATTTAGAACGTGTGCTGGACAAGATGTCGTCAAGGTCGACACTCTTTTCATTGCATCATTTGAACAACCGGATCTTTCGACGTTTGTTTACCGCGTGCTTTGCAGTGGCGGCAAAGAATGGGGATGATTGTAATTTTATGAACCGCGACTTTCAACGCATCGGGGGGCTAGATCATCTCGCAGAGATGAATGATTTAGAGCTGCGGGTGTTAGATCTGTTGGGGTGGAAGTTGCACATCTCGCGTGCTCAGCTTACCACTAAGTTGGCGGAGATCCACCCTTGGTAGGGTTGGCTATGACTCTAAATGAGTCTCCATAAATTGTTTGAACTCTGGGGAACACGTAAACTTTTGGCTTAAAAGATCCCAATATTTGCGTGCAGCGGGGTATTGGTTTTTCCATCTGGATAGATAGCTCTCCCGGCTGATCTCACGGATGGTGCACGTATAGGGTGTGGGCATGCAGGGGCGTCTGACCTTAATGCGGGTCATCTCAAAGTTGGAGCTATCGCCAAAGCCAAAAAAGGTTTGCATACTTTCCAGAGAAGTGACAGAGATCCCCCTGTTTGTCCCAAACTTAGAAATAAACAGCTCTTCGCCTAAGTACATGGCGTAGTGAAAGTGACCTGAAGCGTGTTGTACAATGCGGATGCCATCGCCGGGAGCGAGATCCGCCAGAGTTACCGGCTCGTGGACGAATCCTACATGGGCTAATAAAGGCAAAGGTGAGCCCGGGCAGTCGCTGTAAGTGTTGGCAACATTTTTTAAATAGCTGAGGTATGTAAAGCATTCGGGGATGATTCTGGGTGAGAGTTCCATTACTGCCGAGATGCCTTGAAGGAGCTGTGCGCTGAGGCGGTCAAACTCGGGTTCTGGGATTTCGGTGAGCGTATGCTCCCCTGCTGTGCTCTTCACGACGATATTTTCAATGGTATCCCCGTCAAATTTGAACTCTGGATCGGTATGGTCGAGTTGTTGGCCGTTGTAGTATACGGTGTACACAGGCACTTCCGTGTCGTTACCCACAAGTTTGTGTTGGATGGTTTTATCGATGGTTAGGGTGTTCTGTGCGAAGCACAGGGGAGCCAGCAGTCCGCATCCAAAAAGGAGGCAGCTTTTTAAAACGCTGCGATGAAAGGTGATTTGTGTAGGCATGGTAATGTTTTTCCTTTGTCTTTAGCTCTATTTGTTTGGAGTAGAGCGGGTGGTATGTTTTTTAAAGAAATAGTCAAGGTTTTGTATTTGATGTGCTTCCGCGTGGGTGGGTGTGCTCCATGCCTGCTAGTGTCCGTTGTGGTGGTGGACAAGTGCGTGATACACAGCCATTTCGAGGTAGTCCGTACGTTCCATTTGTCCGTAGGTCAGTAGGGGGGCGAGACCTTTTCCTGAGCCGATGTTGGGGTCTTGGGTGATACCCGCTTGGAGAGCAGCCTCTACCAGGTTATAGCCTTGGCGTAGGTAAGCTATTAAGCGCATCGGGATGGGGAAGAGTGCCGAAAGGCCAAGGTAATCGTCCTCCCCCACTGTAATTGCGGCAACGGACAGGTTGTATAAATGATCCTCAGTCTCTCCTGGAAGGCTGAGGATGCCGCACTCGAGTCCAATGGCGAGGTTGTGATCATGACCTGCTTGTTGGGTGAGCTGGAGTGCATGGCGTGCGCGGTTTTTGGCACCGCGGATGATTTCTTCGCTTCCAAAAGGTTGCTCGGAAACTCCTGACTCCGTGCTATGGCTATGGAGAGTCGTATGCTGCGCTGCAGGGCCGTAAAACTTTGTCATAGCGCGACGGACAGCCTGTACTTTTGCCTTGTTGGCACTGCCGATTGCGATCTGAGTGTCTGGAGCAAGAGAAGGATAATTCATGCGCGTGCTCTTTGAAGTTTGAGGGAGACGGATGGTAGCCATTTCTTAGGCAACCGAGCTAACGGAGTCATGATTTTTTGGCGACGATTTGTTGGTGTCGGGAGGATCTTGTCCTCGATAAAGTTATAGTTGTCAATCACGAAGGCGATCATGCGTGTGAACTTGTGTTGTTCAATACGTACACGTTTGCAGAACTCTGGGTCAAAATATTGTTTGAGTATGCGGATTTTAGCATTGAGGTCGAGATGTTCTAGCTCACTAAAAGGGATTAAAGTGACAGGAACATCCTGCCACATCTGGGTGATCTTAATATTTTTCTTCAAGAGATCGATTTTAATATTGGCGGTTTTAAAGCCGTCACGGTCACGAAATACTGCGGTAAGCTTGCGATCTGCGAGGGCAGCTTGGGTTGAGATTTCATTGTGAATCTTGATATGGCTTCCCGCACACTTGAGACGATAGTACGTAGACTCGACAAATTCACCGTCAAGCGTAAAGACTTCCCAAATGATTTTACGGTGTTTTTTGTTGAGGGAATACTTCCACACATGTTTGCCCATTTGATAGCTGTCTTTGCTGCCGTCCAGCTCCAGCTTAATAGGTCTTGACAGACCATATCCGGAGTCCAAGAGTAGATACCCATTCGAACACTTGATCAGCGTGGCAGAGTGGCAAAAGCGGGGGAAACCTTCTTGGTAGTGCTTTTTGAGTACCTTAGATTTGATCATATTGGGACGTAAATATCCTGGGAGTGAGGAGTTCAGTTTGTGGGTTAAGAACACACAGTTGCCCCCGTCAAAATCGGCACTGTTTTCGGATAATTTAATCGCGATGGAGTGATTGAGCTGGTGTTTGTGCAGTGTTGACTTTTGGGAAGTATATTTGAAGGACTTAATCATGCTATCAAAGTAACTGATCCTCTCATAGACCGTACTTTCGAGATGATCTTGAAGATAGGAGAGTGCAACTTCATAAGCTTGCTGCATGCTAAGTCCGCAGGTTTTAAGACCACCGTTGCGTGTTGATGGGGTGGGAGCTTTTCTGAATAAACGAGTGTTATGAAGGGGGGCCCTTACTTTATGCATCACTTAGGAGTACCTTTCTCTAATGCGTATAAACTAGTTTACAC
>JAPPOJ010000282.1 GCA_028817975.1 Zetaproteobacteria bacterium | reverse complement strand
CATACGTTTAGCCTACAGCCTTGTAGGCTAAACGTATGTAGGGAAAAATAAGGCGTGGAGAGGACCTTGAGCGCCATTTCCAGGCCAGAATAAGCATAGGCAAGATAAGTAAAAGAAGAAAAGTTTCGGGGTGTGCGAATTCGGAAATATTAAGCACGATTGTCCTCTTTTTCTTTTTCTAATTCCTTTAGAGGTGTAGGCTGAAATTGTGCAAAGAGTTGTTGTGTCTTTTGATAAAGTTCTTGATGACTGACTTTTTTAGCTATAGGGCTAAATTGAATATGTTCGAGTTCTTGCATAAAATCTTCCACCCTTGGTTTGCCCGTTTTGGATTGGCAAGATGTTTCCTGTCTGGAGAATGCTTTTATTTTTTGAGAAAGAAGATGGTGCAGGTGTTGAGCGTATT
Source organism: Zetaproteobacteria bacterium (assembly GCA_028817975.1). Lineage (GTDB taxonomy): Bacteria > Bdellovibrionota_B > Oligoflexia > Oligoflexales > Bog-1112 > JAPPOJ01. The sequence goes on along the minus strand of JAPPOJ010000282.1, from coordinate 4,366 downwards.
CTTTTACAGGTATAGAAGTATTTTTGTGTCGCCATTCCGGGTTGAGTTGTTCGAGTTGTTCTTCTATGCTTGGCTTTGTTTCGTAGTGTGGATCCGCTTTGTATCTGAAATACCAGATGGCCCAAGATAAGAAGATCGTGATTACTCCGGTTGTGATCAGCCAAATCCACTTGGGGATGGTGAACAGGGGTTCGTGTGGGGTGATGTAGGAGTACACTTCATGTGGAGGGACTGGTGAACTTGTTACTCCGTGGATACTTCCGGCGCACAATAGAATACACATATGCATGATGATGAAAAAAAGATGCGTCACCTGACTTTTCCTCTTTCATGAATAAACTGTGTTAGCTTTCTCATGACACTATCCGTCGTGGAAAGCGCAAGGTAATCGCTGCCACACTGGCGAATCATCTGCTCAGTTCTTTGCATGTTTTGTGTAAAGGCTTCTTTCAAAATGGGGGTGTGAGATATTGCAGGCCAGAAAAAAGGGGTTTCTTTTTCGGCATCTTGCATGTGTAGGTAACCTTGTGGAAGTATACCGGCTTCTCCTGGGTCATAAGTGTGGCAACAGACAACATCATGCTTTTGGGATATGTGGCGTAGCTTTTGCTCATAATCTGAGCATTCAAAGTCTGAAATGATAAAAATGAGGCTGTGTTTTTTGCATAGTTGCATTGTGTGGTCTATAGCGACAGCTAAGTTGGTTTGTCTTCCATTGCTTTGGTGCTTCTTAAGTAGTTGAATAACTTTAGCGATATGATTCTTACCGCGTTGTGGGCGGAGGCTTTCTTCTACATGGTCGGAAAAAACACTCAGGCCAATTTGATCTTGACTATGGGTTGCTATCCAGGCGAGACTTGCTGCAAGTTCTGCTGCAATAGATGATTTAGTTACCTGGTTTGAGCCAAAGCACTGTGACTTTGAGATGTCTACAACAAGCTGTAGGGTTAGGTTACGTTCTTCGCGGAATACCTTGAGATGAGGCTCTCCTGTACGTGCCGTTACATTCCAGTCAATATGCCGAACATCATCACCTATGATGTATTCACGTACTTTCTCAAATTCTTGTCCCTGACCGCGAAAAACGGAGCGGTAGCTACCTCCAAGGTTTTCAGAGGAGAGCTTACGTAAGCCCATCCGAAGTTTTTTTATTTCGGTAAAGCTGGGTGATTCCCACATATTAAAACCTTTTTTGTTACGGTTGTGCTCATGGGATATCCACATTATCGAGTAGTGTTTGAATCACATCTTCAACACTTTGACTCGCTGCTTCTGCTTCATAGCTGAGTAGAATGCGATGCCGTAGAATGTCGTGTGCCACATCTTTGATATCTGCTGGAATGACGTATGTTCTGCCTTGATACATGGCGTTAAGCCTTGCTGCCAGATCAAGTGCTAGAGAAGCTCTAGGACTTGCCCCACAATAGACGAACTCACTGAGCTGAGTTACACCAAATGCTGAGGGTTTGCGAGAAGCATGAACAATACCCACAATGTACTGGTGTATTCTTTTGTCTACATAAATCTGATGGACTAAGCTTTTCCAGTGTAAAATCTGTGCACTGTTTGCTATGTTTTGTATTGTAGGCGCCTGTATTTGTTTGTTTGCAAGTGCAATGATTTGTACTTCTTCTTCTAAGGATGGGTAGTCTAGCTTTACTTTAAAAAGAAAGCGGTCAAGTTGTGCTTCTGGTAGTGGGTACGTACCTTCTTGTTCGATCGGATTTTGAGTGGCCATTACCATAAATGGTTTTTCTAAGGAGAACGTTTCTTTCCCAATGGTGACTTGTTGTTCTTCCATAGCTTCTAGCAGAGCAGATTGTACCTTTGCTGGAGCGCGGTTGATTTCGTCGGCAAGAATAAGATTAGAAAAAATAGGCCCCTGCTTGACTTTGAAATCCGTTGTTTTGGGGTCAAAGATCTGGGTGCCCAAGACATCTGCAGGTAGGAGGTCGGGAGTAAATTGAATGCGTTTAAACCTCAAGCCGGTTGTACTGGCAAGAGTTTTAATGGAAGTCGTCTTCGCAAGCCCTGGGAGTCCTTCGAGTAGGATGTGGCCCTGCCCAATGAGTGCCATAATGAGTCGCCGGAGTAAGGAGGATTGTCCGACTATTTTTTTTGCACATTCTTGTTCGATGGACTTTGTCCACTGTTGGAACAGCTGTACTTCTCGTTCAAGTACCTGTTCTTGAGCGGTTGGTGTGCTAGAAGAGTTTGGTTCTGTTACATGCATGAGCATTACCTTGTGCAGGAGTCTTGGTTCACCGACATTTTGTTTCGGAAACAATTTGTAGGTTACATATTTGACATGTGTTGTCAAACTCTATGTTAGCTTAAAATCGCGTGAGCATGTTTTGTTTTTTGCGCTTAATAAACTCACTAAACACTACTGACAATATCCACAGCTCTCGTGGATGAATTGTGTATTGTGTTGTGTAATATTTTGATATTAAAGGATTTCTGTGGAGTGATGAAATTTTAGGCAGTCGGTGCGTTTGGGGTATATAACTTACCATAACCAATGAGAGAGTTTGCAAAATAAGTTTGTTGTGATATGTTGTACTCATCTTAAAGTGCTGTTGCCTATTCCCCCCCTTAGTAAACGAGAAACCAATGAATGTCATGATTGTCAGTGGAAGTAATCGCCAAGATTCAAATAGTGGTAAGTTATCCCAAGTGATTATGGAGCTGGCTATTGCCCAAAATCTTGGAACTTTGGATTTGGTGGATTTAGAAAATGTGGAGTTGCCGATTTGGGACCACACGGCGTGGCAAGCTGATGGAAGGTGTGCACAAGCTTTTGCACCTTATGCAGAAAGAATTCGACAAGCAGAGGCTTATATATTTGTAGTTCCCGAGTGGAATGGAGCAAAGCCTGCAGTTTTAGCTAATTTTTGTCAATACTGTTCCAGCTCTATCATGGGGCATAAGCCTGTGTTGATTGTTGCGGTTAGTACTGGGGTAAGTGGTGGGTATGCTATTGCGGACATGCGTAGCACATTCTATAAAAACACAGCGGTTGTGTATACTCCAAACCATGTTATTGTCCGTTTTGTAGATACTTTTCTTACCCAATGGCGAAATGAACAGCCAGCAGATGAGAACGTTGCTGTTGTTCGAGAACGATTGGAACAAGCGCTCTACAGTCTTGAGTTGTATGCGCGGCACTTGAAGCCTGTTCGTGAAAATCTTTCTGCACAACTCCAGAAGTATCCTTTCGGTATGTAGTTATTATGTAGTTTTGAAGCCTTTATGCCTCATGTTCTTGCAAGTAAGACTTGATCCCAGAACCTAGGCTTGTAATGTTGGGGGCAATCATTCTCTCGATGAGTTTTTCAATCATGGGGGTTGCTCGGCGAGAAAGTATCTTAGGAATCCCAGGGATGGCATCGCCATGGATTTCAACTTGACAGGAAACTTTTAAAATCATTCTTTGTTCTCCGTCGGCTAAAAATTCATTTGTCCCTTCGGCGCTAAATAGTTGGTTGCCCACAAAAGACGCTAGCTTATATTGAACCTGTTTTGTTTCATCATTCCAATGGGCACTGTCTTTCCAACGCATTAAATTTTCCGGGATGTATGTGGCAATAAGCTTCGGGAGTTCTACGCTTGCATACCAATGATTCTCTATTTGAGTTTCTGTAGGAGAGTGCTGTGAAGATTTTATTTGCTCAATTTTATGTACACTTGGTAGATAAGATGCAAGTTCTGTAAGGTGATCTCTGACAAGTTGATATACGCAATCTGCATTTGAAGCAATGTAGTCTGTATGTTCAAGTTGAATCATGTGAGTATCCTGTCAAGTCATTATGGTTAATATATGTATAGCAGTTTTAGGCAGCAATCCTTTCTTATATAACATATGTGTGTTTGTGCAAAACTTTCTATTTTTAGCGCATCTAACAGGGGCTTCTTTACTTAAGCAGTGTGGATGGAAGCTCGTGTTATATTATCTGCAGGGATGAATGTGATAAAGGAGGTGTTGTGAAGCTTAAGGTAGGTTTGCTGTGCTTGTTTGTGAATATTTTGTCAATATATCCTCTTTTTGGGGCTGCACGTGAGTATGTGCTTGACACAGCTCATAGTTCTGTTTTGTTCGAAGTGAAACATCTGAAATTTGCGACCGTATCTGGTTTGTTTAAGAGTTGGGAAGGTCAGTTTGAGTATGATGCAGATAAAAAAGTCATAACAGATCTTGTCATCAAGTTTGATGTAGATACTATTTCGACGCATAATGATGATCGAGATGCGCACTTGAAAAGTACCGATTTCTTTGGTGTTCGTGATAAGCGTGGGAGTTTGATTGCTAAGAATCAATATATTGTTTTTAGAGGTGAGAAGTTTGTTTTTACAAAGGAAAAATTAA
>JAPPOJ010000042.1 GCA_028817975.1 Zetaproteobacteria bacterium | reverse complement strand
CGAGATGAAACTCCAACAGACCATGAGTCTCTGTTTTCTGCTCTGTGTATAATAAGTGATCCAGTACGAGGAGTGACGCATCTATCTCGCCTGGTTCCTGTAGGTCCTGTAGGTCCTGATTTTCAATGAGGTCCATCAGCTCATCTGCAGGAAACTCCGGCGTAGCTTCACCGGTAGGAACGTCTTCCAAACCACAGAAGTCATCCAGATTCGGCGAGCTGTCTTGCTCCGTCACGTTCCAAACATGGGCCATATCCTGGGTTCCGAGCGCAAACTCAAGTAGGTATTGCGCACTTTCCTCGGGTTCTAAACCTAAAAAATGGCCCAGATCCTGGACACTTTCTTGATCTACCATCCGCACATCTACGTCCACATCCACATCACGTAAGCCAAGGGCAAATTCAAGCCCACCATCAAGATCTGGCGTGCACTCCTCGCTTCCTCTTCTTTCCACAACAGGACTTTGCGCTACTGCAACCGCTGGCTCCGAAGTTTGCCCATCTGGCATTTCATGACTACCCGCGCTCTCTTCACCGTGGAACACGCAAAATCCCCCAGGGAGAGCGTACTTGCGACAATCCCGCACTGCACAACGCTTCCCACCGCCATGGGCAAAGCAAAAGCCATCTAATTTGGCCACATTCTGGCACAGCTCCATCGCACAGTGCTCTTTCACTTTATGGGTGAGACAAAGCCCCCCAACTTTGGGCACCCGCATGCAACCCTCCGTTGCACAACGCTTGCCGCCCCCGTGGGCAAAACAGAAACCACCGGTCAAAGCTAACTTCCCACAGCCCTCTACGCCGCAGCGTTTTCCTCCCCCATGGGCGAGACACAAACCGCCCGGCTTGGCGCCGCTGATGCAGCCTTCCACCGCACAACGCTTGCCGCCTCCATGGGCAAAGCAGAAGCCGCCTGAGCGTGCTAACTTTGGGCATCCTTCCAAGCCACACTGTTTGCCTCCTCCATGGGAAAAGCACAGGTTACCCTGCCGCACCCTATTGGGACAATCTTCGACAATACAGCGCTTTCCCCCACCATGGGCGAGACACAGACCACCTGCCTTCGCCAGCTCTTCACACCCCTCCACTCCACAAACCATCCATTTGTGGTGCTGGAGACAAAAGTTACCGGAACACGAGGCACTCTCACAGCCAGGCTCCTTACACTGACTGCCCGTGCCGTGGACAAAGCAAAACCCCCCAAGCCGTGCGAGTTTGCCACACGCTTCCACTTGACAACGCTTACCACCACCATGTTCAGCACAACGCATGCCTGATAACGCTCCCTTATGACAGCCCTCAACTTGACAACGTGTGCCTCCGCCATGGGTAATACAAAATCGTCCTGACCGAGCACGTTTGTCACAGCCCTCTATCGCACAAGGCCGACCGCCTCCATGTACACCACACAACCCTTTGGAGAGAACCACATGCTGGCAACCCTCTGCTTTGCAGCGGACGCTCCCTCCATGGCCCTTACAAAGTCCATTTTTACGCGCCGAGTGCTGGCAGCCTTCCACCATACAACGTTTCCCCCCACCGTGGGCAATACACAGCCCCAATGACTTGGCATACTTGGTACAGCCGTCTCTTACACAGCGCTGAGGCGTATGTTTGGCGTAGTACACGCCATTCGCGAAGACAGGATTTTTCGGCTTCCTTCCTGCTTGGACAGCAGGCTGAAAGACACTTGCCCATAGACATAACAGAGTGAGTAGCTTGCAACTAAGCTGATTAAGCGTCATCGATACTTCCAACATATCTCTTTGATTTAAACCGTTTTTAATGTATGAAGCCGTGAATCTAGCACGTCTGCGGGTTTTGTCAAGCTAGCTCGCATATGTGACGAATAAAAAAGATTAAAATGAGCAGCTATTCTAGCTCGGTTACACCACATCACCAGACTCTAAAACGCTTTTTTATTTACAAACCTCTGCTCTGTAGCTATAGTTTGGACACAACTACACCGTTACATAGGAATTTCCCCATGCCTTCTCGCTTTGCTGTATTGCGTGATCCTCCACTCCATAGCCAAACATTTGCAGATCTCGTTGCTGCTGGATACAACCGTATTCCTCTCGTCAAAGTCTTGCACTGTCCTGCCCACACCGCCTGGAGCGACATATGGGACGACACCACCCTCACAGAGCAGATCAAGGTCTTTCTCGAATCACGTAGTTCCCGTGAGGACGGACGCTATAGCATTGCCGCCTGGCAGCCCCAACTGATCGCCTATGCCCAACACAACCAGTTTGAGCTACGTGGTCAGCCACTTTCCAGCACCGCACTACGCCAACAACTCACTGCAGAGCTTGCGGTCCAGCACCCCCCCCCCTCACCGAGCTACGACTTCTTCACAGGTGGATACATGGGGATGTTTGCCTATGAAGCTTATGGTTTTTTTCACCCTGAGTGGCAAGCTCCAAGACATTGTGGAGAAGCTCCCCAGCTCGCACTCTACCAAGTGGACCACTGCCTCGTCCTCGATCATCAGCGTTCGGAGCTGATGCTGATTAGCTGCGGCAACAACTATCATGCCCAACAGACAAAGCTGCAAGAGATGGAAGCCTCACTCCAGCAATCAGCAACAAGCACCGAGCTACATCCACCTGCTTGCACAGAGCCCCTCCCTCCTGCGAGCCACCCTAGCTACCGTTCCTCCTTCACCAAGGACGCATATCTTGCAGGTGTCCATCAAGTCCAAGAATATATTCGCGCGGGGGAAACCTATCAAACCAACCTGACCCAAATATTGGAAGTGAAAACCGACATACCACCACTCAGCTACCACAAGCAGCTGCAACAACTCCACCCAGCGCCTTTTGCAGGCTTTCTTACGTGCAAAGGCTACCACCTCATCTCAGCGTCCCCCGAGCGCCTGCTTGCCTGCACGCGTAGCGGACAACTCACCATGCGTCCGATCGCCGGAACACGCCGGCGCGGCAGAGACCACGACGAGGACGCACGCCTTGCCCAAGAACTAAGCAGCTGCCCCAAAGAGAGAGCCGAACACGCCATGCTGGTAGACTTAGTCCGCAACGATATGGCGCGGATCTCCACTACCGGTTCTGTCTCCGTGAGCCGCCAATTCGAAACCATTTTATATTCCCATGTGATGCACCTTGAGTCCGTCGTCCACAGCCAGAAACGGCGCAAGGTCGACCCCTTTACCGCCCTAGCCTCCGTGTTTCCTGGAGGGACTATCAGTGGCGTCCCCAAGAAGAGGACCGTGGAGATTTTGCAACAACTCGAACCGGTAGCACGAGGAGCCTACACAGGTAGCCTAGGGTATATCGACTATGATGGAGCCTTCGACTTCAACATCTGCATTCGCTCCGTCAGCGCGCAACAGCACACCTATCGTATCGGGGTGGGGGCAGGAATTGTCATCGATTCGATCCCTGAGAGAGAGCATATGGAAACCATGAACAAAGCTCGCGGCCAGTTGCAAGCCATGTCATCACGAGCTAGAGAGGAACAACGATGATTCTGTTAGTCGACCACCACGACTCGTACACTTATAACCTGGTGCATGCCCTCGCTCAGCTCGGTGCACCTCTTTGTGTGCGCACCCCCGAGCAGCTCGCCGATGGCGCCGAAGCACACATCCCCTTCTCTGCTCTGGTGCTCTCACCAGGACCGGGGAAACCCGAAGACGCCCACGTTGCGCGCCGCTTGGTGCATCAATATCGCGCCACGACTCCTATTTTAGGGGTTTGTCTCGGACACCAAGTCATTGCTCACAGCTTAGGAGCCACCGTCACAGGCCTATCACAACCCATACATGGACATGTGGCCACCATCCAGCACAATGGCCAAGGGCTCTTTGCCGGAGTACCTGCCCATTTCCACGCCATGCGCTACCACTCTCTCCACGTGACTTCCCTCTCCGACCAGCTTTGCGCCACCGCCTGGGCAGGAGACTGTGTCATGGCCATTACTTCCCCCACCACACCCTGGGTCTGTGGGGTACAGTTCCACCCAGAGTCCTTCGCCTCAGAGCAATGCACACCGATTTTACGCAACTTTTTGGCCATGCGTGCACAGCCCACGAGTCCCCCCTCCGCCAACCATGCGGTAGCGACGCTCTCTGCAACCTATTAGGCCAACAAAACCTCCACCATGGCACGCTTTTCCACACTCAAGGTTTCCAAAGGTGTGAGCAGACCTAACTTCAGTGCTTGACGATAGGCTTCATCCTGAGGAGGCAATGGCTGCTGCAAGAAGGCTTGCAGCAAGGTTTTAGCTTTACTCAGACTATCTTGGTACAACGCAAAAATTTCTGTAGCTTGGACATGTAGGCTGGGGTCCAGCTGCCAACTATCATAATCGGTCACGATCCCAACCGAACAATAGGTCATCTGCGCTTCTCGGGCCAAAAATACCTCAGGAACATGGGTCATACCCACCACATCCGCACCATAAACATCGGCCATCAGACGACTTTCAGCTTGAGTCCCCAAACGTGGCCCATCCACACAAGCGTAGGTTTTATCCACATGCAAGGGCATCCCTAAGGAAGCAGCCACTTCACCTACCGTTGCCGCAAGCTGGGGGCAAACAGGCTGGGCGGTGGACACATGGGCGACGACACCCTCACCAAAAAATGTTTTCACGCGAGGCCCACGAATAAGATCAAGATACTGAGTGGACAAGACAAACTGCCCTGGAGCCAGCGCTTGCTGTAAGCTTCCCACCGCAGAAAAACTTAGAATGCGCTTCACTCCCAAGAGCTTTAGCGCGTAGATGTTCGCACGATAATTAATCTCATGGGGCAGGTAAGCATGGCCCTGGCCATGGCGACTCAAAAAAGCGATGGTCTGTTGGCCATCATGTGCCAACACTATTTTTGCCGAGGGCAAGCCAAACGGAGTCTCCACCGTTTTTTCCTCTTGAACCGTCAACCCCTCCAAGGCATAAAACCCTGTTCCCCCGATAATCGCCAGCATACACAAACCTCACTATGCTCGTTTACAAAAATATATTACGGTTAGCGGAGAAAATGCGCCACGAGCGCACACCCGACAACTCATCTCTGACACGGATTCCCTATGCACAAACTCAGCATCATTCTTCCTACCTATAATGAGACGAAGGGTAACTACTTAGCCCAAATCCTGGCGAGCTTGCAGCAGCTCACGGCGTCAAGACACAGCGAGGTAATCGCTGTCGACTCGGGGAGCCAAGATGCCACACTCGATTTGCTCAGCACCTACGGGGTCCCTCACATTTCTATCCCACAGAAGTCACGCGCCTGTCGTTTAAACACTGGAGTGGAAGCTGCTCAAGGTGACTTCCTCGTACTGCACCACCCACGTTCCTATATGCACAGCCACAACTGGATACAGCTCTACGACAGCTTAGGCTGCGGGACACTCGACTCCCCCTTATGGGGTGGCCTGACCCACACCTTTGACGCACAGCACCCCATACTCCGATGTACATCGTGGTACTCCAACTTTCGGGTGCAACAACGCTCCATCGTCTATCTCGACCACTGTATCCTCATGGCAAAGTCACTAGCCCAACAGGTATTCCCCATCCCTGACATGGATATTTTTGAAGATACCGAAATATCTCGGCGACTAAGCCGACTCGCACGTGCCCAACTACTCCCTTTCACCGTCACCACTTCAGCCCTGCGTTTTCGTAAACATGGAGTCTATCGCCAACTGTGCACGAACCAAATCATGAAGTGCCTCTATCACCTCAAAGTCTCCCCCACATGGATGAACCGCATCTACGAAAGGTCTTTACAGCTCAACACCGAGTATGCGATGCACAAACGCCCCAAAGATTAAGTCACCGTCCCCCCACAGGAACTCCCTGCACCCGCTGTACAGCCATAGCAATGGTCCGCCGTCGTAATCGCTCCTGAATGGAACTCCACAAAACTTTCCACATCCCAAAGGGTCTTACGCCCGCACCCCAAAGGTAGCTCAAGCATTTGATTAAAATCACAGTCATATAACTGCCCATCCCAGCCTACCGAAATCATACTGCGACACATCAAATGGGGCACCGTGGTCCGATTAAAGTGCCTGCACAACAAATCCATATATGCAGCGGTTTGCCGCTTCCGGTTGAGGTCATACAGAAAACGCTTGATAGGCATATTGGTGATCGTGAGCAGCCGGTTAAACTTAATTTGAAAGTGGTCCCATAAAATTTGTTTATACTCTTCCTCCAAAGCTTGCTGCTCAGGAGGAAGGTGCGGGCCCAAGGGATTGTACACAAGATCAAGCTCCAACTCCGAGCCTTCTTGTCCATAACCCAGCTGACCTAACATTTGCAAGGCAGCAATGCTTTTCGCGAATACACCGTCGCCCCTTTGTTGTTCCACATTGTCTTTGGAGTAGCACGGCAGACTCGCCACAATTTTCACCCGGCGTGCGGCCAAAAACGCTGCCGTATCCTCCTGCCCTGGCTCATACAAAACGGTCAGGTTGCAGCGGTCGATCAATTGCAGACCCCGCTGGTGGGCTTGTTGCACCAAAAAGCGAAAGTTTGGATTTAACTCAGGAGCGCCACCGGTCATATCGACGGTACGTACTGCCGGAGAAGCATCCAAGAGCTGCAGCATACGCTCTACCGTCTGACGCGACATATTTTCACGCTTTTTCTGCGGGCCTGCACCCACATGGCAGTGCTGACATGCAAGATTACACAGCTTGCCTAAATTAACTTGGAGAGTCTTTACCTGACCCCGATTTAACTCTACTTGCTCTTGCTGTAGCTTTTGCCGAAAGGCCAGCCAAGTCTGAGGATCGTTCATCCCACATTTTCCTTACAATGCATTCACGACACGAGGTGATTATCAAGCCACCCTGGGAAATGTCAATGTCAAAGTGAGGAAGACAAATGAGGCATAGCTAGAAACAGGCGCACATACCCACGCACAGATAAGATTCACCTTTCCAATTGCCAAGATCTGGCATAGTTTCAGCATCATGTCCTTTACACCTTTAAGGAGCAAATAGCATGCCTCACCTCCACTCTGACCGAACAGATCAACACGCCAAAGTGTACCCTTTCTACCAACGCGCACTCTATGTGGCGGGCGTTATACTTGCCTGCCGCACCCTCTCAGGTGTCTTCGCCGCATTCACTCCTTTGGAACACCCTCACATTTGGCGACAGACCGACACTCTCGGCGTCACCCTACGCTTCTGGAGCCGTTGGACCTTAGAACCTGCAACAGCCACCCCCTGGTTTATCCCCGCCGTGCTGAATAGCGGCGATCACGGTGGCTATATGCCCATGGAAGCACCTTTTTTAAACCTGCTCTTAGCTCCCTGCTTCGCTGCAGGGCCTACCTATGGCGTTCCTTTAGCAAGGCTATGCATCCTCATGCTTCACTTATGCGCTTGGTGGGGCATCTTAGCCGCTTGGAGAAACAAGACGATCCTCGGCTTACCTGCACGCAGTGCCTTTTTCTTCCTGCCTGCGGTGGGAATGGGTTCGCTCTACTTCACCAAATTTATTCCTGATGTGCTCGCAAACGCCCTCGCCCTCATCGCTGTCGGCCTCGCCTGGCAACGTACTCATATGCTCAGCGCCTTTTTACTCGCCACAGTTGCCTTACTCTCCAAACCCACTGCTGGCATCACCTTCTTACTTTGCCTCCTCCATCCTCAGGGCATCCGCGGCATGCTCGCCATGACCCAATGGGGGATTCCCGCAACCCTGCTTGGGATCTTGTATTACACTTTTGGAACGGAATGGATGCGCGAAACATTTACCGATACCGCAGAACTGTTTAAAATTGCCCCCAAGCCACTTATTCAGGGAATGGGCGAGTTTTTCTCGCAACCTCTTCTCGCCTTCAATCTCATTGCCAATGACTTTCTCTTTCCTGGAGGCCTTTTTGCCACAGCGCTCCTCGCCATTGTCAGTTGGCAAAGTCACCACATGCCCTTGCGTCCTTTCCTTAGCCTCGGGGCAGTGCTTAGCTTACAGATCTGCTGTATCGCTGCTCTTGACGGAGAGCACTCGTTTGGCCATACCTACTATTACCTTGGAGTCATGCCCACCCTCACTTTAATGCTGACACACATACTCCGCGCTGTCAGTACAGTCAACGCACATGCACATGCGAATAAATTTTTTATCCTTTTTTGCCTGCTGTGGGTAGGTGCAAATATCAACACGATTGCAACAGAAATCAGTGCATACATTCCCGCCCTACAACGTGGGAGACTCGCCCAAAAAGAGTGTTCTCAGCTCATACACGCCCACCCCCAGCTCCCCTGGCAACAAGGATTCACCTTCCGGAGCGACTTCGAACGCTACCCCTCCCTAGGCCTCTGCTTTGGCGAGCGCCAAAACTCACAACTCGCTGAGTATGGTTTTTACTGGAAACAATCAAGACTGCCCCCAGGGTGCTACACCCTGGATACCTCGCCTCATCTTCGCCTTATCCACTGCCCACCTGCAACCACGATCGGACAACTCCCCCAATAGCCGAGACGAATCTTCAAGAAAAGTCTGCAAAGACTCGGCGGAGCCGCTCCTTTACATCTTCCAACTGATCGGACCTGATAGTGTTCGTTTTCATGATATGTTGCAAGCACTGATCAAATAATTCACGCCGCAAATCGCCGTAATACGTACGATCACGACGATCTTGAGTAATAATCAACAAGGTCGAGCCACACACACAGTTACGATACTCCGCTAAGCCATACTTCTCATTAAAGCTCATATTGCTGCGCGGCAAACCCTGCGTCTGCTCCCGATAATCCTCAATATTGTTATACTCGCGTCCACATGTCGCGCACACTTTAGGAAAGCACTCGATATAAAGTTTGGCCAGCTTTTCATGGACACACTCTGTGAGCCGATTAAGCTTTTGAATTTCAGAAATGTTGTCTTTCAGAATCTCGGACACCGAAACATCCATGTCCTCCATGATCCTGCCGACAACATCTTTTGGATTTTCACTCTCTGACACTGGGCGCACCTCAAAAAAGAGTTGTTACAACAACCGCTCGCAACTACGCGACATCCTCACTATCTTGCCCCATGTTCACCGTCTGTGAGGAGCCATCAAAAAAACCTTTAATGGTCTCCTGATGATCTAAAAACAAGTCAACAATCGCAGGATCCAGGTGTGTACCTTTTTTGCTTTTGATCATCTCTACCGCACGTTCGAAAGGCCATTCTTCTTGATCATACGCCCTTGCTGAGAGCAGTGCATCCAGTACATCTACCAGTGCGACGATACGCCCCTCCAGAGGGATATCTTCACCTTTCAAACCTTTCGGATACCCCGAACCATCCCACCACTCATGGTGAGTCAACGCAATCGAGCTGGAGATGCGGATAAATTCACTATCCCCCTCAGCCAAAAGGGCAAAGCCACTGTCCGCATGACCCTTAATCAATTCGCGTTCTTGATCCGTGAGGGTACCCTCCTTCGTCAGCACCCCGTTATCCACAGTGACCATCCCCACGTCACGCAGCATTGCCGCATAGCGGATCAGATCGCACTCTTCCGGGCTGTAAAGGCACTTGCTGTACAAAAAAGCAGCGACCTCACCAACCTTATATAACTCCGCCGACGTACTATGACGGTAACAAGACCACGCTTTGGCGAGCCCCATGACAATTTCGGCACGCGAGTTAAGCAGCTCATCCATGGCTTTCTTCCGACGAATCGTGGACTCTACTCTGGCTTTCAACTCCATCATGGCTGCCGATTTACGTACAAAGTCATCCGCACGCACTCCCATACTTTTACGCGTGATATACGGGTCGATGGTATCCGACACCAGTACAATTCCCAGATATGCCCCCCATTTGTCTTTCACCCGCAACTTTTTACATAGGTCATAACCGGACAAACCAGGTAAATTGACGTCTAACACAATGGCATCTGGACGCAATTGATCGAACTGTTGATAAAACTGCTCTGCTGTTTCAAAGGTCGTCACCTCAAAATCTCTCAAAAGACGCTGATACATCGCCCGGCTTTCCCCAGAGTCATCAATGATGGAGACTTTAGGCCTTTCTAAGTGCAGGGTTTCATGCATGGTGTTACTCATGGTCTGTCCTCTAACGTATGTCCTACCACCTCGATAACCGCGCAGGGGCGGATGTTCTTATCCGTCGTTCACCCGCTGATCGTCTCATCACGGCAATATCTTTAGCCCAAAGTGGACCCTCTTTTCGTAACCAAGGCTCACAGCCGCATGCTGGCCTGTCGTGTGATTACTCTCACCGTCCCAAACACAACTCAGAGGCCCTACCCCATGGGGAGTGGGCAGGATTACCGCAGCGCACCAGGAGCGGATAAAGCCAAGTAATATCTGCACCCTAATCCTGAGGGAGGATGGCCGATAGCCAAACTATGCGACTGCGTTTTTCTCATTTCATGCTCCTTCTAGGGCTACTCCTGTGTGCCTCACCAGCAGCACAGTCCGAGTCTATCCCATTAAAACTACGCCAGAAAACGGAAGAAAATACCCGCCTCAAGCTACGTAACTTGCTCAGTCAATACTGTGCCACCCAGTGTGAACTCATTTCCATCGAAGTCCAAGTAGACGAGAAGGTTCCCGACCACCTCGAACTGGGTTTTGAAGGAATTCATAGCCGTCAAAACGAAAATATATACGAAGTGTCTTCCATACGTGCCACAGTACAGATTGATGACCGTGTGAGCCAAAAAGATCGCAATCGTCTCCAAAATATTCTGACTCAAGGCATTGCAGCGTTAGGAAAAGACAAGGCAAACGTCGCGCTTATACCCGTGGAACTCCCTAACATTGGTGAGTTTGAGAAAATTGCAGGAAATCTGCGTCATAGCTTGGAAAAAAAGATGAGCAAGGTCATCGACAAAGTCTTCAACAATTACTGCCCCCACCGCTGTATTCTTGGCCATGTCACTGTATACGGTAAACTCATCACCTCCGACGAAGCCGCTGCACTGTCAGAAACCCAGGTGTATGTCCAGCCAGGGTCCAATAGCATTCTCCACATCGACAAGGCTAAAATCAATATCACCCTCGACGAGGACCTCTCTCCAGAAGAACGAGTCGCCATCGTTCGGCTGATCCGGGCCAAGCTTAATTTTGTCGACTCCATCGACCTCGAAGTGGACACCATCCCCTTCCCTGAATCCTTTGACGAGAAACAGCGCAAACAAAAGCTGGAGTCCGAAGACCCCTACGGACTGGAAAAATTACGCCGCATGCTTGTGCTCTTTCGCGAGCTGGCCGGAACCAAAGAGATCATCTCACGTTCCGAGACCAAAGACTCCAACACATCCACAGAAGTGACCGATTCCAAAGAGAGCTTATCCAGTTCCGAAAAAAGTGCAGAATCCAAAGATTTCAGCGCCAGTGACTGGGCCATGTACATTGGCGGCTTTTGTCTGCTCATGTTTATTCTCATTTTCTTACTGATGCGCTTCGGTCAAGCAAATCGCGATGCAAAGGTCATGATTGAGTCCGCTAAAAAAGCGGGTGAGAGTGAAGAAGAAACCGAAGGCAATCTCAATACTGAGAACGACCCCGAAGACCCCTTACTGGTCTTCGAAAAAGAAAAGTTAATTAAAGACCTTTCCAGCACTTTCATGAACAGCCCCAAAGTCGCGCGCGAGACTTTTATGCGGATGCTGCAAGAAAATGGCGTCGAAGAAACGTCAAAATACCTACATATTCTTGGCAAAATGGTCGTCTACGAACTTCTCGAAGACCCTGCACTACAAAGACAGCTATACGAGTTAGGAGATTTTTATCACAAATCCGACTTCTCCTTCACCCTTGAAGAAGAAGTCGAGCTGCTACGCAAACTTAAAACCATGGTGACTGCCAATGAAATCCGCGTAATGGCCAAAAACAGTTTAGATCAGTTTGAGTTCCTCTCCAAGCTCAACCCGGCACAAATTGTCCAGCTGACAGAAGACGAATCACCTCAAGTACAGAGTTTAGTACTCACCCAGCTTAACCCTCAGCTACGCTTAGATGTCTTCGAAATATACTCCAGCGAACATAAAAATAGACTCACCAAAGAGCTATGCCGTGCCGAGGCTATTCCCAAAGAGTTTCTCCACAATGTGGCTGCCGCACTCAAACGCAAGGTTGCCAGCAAACCCGAATTTGATGCCGAGACAGTACGCACAAGCGACATCCTCCTCGAACTCATCGAGAAAGCCAAGGCGAACGAACAGCGCAATATTATGTCCAGCTTGTTGCAAACCAACCCAGATGCTGCACGCGCGATAAAAGCAAAACTCGTCACACTCGACGTGTTGAATTACATCAAAACAGGTCACCTCTTGGAGATTATTCTCGGTATTGAGCAAGAGGACCTACTCCTCTTCCTTGCCGGCGCACCGGATCACATCAGCCAGTTCGTAATGCGCCAAGCTCCCGAAGAGCTTGTACACAGCTGGGAAGAAGAACTCAACTCAATGGGCGCCGTTGAGGACAGCAGCTACCGTATCATCGAAGCCAAGATCCTCAACAAAGTACGGCAGCTCGCACGCTCTGGAGTCATTGACTTGCTGGAAGTAAATGAGACCATCTTCGCCAATCTCCAAACCGCTGAAGAAGACGAAGAAGACCGCATCAAAGCCGAACACCTGATTGCATAACTGATTTCAAGGAAAGCATGGCCAAAAGTGCTTTGGAAAGTTACACTTACCCCCGTAATCCCACCCCTGAAGCTCGGGGGGGTCTCTTTCATTACATAGGTCGATATGAAGCTGTTACGTCTCCTCATCTTACCCTGCCTCTTTGCAGCAGCCCCCACACTAGGGGTACTCCTGTGGGCAATCACTCCAGACACCCGTCCCTTGGTGGAAGGACAACTCACCGTAACGCGTTGGATTCCTGGCTCTGGCAAAACCCAAGTCACCGTAGGACCCCAAACGCCTCATTGGACACCCGAAAAGAGTATTTCCAAACACCTTGTGCACGCGGTCTTAGTCAGTGAAGACGCGCGCTTCTACCACCACTTTGGCATCGACTGTGTCGAAATATGGAAAAGTATTCACACCAACATCTCCACAGGAGCCTATACCCGCGGAGCTTCGACAATCACCCAACAAGTGGTCAAAATGGCTTCCTTATATCGTGACAAAACCTTGTGGAGAAAACTACGTGAAGTACTCGGCGCGATTTACCTCGAACGCCAGTTAGACAAAACACAAATCTTAGAGTGGTATCTAAATTTAGCCAACTTCGGCCATGGTGCTTATGGGGTCGACAATGCAGCTCAACTCTACTTTGCGAAGCCCGCGGAACAGCTCTCTGTATCTGAAAGCGTTCACCTAGCTCTGGTACTTCCTAGCCCGAATACCTGGTCTAAAGGACTTAAGGACCAAGACCTCCAAGAGCAACAACGCAAAAGGTTCGAGTCCATTCTTACCCAAATGAAAAAAATGAATTTCATCAATGAAAGCCTATGGGACCAGGCGATTTTCCAGGGAAACTTTGGCTCACCCATTCACCTCTAAATGCTTCGCCCTTTCGTATACAAAAAATGTTTTGCTTTCTCAGAATAAAAGGTTTAGTCTACCTCCCATAAAAACCCACTGTGTATAACAATAAAAAGCAATCTATGGAGATCTGATGAAATTTTCACCATGTAAACATTCTGCCTATGCAATCGTTCACTCGCTATTGCTATGCTTCACGCTGACCTCTCCTATCACTTATGGACAAGATCCCTATCTTCTCGAAGATATTGGAGCCGTCCGCGTCAATAGCGAAATTGCCGTCCTCGATATCAGCAATGCTGTTGCCGAAATTAATGAGTACGACGGCCCCCTGAGCGACCGCGACGTAGATCTTTGTTTCGAACACCGGAGAGACGACTACCTAGCCTACGTCACCGGACAAGAATGGGCTGTTCAGTACCCAAGCAACTTTGGCAAGGGTATCCTCGATGGAATTTTAGAAGCCAATGGTAATCACATGGAGACAAAAAGAGCTTTTGTACCCCACATCCAAGCGTTTCACGCCTTACATCATTTGGTCAACCCAAGTTGCCCCGACAAAGCCAACTGTACAACTTGCATGCAAGTGGCCCAACTCACCAACCGCGTCGGGGATCAAGCAAGATCCAAAATTAGTTTGTTGATCCGCCACAACCCAGCCTCTGCATTTGTGCGTACCCTCACCCAAAGAGAGAAACGCAAAGTCTACGGAGTAGAATTTGAAATCGCCAATAATATCGGGCACACGGTCGGACTGACACTGATTCCCACTGCCAATATTCAACACTTCGACACACAGATGATTCGCATCTTCCCCGCAAAGCAGACGCTAGAAGTAAAAATTACGGATAAACAAATTATCCGCAACAAGTCCGCCAAATTTGAGACCAAGCGCTCTCCCTTTACCAAACGCTATTTCCGCAAAATCAACCGCCACAATCCCCTGCTCAAAAAAATAGAGCGCATGGCCAACAAGGCCATGATGGTCAACAACGGCGATTTAGACAGCATCTGTAAAGATAGCAAGACCGAAGTTTATTTGAGTGAAAAACCCCTTGCCATCGCCTACGTACGCCACCTTGAAGGCGCTCAAGATCTTGCCCATGTGGCTATTCTTTCAACCCCCGAAATGGCACGCGTCAAAGACCTGGCAAACAAGCCTATCCCCTGGGACGACAACTCAAATTCCAACAAAATGATACATGACCATTTTTCAGAAACACAACAACGTCAAATCACCGATCTCTCGGGTGAATACGCGAAGTACATGCTCAGCGGCCGTGCTTTCCGTGAGTCGTCCCGGTATTAACCAAACTTGTCTGCGCCTAAGGCTTGTCCAGCCAACGAAAACCCTTAAGTACGATACGACGCATGTGCAGAACACGCTGAGGGTTCCAATTCTCCAACATTTCTACAATGAGTCGATAAGCCTGATTATGCTGCGTAAAATAGTGCTGGGGTAAAGCCATCCGCGTTAAGGTGCAGGAATCGGGTAAAGTAAACTTTTTAATCCTCTCCAGTTCCGTCGCGTATTGCGGCTGGTGAGGCTCCGTGACCATCCAGATGGTACTAGCTGCTCCCCCTGCCCCTTCAAACTCGCCGGGCCAAACCACACGCAGCCCCCAAGCAATAGGTGGTCCTGGAGGATCTTCGGGGCCACGATAAAAGTAAACTTCAGCGCCACGGAACGTAAACTTACGGTACTGCTTGTCCTTTCCAGGAGGAGTAAACTTAAAGCCATGATACAAAGGAGCGTTTCCATAGGTTAAGACAAAATGGTCACCTACGGGCTGCTGGCCCAACACCCCCGACCCCCACACATCATCCGCCCGAAACAGATTGCCCAGATCTACGAACTTACCTGCCTGCTGCACTTGGCGGGATGTTCCGTCGTACAGGACAAAGTCTCCCACCTCCCGCTGGCTATCCCCCTGGCACCCAACAGGCACATCGGCTTCCCCTGCTGCAGAGCTTGAGACCGGCTTTGTTGGACCGGGCGGCGACGGTTGCGACGACGAGGAGGAGTCCTTACTCCGCCCGACCTCCTGAGTCGTCTTGACTTGCCCCTTCGGCACCGGGAGAGCCTGTCCAGATAAGATACGTGTCGGCACATTCACCCGACCACGGTCCGCCATCTGGTCAGGAGGCACCTCCTCCTTCTTCTGCCCCCGCTCCCGCGCATCTTCTGTGGCCATCACGGCCTTATGCGACACATCTGTCACCGGGGCGGAACCACTCGGCTGCACCGAGCATGCTCCCCAACCCCATGCGGTACACAGCACCAACCGACCAAACACACTTTGCATCCACACCACCGTGACCTCACTCCCAGACAAACATGCACATCAATCTTATACACCTCAATCTCGAAACTTATTTTACCGTTTAGATAAGGCTGGCCCCCAAATAACATCGGCAAAAAAAGACCCTATCGCCAGATTCCCCCCGCTTCTTTGGTTTAACTCTTCTCAGCACCCCTAAAACGTGCTAAAAACGCCTAAGTCAGGCACATTCAAAGAGACAGGCATGGCTCACCAGCTAAACCGAGGGTCTCCCAAATAACCAAGAGTATTCCTAATGGCACTAGATTCCATGGTAGTGGATGAAAATTCTCCACTGCGTATTCATAAAATATGGCAAGGGAACTCCGCATTCGTGGTCATGCAGTCTTCCACAAACCACGCTGAAGTCCCACACCTTCCCAAAAAGTTTTTTCTGGTGATCGACTGCCACCAAGCTTCGTTTGGAATCCGCATCGAAACCACCAAGCCACCTTCCCTCCAGGTTGGCTCGACTGGACTCGCCGCATTGATGCGCAAATACCTAGCCCGGGTCAAAATCATCGCAGCCTCTTGCCACCCTTCTTCTGGGGATATCGTGCTTATTTTAAGGGGACAGATCCCCCAACCTGGCAAAAATTCCACCACATTTACCCACTCAGGATACCTGTGGCTAGCACGCCGGCGCCCACCCGAACTGAATCTTACTTTAGCTTCAGGAGAGCAAATTTTCCGCTTTGGACAAAAGGGCTTTTTCAACAAAGTCAAGCAAGGACAGGATGTCGAGGCAAGGTTTCGTGACCTTAGCGACACCCCTTTACACCCATACCCCCTCTGCATCCATACTCCTGAGACAAGCACCCCAAACGAGCCCAACACAGCTGTACCCCCAGTCTCTCAGGCCGAACCAGAACAGGCAGCACTACGCCACAAGATCACACGACGCATCAAAACGGTCACCAAAGCACTCCAACAGCAACAAGGCCTCTTAAACAGGCAAGGCAATACAGACACCGTGTATCAACAGGCCAAGCTACTCCAGGC
Organism: Zetaproteobacteria bacterium; assembly: GCA_028817975.1. Taxonomy (GTDB): domain Bacteria; phylum Bdellovibrionota_B; class Oligoflexia; order Oligoflexales; family Bog-1112; genus JAPPOJ01. The sequence continues at coordinate 3,872 of JAPPOJ010000042.1, read as the reverse complement.
TTTCCTCTACAAAGTACAACCAGGAGATATCGAGTTACGGCTGGATGAAATTGAATCCGGCATCCCTGGAGGTATCTGCATCCCTCTCGACCCGGAAAAAAGCCCGACACACACCTTGGAAAATCTTTTCAAGCAGGCTAAAAAGGGTAAAAAGACCGCACAACTCGGGAGCAGGCGACAGGTCATCATGCAAGACCAGCTCACGCAGCTAGAGGCACTGCGGCAACAGCTCGACACACCGCTCACCTCAGCAGTCGCCTTGCAACAGCTACAAGCACAGGCAAGCCAACTCGGGGTTAAGTTTGCGGTACCGCCCTCCTCTGCTCCAGGAAAATCCGCCGCCGCCAGCTCGCTCTTTCGCACCATACGTTGCCAAGATGGCACCGAATTTTTGATTGGCCGCTCTCCGAGCGAAAATGATCTACTCACCAAGAAAGCCAACAGTGCCGATTTTTGGTTTCACGTCACCCAAGGAGGCGGCTCACACATCATCCTCCCACAAAGCCAGTTACGTAAACATAAGCTCACAGCCCCTTCAGCAGCCATGATCCGGCAAGGCTGCATTCTGGCACTCCACTTTTCGAGTTTAAAAAACGAGTGTAGTGGGGAAGTTTACGTCACCCAAAAAAGAAATCTACGCAAAACCAAAGGGCTTGCCCCCGGACTATGGCTCGTAGACCGCAGTAAGGTAATCTTTACGAAGTATGACAGCAGCGAGCGCGATCACATCCTGCAAGCCTAAAACTGCGCCAGCACAAAATGCGCTTCTGCCCCCTTCAACTGCAGTTGCTCATTAAACTGCGGCTGGATGGTAAAAGACTGAAAATTGCCCGAAGGCTGACGATATTGGGAGATCACCGAACTATCGTGACGCGAAGGAACTGTCTCGGCCGCAGCCATAGGATTTAAAATGACGTAGGTCCCAATCAAACTACCCGCCATAAAACCCATCGACGCTCCAATCGAAATAAAACGCATGTTTTCCGCTGGATTCGTGGTTAAACCAATCGCCGCAGCCCCTAATGCAGCCCCAAAAGCGGTCGAGTAGCCCGCGGTGACAAACAGCTGCTCAAACTGCTGCTGGGTAGATCCATAGCGCACTTGGCCAGCTAAAACTGGGGACGACAGGAGACAAACAGCCATACCCACCCCAGCAAGCACTCTTTTTATTGGATGCCATAGTCTTTGACACATAAGACCCCTTTTTTCATGTTGCGATACAGCGCTACTCACCAGATAGTTGTGGCTCCAGCACACGCTCTTGCCAATCAAAAAAAATATTGCATCTACGGATATGCTTAAGTATAACCCCTAATGGAGTCACAAAATGGATAGAAACCTGGTCGAAAAATGCCCAACAGCCCGGGCACCTGTCGACAAAACATCTAGGTATGTTCAAGTCCTGTCTTTTGTGATATAAGTTGAGTGTCGTTTGAACATGAGGCTGTTGTCCTCAAACAAGCCCCTTACCATTCATCCCATATCCAACTCCCGGGAAAATTAATGTTTCGCGAATTTGGAAGCAAATAGTCTGATAGAATCCTTAGAATAGGGTCTTTGACTTGCACACGCAGAGTAGGGCCATAGGTTTACCTCTCTATATCGTACTTGGGCTGGATGAAGGGTCATAATGACACTTTTAAGTTTAGCGGATGACCATTGCATAATCACCAAGAATGGTTCACCCGCACCATTATTTGTTCCACGAATGATAGCCTTGAAAATGGCGTTCGATAAGCACAATCTATTTTCATCCCCTATAATTCGTGTATAAGATCCCCCTTTTACCCTATAGTGAGCACAAAAGTATGGCCAAAGAAGGCGCAGGAAAATCAAACGAAAGAAACGGGTCGGTTATTAACCTAAACGACATCAAGGTTCGCCGCATCAACGAACTCACAGCCATGGCAAAAGAAGTAGGTATTGCTGGGGCTGCGGGGATGAGAAAACAAGACCTGATCTTTTCACTCCTTCAAGCTCAATCCGAACGCGGTGGCATGATCTACGGATCTGGTGTCCTTGAAACACTTCCGGACGGGTTTGGATTCCTACGCGCCCCTGACTACAACTACCTTCCTGGCCCTGATGATATCTACGTATCCCCCAGCCAAATCAGACGTTTTAACCTGCGCACAGGAGACACCGTCGCAGGACAGATCCGTCCTCCCAAAGACAGCGAGCGCTACTTTGCTCTACTTAAAGTTGAAAAAGTCAACAACGAAAAAGCAGAGCAAGATACAGATAAGATTATCTTCGATAACTTAACTCCTCTGTATCCCATGGAAAAATTCAACCTTGAATATAATCCCAAGATTTACTCCACCCGCATGATCGACATGCTCGTCCCCATCGGTAAAGGACAAAGATCTCTCATCGTCGCTCCTCCACGTACGGGTAAAACTGTTTTAATGCAACAGGTTGCCACCGCCATCGAACGCAATCACCCCGAGGTCGTGCTCATTGTCCTGCTGATCGACGAGCGACCTGAAGAGGTTACCGACATGCAACGCTCCGTACACGGAGAAGTCATCAGCTCTACTTTCGACGAGCCTGCTCAACGTCACGTGCAAGTTGCTGAAATGGTAATTGAAAAAGCAAAACGACTTGTCGAACACAAGAAAGACGTCGTCATTTTGCTCGATTCCATCACTCGTCTCGCCAGGGCCTACAACTCCGTCGTTCCTCCTTCAGGCAAAATACTTTCCGGGGGTGTCGACTCAAACGCCTTGCATAAGCCCAAACGTTTCTTCGGCGCAGCCAGAAATATTGAAGAAGGAGGCTCACTCACAATTATCGCCACAGCACTGGTCGATACCGGCTCACGCATGGATGAAGTGATCTTTGAAGAATTCAAAGGAACGGGTAACATGGAACTTCACCTCGACCGTAAAATGGTGGAAAAACGCGTATTCCCAGCGATCGACCTCAACAAGTCCGGAACCCGCAAAGAAGAGCTTTTGCTGCCTAAAGACGTGCTAAATCGTATGTGGATTCTCCGTAAGCTGCTACAACCATTGAATCCTGTCGATTCTATGGACTTTTTGTTGAATAAAATGGACAAATGTGATAATAACAAGGAGTTCATGGATTCCATGAATGGATAAGTGATTTTTTGACTGCCGGGCGCCCACCTTAGGTACCCTTAAAAAACAAAGAGAATCGAAAGACTATGAAAAAAAACATTCACCCTGAGTACAAAACTGCTACCGTGAGCTGTGCCTGCGGCAATACCTTTGAGACACGCTCAACTTCAGCCAAAATGGAAGTTGAAATTTGCTCAAGCTGCCACCCCTTCTTCACAGGAAAGCAGAAACTTGTAGATACTGCTGGTCGTATTGAAAAATTCAACCAAAAGTATAAAAAACAAGCTAAATAAATGTTTTTACAAAAATCCCCAGGTTTTCCAAGCCCGCACTTCTACCCTGAAGTCATCGCTAAATCTGGGGATTTTTGTTTCTGGTAGACCTAATATTCAACTATGACCCATCGCTACCCCTCTGAATTACGAAGGATTTATCAAATATGTTTGAACACCTTGCGGAAGTCGAGCAAAAATTTATCGCCCTCGAACAGTCTCTGATGCAAGGAGAGATGTCTAGCGCGGAGCTGCAAAAAGTTACGAAAGAGCGTGCAGACCTCGAACCTATTGTAGAATCCTATCGCCTCTGGGTAGATATCGAAACCGCACTGGCAGATGCCGCAGAAATGTGCGCCAGTGACGATGCTGAAATGCGCGAATTGGCCGAACAAGAGTCACGTGAGCTGCTCAAAAAGCAAGAAGAACTCAAACAACAGCTCACGATCTTATTACTCCCGAAAGCCCCTAACGATGACCGCACCGTCATTCTCGAAATACGTGCTGGCACCGGGGG
>JAPPOJ010000201.1 GCA_028817975.1 Zetaproteobacteria bacterium | reverse complement strand
ATATTGGAGTATTTTTTCACCCTCAAGAGATCGACGATAATATGCGCTCTGCACTGGGCTTAGGTAAAAATGTGAAGGGAGTTTTAGTCACAAAAGTGATTGAAGGTGGCCCAGCTGATAAAGCTGGGGTCTTCGCTAAGGATGTTGTGGTGTCTGTGGATGGGAAGGCGACGTATCAGCCACACGATTTTGTGAATCAGATAGGACTACTCGTTCCTGGTTCTCAGGCCCAGTTGGAAGTGATTCGTCGCGGTAAAAAAAGAGCGATCACAGTTACCATTGCAGAAAGAGAAGAGAATAATGCTGTTGCACAAAAAAACTATCGCAATGTAGAGCCTGATGAAGATTTGTTAGGTTTAAAATTGGCTTTTGAAGATGGGAAAGTCATTGTTGCAGGTGGTAGTCGCAACTCTCGTGCTGCAGGGAGACTCATGCGTGGTGATGTTCTTGTCTCTGTGGGTGAGGTTGATTTAGAAAAATTTCAGGACTTTTCCAAAGCATTAGAGGCGATCAAAAGTGAAATCAAAAGAGTGAAAAAAGAACGTCGTAAGGGGATTATGTTTATTGTACACCGTGAAAGTGGGTATTTGTCGATCCCTATTGTCTTAGAGGATTAAAGCTGTCTTTGCTGGTAGCGGATACAGCTCCATAAAAGCTTACGTGTGTGCCCGTCCCTTCGGTAGGATGGCAATTTAGTATGGTCGTGGTAGGTACAAAGGGTGGACTGTTGAATTTGGCTTGGACTCAGCTGATGTACCTCGGTCATTTCTAAAAAAATAAAATGTCTTAAGTCTATGCCCCATTGTCCCGGTAGATAAGTTGTGACGGCCTCTTGTGTGAACTTATCGAGAAACCCTCCCTCTTGTGCACGAGAACGTAGTAGGTGAAATACGTCTTCGCGTACGAGGAAACAGTTGCCGCATATGGCTGGACCTAGCCAAACTTCGATCTGTTGGGGAGTGTGGTGCTGTACAAAGTGGGCAAATATTCCTGCAACAGTACTTCTCCATCCAGAGTGCAGGGCTGCCACTGTCCGTGTACTCTTTTCAAAGCATAGAATTGGGACGCAGTCCGCGCTCTTGACACCGATTGTTATATTTGCGGTTTGGGTTGTGAGGCCGTCGCCTTGTTGTTGGCCATAGCTTTGGATATTTGAGTGTTTACCGACCTGGTGAATCCGATTTTGGTGTACTTGCTCTAGAAAGTAACAGTCTGGAGGAGGAGAGCCTCTATCCTTTACAGTGTGGAAGTACTCGACATTTGGGTCTGAAAAAGTTCTAGCTGGAAGTTGCATACCTAAGACCTTTCTCTATATGTTCCTGTACTTTATCAGGCTCCGGCTGTGGATTCTTTGAGAGAAGGGCTGTTTTCTCCTTTTGCAGTTTCTGAAGTTGAGTAAGCTTGGTGCTCCTGGTTCTTAGTTGGCAATGCCTGGTGCCCCATTTCTTGTGCAATGTGCTGGATAGAACGCAGCCATACCCATGATAAGAGAAAAATGATGACCCCAACAAATGGTGCACAAGCTGCTAAGCTATTCCCAACGAAAAGGTAAAGTATTTGGTATATCGAAGAGCCACCACTTTTGCCTAGCCGGGAGCCGACACCATCGATAGCTGCTTTCGCGGTTGCTTTGGTTTTTTCTGAGAGAGGAATATACGCCATTTCTTTGGTAGGGTCGAAGAAAGAATATTTACTAGCACGCACGAGAGTATTTTGCATAGAGCCGAAAAATACGGCAATGGCTAGTGGTGACCAGGGTAAGCTATGAAGCCATAGGCTAGAGCCGTAATGGTCAGCAATGAGAAAACCAAAAAATCCGATGCTCGTGAGGATGCAGACCCAAGGCGTGATTTTTGCCGAGAACTTCCAGCCGAATACGCGAAGCACTTTGCTGCAAAAAAATAGATCTGTAATCACAGCAATGATTGCCGTCCAGGTCATCACTTTGCCAAAGTATATTCCATACTCTGCATTGGTGGCATAGAGTCGACTCAGTTGACTTTTCCACTGCATTTCGCTGAGATTGATAATAATATTGTAGCTGAGGACGATAATTGCAATTGCACGTGCAGAGCGGTCCTCAACTAAAAAGGAGATTTTCTTGACAAAGCCCACTTTGGGTTTGCTCTGTTTGGGCTGCACTTGTGGAGGAAGAGATTTAAACTCGGGGAATACTTTAGCATTCATATAGACGAAGAGTGCGGTGATGAGCAGGCATACGATGCAGAAGATCATGCAAATAAGGGCGACAGAGTAGTACCAGTTAGAGACAAAGTAGTTAGGCATCAAGCGTTGGTGGTTGCCAGCAGCCCAATTATATGCGAGGGGTGCAAAGACACCTGTAGTGTTGCCAGCGAGTGCGATGAGTGGAAAAAACCGTTTAGCCTGTTCAAAAGATGTAATCCTGTTTACATACCCCCAAAAAAGCACAAACCATACCGTTGTGCTCCAAAGCTCGCACATGACATAAAAAATCGTCAAGGGTAAGGCACGTACAGTGTCACACAGGCCAGACCAGTTTTGGGGAACCACTTGTTCCATACACTCCACAAAAGCTTTAGGAGTAAACAGTTCTTGATTTGGGTAGATGATAAGGCCAAAAGTTAGAAAGAACAAAAAAAAAGCGCCAATAATAATGAGGAAGGTATAGTAGTCTTTGTATTTTTCGTTTAAATAGGAAAAAAAAGCTGTCATGAGCACAGCCATGGGCATTAAGAACCACATCTTAACGAATACGACGCTGTCCCGTAGAGCAGGGATAACGACAGAGTCTTTAGCTAACTTTAAAAAGTTATAGTTAAAGGCGATGAGAAACAACAAGGCCAGCAGGGAGCATATTTGGGGCACTTCGTGCTTATGGATGGGTAAAACCCAGTCTTGAATTTTATGTATCCAACTTTGCTTTTTGTTCATATGCACCTTTAATGGGGTTGTATATGTTTGGCAAACGACCCGGATTTTGGCCGAATCGACGAGATTATACAGACCTGAGATTACGTGTCAAGCATCATTTAACGTTGTCTGTGAAGTCTTCACTGGAATGGTGTAACCCTTTAAAGGTGAAGGGCTTTTACCTTTAAAGCTGTGAGCATATAGATCCGTTGCTTTTGCTTTTGTGAGCTCTTAAACAAGGGACCGATAAGGGGGACTTTAGAGAATAGGTGGTGTATGTAGTTCTGTTCAGATCCGTGTGACAGGCGTGTACTCCCTGCGAGGATTTCCCCTTCTATGGGGGCTTTTAGGGTCGTGGAGATCCCATGTTTGGACATACGCGCATGGTGTTGCGATGGTTCTGAAAGTTCTAAATGATAGTGAATAGTTACAAAGTCAGCGTGTACTTTTTCGAGTGTAGCCTCAAGTCGGAGGCCGTAGGACTTCCATTCGGAGAGGTATTTAGGGGTAGAGTAAGTGTTGTCATAAGGCGTTTGGATTTCTCCTCCGCTGATTACTTTGGCTTTTTTACCCTGTTGGATGTGTATGCACGGTTCTCCGACTAACTCTGCTTTGGAAGAGTCTACCAAGTTTTGAAAACGGGCAAAGAGGCTGCTGTGAATACCTTGATTTATGGAAAAAGAAACAGAATCCTCCAGCCTAGATCCTAGGTTTTTGGCTTCGGTGTCTGTCGTGACCAAGATCCGTGATTCCAGCATGTAAGATGGAGTTGTCGTACATTGAATTTCAATCCACTTTTCGGGATAGAACTCGCGATATCTCTCGTGTAATTGTTTATGTGAATGGGTATTTGTATCGGTACATACAGGGTTTTTAACTTTAAGCTGGAAAGGCCGAACTTCAAACTGTGCCGTTTCGCCAAGACGTTGATACAGCTTCTGCTGTAACTCCTTGATTCCTTTAGAGGAGAGCTCCACATCGAAGTAACATCCTTTTTGTTCTTTACACCAATCATAGAGCCGCTTATATGCGAAGGACTCATCCATAGACCCAGATAAATAGAGGGGTGGTGTCGAGACAAGAAGCTTTTTGTGTTGGTGAAGCCATTTGGGAATTTCAGGAGCTTCCTTTTTTTTGAGAGGTAAACTTGAGTGTGAAACGGTGATTTTCCAGTCTGTGGTCGGAGTCTTCAGCACTACAAAGCCTGGCTTTAGCCCAATAATTTGCCATTTTCCACCTCCAAGGTTCGTTGCACTCACAATTCCTTTACGGTTGATAAAAAGATTTTCTTCGCTCTGTTCGGGTAAAGTCCAATCGTCTCCGACCTTTAATTGTTTGGACTGCAGGTGTCGTTGTGGCTCAGTAAATGCTAGGCATATTGAAGACAAGGTCAATAGAAGTAAGGTTTTTGAATTATGTTCCATAGATAACCTTCGGATTTTGTGGGCAGATAGGGGGTATTTCCACATTTGAGTTGTCTAAATGCTTTGCCTTACGAAAAAAATGAGTATTGTAATGTTTTAAGATAAAAGCCAGTTGTTGAACCTCTATGCGGAGAGCCTGTTGGTTGCCGAGTTGAACTTTTCTTATGGGGGAGGCAAAAACCCTGCATTTCGAGTGCTCAGGTTCGAGAAGGTAGACATGGTTGATGGGCTTGGTATCTTGGCTGGTAGTCGTTCTCTCAAGGATGTAGTAGAGTCGATGTGGTTGTAAGGGAGGTAGACCCTGTGTGTGAGATGTGGAGTGAGTTTCTACAGAGAGTTGGTGGCCGAACAGAACTCCTGCAAAGAAAAGAATAATCATGATATTCCATTTCGGTAAGTTAGTTGGTTCCTTCATTTAAGGCTCCATGTCAATTTTAGGCTTCCAATGCGGTAGTTGAGGACTTTTTGTACTGGTCTTCGAAATCTTGCTTGTGATGCGAATGTTTAGTTCCTGCTCTATTCCGGCGCAGTCTAATGC
>JAPPOJ010000055.1 GCA_028817975.1 Zetaproteobacteria bacterium | reverse complement strand
CAATGTAATATCCGGCGCAAAGAAACAAATTATCTTTAATGGAGAGATCGTAGACAACCTCCCAGGAGATATTGTAAACAAGCTTTCGGTCTTTGCAACCTGTGAAGATTTCTCTGGGAACTTTGCCAGCAGTGAGCTGCCCATCAGCACTCACGAGGAAGATAGCAAATATGAACTCATAACAAAACTACCCCAAGGGGTACCATACTTTGATGATCACTTTTACCGACGCATCGAAGAAAGAGGTGCATACACCTACCTCGAAAACTCTGATGGTGTGAATATTTCTGCTCCTCCTTCCAGTACACCAGCAGGAACCCATGAAGATGAGTCTCTCATCTTTGTTTCTCGCTCTGTTGAAGCTGGAGGGGGAATTTTTGATATTCTCTTTAACTTACACCATAAAGGAGAAGATGTTGCGGAACTTATTTTTGAACGCCAAGCTTTCTATCTAACGTATCATATCAGCCGAATCCCATTAGGAACCCCTGAAGATCCAGGGGTATTTGCTAGCCGATTTGCAGCCGGAGAAGGTGTACAGTACGATACTGAGTCGAATGGGCTCATCCACGCCGCTCCTGTCGTCATTAAAAACTCTTTCAATCTTATTCAAGATATTTATCTTTCCGTTACTCAAATAGACCCATTTACCAAAGAAAAAACTTTCTTTAAAAACGCTAGTGGACGTGAGTTTAAAAATCTTAAGATGCGGCTCGCTCTAGACGATGACAGCATCAAGATTTCAAAAGAGCCATACTCAACCTTCATCCCTCCACCCGTCAACCTAAAGTCTGATCCAGAGACGTCGAGAACGAAATTATCATTTAATTATAGCTATAGTGGGGCTCCGCTCAAAAAAATATGGGTTGAAAAGTTTGATTTCAACAAAACTGTTTGCCAACATGCTGGTAAAGACAAAACTCTGCAAGGTAAGTGCGCTCGAGGAGAGGAAGTAGGTGCATCCGCTACTTTGCTCAGCCAGGCTGGTGAACAAAATTACATTTGGTCAAGTCTCAATAGGCGCACACACCTCTCTGATGAGGCTTCTATGATACCTTACCTGAATCAAGTCACCATTAATGACCCTAAAGCCACCAAAAACTCTGAAGGTATTATCAATTATTCAGGCAATATTCTGGTCGAAGTGGGTGCTGGGCAAACCATGGAACCTGTCTTTAGGATTCGAGTAGGTATCGAAGACTATGCAGGCAATATTTCTATCAGTGCACCAAGCGGATATTTGTTCCAGCCAGGTGCTCATTTTCGCAGCGATAACATGTTTGCATCCGAAATCAGCGACCGCTGCTCCATGGGTATTTCCACTCCTTTTTCCGGAAAAGAAGATATAGAACTGGCTACAGGATCACAACTCACCCCAATCCTCATGAGCCACTCAAGCTGTTTAGAAGGGGCACGTAGGGCAGTGCCTGTGATGTTAGTAAACTTGGGTAAGAGTAGTATCTCCATCATTGATGAGTCTTCCGAAGATGAGGCTGACGAAGACTCCAAAACAAAATTTATCAAGTATTTAGTGGAAGTAGATGGCAAGGTTCTACCCAAAGTTTATACGATTCTAAATGCTGAGCTTAATTCGTATAAGCCAGGGGCCCCTCACCGTATCGAATACCTTGAAATCGATGAAAGCTGGTTCATGCAAGGAAAACGGGTTCGATTTATTTTTGATTCAAATGAAAATATTATTGACACCAACACGACAACAGCTAACAAGCCCCGTATTTATGGCGCCAGCTCCATTCGTAACTCTTGTTACAAACCTGTTGACGGGGCAGACAACGTCTATCCAAGCCTTATCCTACAGTCTAAAGAAAGAGACAGTACAGTGGCCGCTGACAGCAATGTCTCCGATGGAAGGGCCATAAGTTTTCAAATCACCAACTTTGGCTGCAATTAACCTCTTTCGACATATCACACCCAACACCCTTAATTAAGCTAAGACCCTCGACATGCCTCCTCTGAGCTCCCCTGTTCAATGCACTTTTCAACTAATAACTCGCTCGTGCGCTCTTCATCTGAGGAACCCTCTCCCAGCTCACCCAAAATACCATTTAGGGCTTCTTGCTGCTCAGAAAACTGCTCCGCTGCAGCAGAACAGGATTCACAGTCACCAAATAGTTCTGGAAATATATTAATCACATCATCTATTTTTCCAGTAATAGAAGTAAAAGAGCACATCGGAAACTCATCAAGCACACCACGTTGACTGGCTAAATCTGCAGATATAAAATTAAAAATGGTTTCACAGTTAAGTATCTTAATCGCGGAATACACGAGTTCTTGAAACTGACCACTTACGAGAAACTTTTCCGCATTAAGATCAGACGAGTCTGGGCGAGGGTTAACCAAAAAAACATCCGCAAGCACCTCAATGGCCTTTTGTAGATATGCCATATCAGCCGCAAAATCTGTACGCTGATCAGAGTCACTTAGATCGAGATTGCTATCACCAGCAAGTGCTTCTTCCAAAGACTTATTTTCGACAACCATCCTGTCAAGAATCTCATTAATATCGTAATTCCCCTTTCCTGCCAGGGCGCTTGCTAGGCGCACATGTCTGAAGTACATTTCATCTGCATAAGTCACACAGTCCTGGCTCTCATTTATCTCGGTACAGACCAGAGGTTTTAAAATTTCAATTACACGGTCAAAGTTTCCAAGATTTAACTCGATCATTGCTTCATCATCTTGTGATAAAGGGACACAGAGTGATTGCTGTGTCGTTGTCGCACAGTCCCCATAACTACTCCCAGAAGGTAAACATGCCACCCATAAGTAAGAACAGAGTAAACAGATGAAAACTGTGACGCTTTGCTTCACCGATACGTACGACCATAAAAATACTTTGTATCTTCCTGCAAGTAATGTGCATAAAGACGACATGCACGTGGCAGTTCAAAATCCACGGAGTGTAGGCCCAGTAACTTCTGAGCATCCTGCGCACTCAAAGGGCAAGTCCCATCGTAAACACCACATTTTTTTGCATATACAATTTTGTACCCCCAACCTCCATGGTCTTCTAATATTTTTGTTAGAATAAAGATACCTTGCATCTTTAAATTCAACATGGCGATCTGCCGATGCGCCTCACGAATATTCTTTCGAATAAGCTGGCTGGTATGTTTCATCTGTCGTTGTGCCTGCTCAAAACGCAACATCGCATACGTCACGGAATCTCGCTGCATCTGTAAGTCTGCATCCAAAGGGCGAGAATATATCTGCTCACTTATAACCAGAAGTTTTTGCTGTAACCGATGCACCTCCTGCTTAATTTGTTTCATCTTTCTCTGCAGGTCTTGATACTTTTTTTGCCCACCATGAGCTTGATCATATAGACTCATATAGTGCCCTGCAAAACGTTGCCGACAACGAGAACGAATATTACCAGACGGAACAATCCCTTCTCCTAACAACTGGCTCCCAACAGACATTACAATGATGAGAGCTGCCAATCTCATATATTGCCTTCCTAAGCACTTAGACAAACCGCACCAGGCCTGAACATAAGATCGGCCACCCTAGGACAAGGTAAAGTGCAAATATTTCCCTAAAGCCGAAAGGGTCAGGCGAAGAAGGCATCCGAATGTTTACGAATCCTTAGATTCAGCCCAGTACATGAGTTGGCTAGATAAAATAGACAACAAGCAATAAGTCGTGAAGTAGTAGAAACCAGGGCCGAGTGTCGAATGCATGCGAATCCCCACCTGCACGTCTATCTTCATTCCCATCAACTGCAGTGCATGAGAATTAAGAGCCGGTTGTTGACCCGTCGTCAAAAATACTAAGAAAACAGCTACAATAAAGACATCACACATCGACCACTTTGAAATCATCGCGACCCAGCGCATCCCATTCCGCGCAAGTGCAGTTCCACGAAAGTAGAGAAAACACACCATCGTCAGTATGGCCTTAAATGCGGGAATAAATACGCTAAACATAAAAATAAGAAAAGCTACTAGACGCCTTTCATTTCCCCACAGATGTTGTACTGTACCTAGTATAGAGCGGGTTTGGTTTAAATTTGGCAAAGAAAAATGAGCAAACCCTCCGGCCTGCACATCTCCACCTACCATCACTGTCAAAATAGGTTGGCATAACCCCGGGAACAAGAGCAACAAAGACAACATACTCATCAAAAACGCGACTAGTTTTACCATGAATCATGGCCTCATTTTTAAATAGATATCATACAAGATACAGCAACTACGATTTATATATCTTCCAAGCTTTCCACTCTACAGCTCTCAAGTTAGGTCTTTGCTTTGGTTCTGGATGCATCATTTTCCATAATAATTTCTCAAGACCACGCATATGTGGGTGTTGCTTTAAAGCTGCGAAATAGCCTTCCTTGTAACGGGCATAAGACTGCTTAGGTGTACTTGCAGCAGTATGCTTCAAAGGAAGGCTAGATAAATTACATTGATAAATCAAGTCAAAAAGTGGACAGCGTTTATCCTGATAAAAAGCTTTCGCAAAAGCTACTCCTAAAGCAAAAACATCAGCCGCAACCCCCTCAGGTAAGGTACGAAAAAGAGAGTAGCCATTTACCCTACGTTCTGCATAGTAAGGGTCCATATAACCCCTTGTGCCCGCAAGATGTTCACCATATCCAGATAAATCAACACATTCAGCCAAGCCGAAATCACCATAACGTAAGTCAGGGCGGCGAGCCGATTTACCAGATACCATCATCAAATTACTGCGGTTAATGTCCCGATGAATCCATTTCAACTTATGGACCTTACGCAAAGAGCGCGCCGCATCCGCAAGAGCAGCAGCCAAAACTTTAGGCTCTGCACGCCACAATCCATCACGAATACTAGAGTCCGCCAAATCAACCTGAAAGGATATATTCGCAAGGCCTTCGGTATCCACAAACGGTCCAAAATTATGTAAATGCAAAATTCCCCGTACCTTATCCAAACGGATTAGGGC
>JAPPOJ010000115.1 GCA_028817975.1 Zetaproteobacteria bacterium | reverse complement strand
ACGACCAAAACACCACGTGGTATCCCCGCGATTGGGAGAACGCCCACTTCCCAAAGACGGTGTTTGTATCCTCAATCTGCCTTGGGGGGGTCTTCGGGGACTAGGGCCGGGCTCAGTGAACGTAAGGAGACTTTGTGAAATCTAGATATTGGATAAGATGTTTTTTTCTATTTCTTTTTGTGGAATATGTCTGCTTATCTCCGATGTGTATGATGGCTATGGGGAAGCAGATTAATATTTCGGTGTTGATGAGCACAGCTCATGAACGTAAAGCCTTCAAAAAAATTACGGATACCTTCCGAAAAGAAACAGGGATCAGAGTCCGAGTTATCGCCAAGTCGGATGCAAAGTATAAAGATATGTTGGACAAGTGGTTGATTGAAGGAGAAGGAACCCCAGATGTGCTTTATTGGCAGGCAGGCAAGAGACTTTTCCATTACGTGAAACAGGGTAAAGTTTTATCTATCTCCAAAATGTGGCAAGAGAAAGGGTTAGACCAGTCTTTTTCTCTGGGGCTGAAGGCTTTGGTCTCTTACGAAGGTGAGGTTTATGGATTACCTTACGCTTACTATAATTGGGGATTCTACTATAAGAAGTCACTATTTAAAAAGTATGGTATTGCTGAACCTAGAACGATGACAGAACTTATACGCTTGTCAGAGATTTTACAAAGTAAGGGCGTTGTCCCTTTCGCAAGTGGTATAAAGAACCACTGGCCGGCGACAGCATGGTTTGATTATATAAACCTGCGCACAAATGGCCTTGAGTTTGCGACGAAGTTGGCGGATGGTAAAATTCCATACACGGATCCCCTGGTAAAAAATGTTTTTGAAGCTTGGAAAGAGCTTATTGATAAAAAACTTTTTAAGCGAGGCCAAGACAAGGCTGGTTGGGCAGACTTTTTTGGTGACTTCTACCGAGATAAGGTCGGCATGCAATTGTTGGGAAATTTCGCCTTAGACAAGTTCGACAGTAAGTTTCGTGATGACATTGGCTTTTTTCCTTTTCCTGAAATTAAAAAAGGCTTACCTCAGTATGAGTTGGCTCCTACTGAAGTTTTTATGATTGCAAAATCGACGAAATTCCCTGAAGAGGCGGTGCGGTTTCTAGCCTTTTTATCTGAGCCAGAACAGCAAAATCAAATTGCATCGGGCACCTATGTTTTTCCCGCCAACTTGAGTAGCCGCCAGGTAGGGGTGCATAGCTTGGCGACAGAAGGAGAGGCTTATCTGAAGAAAGCTCCAGGCTTTATTCAGTATTTTGATCGTGATAATGAACCAGAGTTTGAGAAGTTAGCTGTTCCTGAGATTGCTCGGTTTATGCTGCAGCCGAACGTGAGCAAGGTGACAGATGCTTTGGAGGCTCATCGTCTTAAGGTGTACCGGTGATTAGTCGGTCTTGTGAACAGCATTTGAACTCCAGTCAATGATCTTTGCCAGGAGTTCTTTTTTACGGATCGGTTTGCTGAGATAGTCGTTGCAGCCAGCCTCTAGCATGACTTGCACTTCTTCTGCAAAGGCGTTTGCGCTGACAGAAATAATGACGCAGCTCTTTCGGCCAAGCTCTGCTTCTATAGTCCGTATCTTCCGGGTAGCCTCAGCCCCATCCATGACGGGCATTTGGTTATCCATTAAGATAATGTCATACGCTCTGGCTTTAACGGCTTGCACGGCCTGCTCCCCGTGGTCACAGACACTGGTATCGCATTCCTTGAGCAACTCTTTTAAAAGTTGTTGATTGGTTTGATTATCCTCCACGACAAGTATCGATGTCCTTTTGGAGAGAGCTTGCGACGGAGTAAGCTGGTTGCGGCTCGCAGGAGTATTTACATGGGTGGATTGAGTAAACAGTTGTGTGGGGAGTACTTTCACAGGCATGCATATTGAGAAGGTGCTTCCCTCTCCTATGGTGCTACTGACCGAAATATTTCCACCCATAAGAGAAACAATTTGTTTTGTGATGGTCAATCCAAGTCCGGTGCCTTGAACACTGGGATTTTGCGGGTGTTCCACCTGATCATAGGCCCCGAATATTTTAGAAAGCTCGTCAGCTGGAATCCCCACTCCTGTATCCGAGATATCCATTAAGAGCTTGTTTTGTGTGCCCAAAGCGACGACCACAGTCACACTTCCGTTGGTTGTAAACTTAATTGCATTCCCTACAATATTGATAATCACTTGAAATACTTTCTTCTCATCAATGTCAAGGTAGAGTTCTTTAGGGAGCGAACTTGTATCAAGTATTAGGCGGGTATTTTGTTTATGCGCAAGACTTTCAAACATTTGCAGTGATTTTTGTAGAGTCCAAATGATGTTGGTCGGTGTTGGCTTGAGTGTGACTTTGCCCTGCTCAATTTTAGATAAGTCCAGAACCTGGTTGATAAGGTCTAGGAGTATTGTGCTAGAATCTAATCCCTTACGTACATATTCCGATTGTTGTGCCGATAAATCGGTTTCTTGGAGGAGTTCCATATAGCCGACAACGGCATTCAGCGGGGTGCGAATCTCATGACTCATGGAAGCTAAAAACTCACTTTTGAATTGTAGGGACCTATTGAGTTCTTCGCTTTGTCGCTTTATCTTTGCTTCCGATTTTTCGTTATAGGTTTCAATATGAGCAACCATTTTGCTGATACTCTCTTCTAAGCGATCAATTTCATCTGTGCTGCGGTAGCTACTTTTAGACCTTTTCTGATAACGGCCTGTTTTGCGAAATTGGTCTATGTATTCGGTGATGAGCAACAAATGTTTGGTGACAATAAGATGGAAAAGTAAGAATAAGACAGATGAAACAATGAGGGTTTTTAATCCTTGACTTAGAAAGAAATAAATAGCATCTCTCTTGATTTTGGCATACATGACATCGTGTGAATAGGCAATGCTGAGTCGTCCTGTGTGGATGGTTTCTTCTTCTTCTACATGGTCTAGAAAGTAAGATTTCGTTGTGAGATGTTGGTGCAGTTGTAAATTAGAGGATTTTTTTTCAAAGATGACCTCGTCGTTTTCAGACTTTACTTGGATATGTACGACTTCTGGAACTTGGAAGATCCCTGCTCCCAGGCTTTCGATCTGCTTCATGTTGAGGTCCCATAAGGCTTCTTTGAAACTGCTTAGGGTGCTTTTTTCGATTTGGTGAATTGTGGCATTTAATAGAGTTAATTCGCTTTGGTAATCCTTATAAAAGCGAATAACGGTCATAACAGTTGTTGTGATGGAACTCACGAGTAATACAATTGTTATGAGCTTCTTTTTCAAAGACCGAAATGATGTCGTCAAAGCCCTTCTCCATGCAGGTCTGCCACCACATCGGAATTTTTGAGAAATATCTTAGTGCTATCACTGGTTACAGGAAAAATTTGGGTGTAGCCTACCGGGTGGTAGGTAATATTGAGATTTAGAAAGGTTTAAAAATAACGAGCCAGACAATAACGAGCATGAGTAACGTTGGAATTTCATTCAGAAAGCGCAACTTCTTGCTTGAAGGAGCGGATTCTGGAAGTGTCTGAAATTTCTTTATGAAAGCCCCAGCCGCGTGTGTGGCTCCAGTGAGGAGGATTACTAGGCCGAATTTTATGTGTAGCCATTTTCCCATAGTCCACATTGCTGGCTGTAGGGTGATCATCCATATGCCAGCTGCCCAGGTCAAGATCATCGCTGGTAAGGTGATGTAGCGATATAATCTTTTTTCCATTAAGCTGAGCAGTTCGTGGTTATCTTTGGAAGTGAGGCCCTTTTCTGCGTGGTAGACCAATAGACGGTACAAGTAAAGAATCCCTGCCATCCAGCAAATGACAGAGACAATGTGAAGCCACTTGACCCATAAAAAAAGCATGCTTTACTACCTCGTTTCTTACTTAGGGATACGATAGCCAGGGCTAAGACTATCATATCTGTAAGTGAGATGCGCCTACTTGTCCATAGAAAAAGGACTTTTAACGTACAACCAAGTTGATGATCTTGTTTGGTACAAAGATCTCTTTGGTGATCGTTTTGCCTTCTAAGTGGGTGAGCACTTTAGGGTGAGACTTGGCTTGGGAGAGTGCTTCTTGTGGCGTAATTTTTGTTGCTAGATCTAGGGTGGCACGTAGCTTACCGTTGATCATCACGGGGATACAGGTGGTCTCTTCCACGAGCAATTTGGGGTCATATTGCGGCCATGAAGAGTCTAAAATGCTGTTTTGGTATCCCATCCTTTGCCACAGCTCCTCACAGATGTGGGGTGCGTACGGTGAGAGGATTTGGATGATCACTTTGACAAGGCTTTTAGAGTATTGCGCTTGTTTGTTACATTCATTTACCCACTCCATCATTGCAGCAATAGCTGTGTTGAAAGCTAATTTTTCGGTGTCTTCTGTGACCTTGTGGATGACTCGGTGGGTCATTCTCACAAATTTGGGCTCGTCGTTCGAGGGGTCTTCACATAGCTTGCTGTTCAATGTGTTTTCTTCGTTAACTATAAGACGCCAGAATCGTTTAAGGAATCGATGCACTCCGGAAATACCTTGGGTCTGCCATGGCTTGACTTGATCAAAAGGACCAAGGAATAGTTCGAATACACGTAAGGTATCTGCCCCCCATTCTGCAATGACGTCGGTGGGGTTGACGACGTTTCCTCTGCTTTTTGACATTTTCTCACCATTTTCTCCTAAAATGATTCCAGGATGCCGAACTTTTTTAAATGGTTCGGAGGTGCTGACATGTCCTAGGTCATAAAGAACTTTGTGCCAGAAGCGAGCATAAAGCAAGTGAAGGTTGGCGTGTTCGGTGCCGCCAACGTATAAGTCGACAGGCATCCACTCAGCTTCTTTGGCTTTGTCCCAAGGTGCAAGCTTGTTGTGTGGGTCTATGAAACGTAGGTAGTACCAGCAGGAGCCTGCCCATTGTGGCATGATGTTAGTTTCGCGTAATGCGGACTCACCGTCGTGGCTTGTATGCAGCCAGTCGGTGGCGCGTGTGAGAGGAGGCTCGCCATCTCCTGTTGGCTTATACTCATCTAAGGGGGGTAGTTCTACAGGTAAGGCTTCTGTTGCTACCGTCTTAGCTTCTCCCTGTACATGTACAACTGGGAATGGCTCTCCCCAGTAACGTTGCCGAGAAAAAATCCAATCTCGTAGGCGGTAGTTGACTTTTACGCTTCCTTTTCCTTGTTTTTGTAGCCAGCTATGCATTTGCTGCTTTGCTTCTTGGGAAGATAATCCATTAAGGAAGTCAGAATGAATAACTTTTCCTGTTCCAGTGTAAGCCGCTGTTTGGATATCTGTATTGGCACCGTCGACTACTTGAATGATGTCAATGTCATATTTGTGTGCGAAGGCATGGTCGCGCTCGTCGTGTGCAGGGACCGCCATGACTGCCCCTGTTCCGTAGCTCATAAGTACATAGTCCGCAACATAGATAGGGATTCTACTTTTATTTACGGGGTGTATGGCATATGTACCTGTAAAGACACCACTTTTTTCTTTTGTATCTGCAAGTCGGCCACGCTCCGATTTAGTGAGAGAGTCGGTAATGTAGCTGTCGACTCTGCTTTTTTGTGCATCGGTGGTAATTTTGTGAACGAGAGGATGCTCTGGGGCAAGAACGCAGAAGGTAGCGCCAAATAAAGTGTCTGCGCGTGTGGAAAAAACGGTGAAAGATTCGTTTTGATCAGCCACTTCAAAAGTAATCTCACATCCTTCACTTTTACCAATCCAATGTCGTTGCATTTCTTTGGTAGATTCAGGCCAGTCTAGGTCATTCAGATCTTGAAGGAGGCGCTCTGCGTATTCGGTGATCTTAAGTACCCACTGTCGTACGGGCTTTTTGACGACAGGGTGCCCACCGACTTCGCTTTTGCCGTCAATGACTTCTTCGTTTGCGAGCACTGTACCTAGTGCGGGACACCAGTTGACGGGTTGGCTTGATTCGTATGCGAGCCCCTTTTCCATGAGTTGTATGAAAATCCACTGGGTCCACTTATAAAAATCGGGTGAGGTCGTATTTATTTCCCGGTTCCAGTCATACGCTAATCCGATTTGTTCAAGTTGGGCTTTGAAATTTTTAATGTTTTGTGCAGTGGAAACTTCTGGGTGAGTGCCTGTTTTGATGGCATATTGCTCTGCTGGAAGCCCAAAAGCATCCCAACCCATGGGGTGAAGGACCTCAAAACCTTGCATTTTTTTCATACGTGCAGTGATATCTGTGGCGGTATACCCTTCTACGTGGCCTACATGAAGCCCTTGGCCAGAGGGGTATGGAAACATGTCCAGTACATAATACTTGGGTTTTTTAGATTGGTCAGAGGTTACAAAAGTGTGATTCTCTTTCCAAAATTGATGCCACTTCGGTTCTATTTGCGACGGGTTATACTCGCCTGCTGTTGTTGGGTTCATCAGGGGTTCTCTATGCTTAGTCCATTCTTAGTGAAAGAACAATTTTATCATGAGGAATTGTTTTTTCCAACAGACTTTTATCTTGATGTCATGGTGTATGAAAGTGCTTAACTGAAAAAGCTTTTGAGTCCATCCAAAATCATTTGGGTTGCAAGGGTTACGAGGATCATTCCCATGAGCCGCTCTAAAGCAATCAAGCCACGTACTTTCAGTAGGCGAACCAGTAGACCAGAGCTCCACAGAATGAGAGCACTTGCGCTCCAAGCCATGAGTAGGGAGCCGAATAAGTACCACTGAGTGTCTGTTTGGCGAGCCTGCATCAGTAGGAGAATGGCCAGTGTGGATGGCCCTGCGAGGAGGGGGACAGCGAGAGGTACGAGAAATGGTTCTTCATCACGGTTGTTATGGACTTCTCGCTTTTCGTTAGGAGGCGCAGGGAAGATCATTTTTAGGGAAATCAGAAAGAGCACAATCCCTCCTCCTACGCTCACAGACTCTGTTTTGAGGCCAAAAAGGTCAAGAAAGTGCTGACCCAGCAAAAGAAAGACCAGCATAATGACAAAAGCAATAGCCAGTTCTCTGGCGAGCACGATCTTTCGACGCTCTTGTGGGATGCGTCCAAGTACAGAAAGAAAGATAGGCAGGTTTCCGAGAGGGTCCATCACAAAAAAAAGGGTCAGTCCGGCAGAAAACATCTCTTCCATGATTTTGACTCTCTATTTTGGCTTTATATTGTTTTCGAGTGTCGCTGTGTCAGTGTCACTCTATCACAATGCGTAAAGAGTCCTCAACTTATGAAGTGTAAGAGACTCTTTCTGTAGCATCTATACTGAGGATTTGATCTGTTTGGCTTGCACGAAATTCGTCGACGGCCTTAGCGATCTCTGGGTTTGATCTCCCCAAGATCTGTGCTGCAAAAAGACAGCCGTTAAAAAAACCATGCTCTCCAATCGTCATGCTGGCAACACTAACACCTTTTGGCATTTGGCTAACGGAGAAGAGAGCATCTAACCCAGCAGTCTCCTTACCATAACCAGGAACTGCGATGACTGGTCTTGCGGTGAGTGATGCTACCACTCCTGCTAAGTGAGCGGACTTGCCTGCCACGCAGATAAAGACATCACAATCATGCTCTTTCTCATAGTTTTCCACCATTTTGTGGACGTGGTCAGGAGTCCTATGCGCAGAACCGATCCGAAGCTCGAAGCAAACGCCAAGCTTTTGCAAAAGGTCAATGCCTTTTTCAGTCCAAGGTTTGTCAGATACACTGCCTAAGATGATCGCAACTTGAACTTTTTGTTCCATTAAAATCTCCTGTAAATGTCTGTTGTATGAACAAAAGTAGTGGTGAAACGACTACGTCTGATCGCTGATGATTCCTTCTTCGGCCTTGGCGGCAATGTCTGTTCGCCATTGGCAGCCTGGCCATATCCTACTGATTTCTTGGCAGCATGCATATACTTTCTCTCTAGCCTCGTGATAGCTAGGGGCGCTTGACACGAGGGTAAAGGCTCTACCCTTTGGATTTGGAAATCGTTTTTTTTGGGGGTTATAGTGTATTTTGCCGCAAAATATTTGTACTTGATGGGTCTGACAGATATGGATGAGGTCTGTGGGGTCCACTTCTACCTTGTTCGAGAGATCGTGTGAATTGAGCTGTGTAGCGTAGTCTGGAGAGACAACGTTGACACATACTGTGGGTGTTTTTAAATCCTTGTCAGTGATGGACTTTAGAGGTTGGCCCATGATCATTGCTAGCCAGTCGGTGGGATGTGTGGTTACCAGTGCTTGCGTTTCTGGGTCGCCCATACGCACGTTAAACTCAATCACCTTGGGCCCGGTGCGAGTCCACATCAGTCCGATATAGAGGAAACCATGATAGGGAATATCTTTTTCCGTAAGCCCTTGTAGCAGAGGACGTACGATGTTTTGATGGACCTGATCTTGAGCACTTGGGGGAAGCCAATTGACGGGTGTATATGCCCCCATCCCTCCGGTATTTGGACCCAGATCGCCTGTGTGTAGGCGTTTAAAATCAACAGCGCTGGCGAGGAAAGTAGCCTTGTGTTCTTGTACAATGAAAAACATGGAGACCTCTCGGCCTTCTAAGCACTCTTCCACTAGGCAGTGAGTTTCGTTCGGAGGTAAGGGGAATGTTTGGGTAACCGCTTCTTGTAACTCCTCGGCGTTATTGCAGACAAATACCCCTTTTCCTCCCCGTAGCCCATCTGCTTTGACCACGCACTTCCCCGTAGATTGCAGCATGGCTTTGCCCATTTCTAGAGCTTCTTGTGTAGATGTTGCTAGAAAGTAATGTGGGGAGGGGATACGGCAATCTTCCATGAACTGGCGTGCAAATGATTTGGATGTTTCCAGCTGTGCTGCGATGGAATTAGGTCCAAAAAATAAGATATTGGCTTCCCTGAAATGATCCGCTATTCCCTCTGCTAGAGGTGCTTCTGGCCCGCAAACGACCAGGTCGATTTTTTCCTTACGACATGCATCTGTAACTTCGTCCCAGGAAGAATGTGCCGTGGTACCTGACAGTGGAAAAGTCTCGATAAAGGGGCTGAGATTCTGGCGAAAAGGCCAGGAAAACAGATCCTTGCATAAGCTAGACTGTTTAAACTTCCAGAGCAGAGCGTGTTCTCTTGCTCCCTCACCGATGACAAGTACGCGCATATGTATGCTCCTGGGGTGAAGTTCAGGTGATTTCGCGATAGATATTGCCCTCCTAGAGACACTTAGCTTCGTGCTACCATGACCCTAAGTGACCACTCGTGGTGGTGCGATTCCCTGACACTCTGCCATTTTGAGGTCTTAAAATCCATCAAAAATTAGTCTGGGCAGAAGTGGAGCGGGAATTCTACGTGGGGTGATTGTAGCTTGAATGATAAACGCAATTTGTGGCCACAAAGAAAAGCGGTTCTGGTGAGTTACTCGGACAGTGCGACCCCTCACATTCGTGAGTTGTTGCGTCAGTTTAATTGGTCCTTAGTGGGTAGTACAGAAAACTATGAAGAGGCTTTCTCGGTAGTTGAGGGAGGGCATGCCTATATGCTCTTAGTTCATGATAGTCCGACTCTTCCTTCCATCTACGTATTGCGTATGTTTATGCGAAGCCCTATTTCTTTGGTAACTCCCACGATTCTTTTTTTGGATGATGAGCATTGGCATGAGAGTTTATCCTTGACTCGTCTTCCACAGGCTGTTGGGCTTGGGAAGCCCCTCAGCCCGGCTCGTTTTGGCCCTATTATGCAGGAATTGTTGTATCATTGGGAGTCTAAACCGATGGTGGCTATGCGTAATAGTGTTTATCAGTATTTACGGACTAAAGACGCCAAAGTATTTTTTTCAGTACTAAAAAAGTTTGCGGAAATACCGCTTCTTGCTGATTTAACGAGCGTCTATCGAGCCAACATACTTTTACAGGCGAATCGACATGCCGAAGCGGAACGTGCTTTATTAGTTCGGGTCAAGGCAGGTGTTAAGGACCTGAACGTGATGTTTCAGCTTTTTGACTTATACCTACGCTATGCTCAGCCTGCTCCTGCATATAAGCTTATTCAAGGGCTATATAAAATGCAAAAAGGAAGTATGTTGGTGGAAGGGGACTTGTTTCAAGCAGCATTTTTGCTGGGTCACTATGACTTGGCAGCGGAAAGTCTGAAAAGGATGCAAGATAAGAGCTGGCTTACGGATCATATTGCGCCGAACCTTGTTTCTCTGTACATGGCCTCGGGGTTGCCTAAGTTAGCAGAGAAAGAGTTTTTAGGTACAAAAGCAGAGTTTCACGCGTTGGTCCATGCATGGGAGAAGGAATGGTAGCTTCTTCAAAGCATCGTCAAGCTATTTTTACAGCTTCTCCTATCTTCACATATGCCTCGGAACAAGGTCATCCTTTTTTGAGTCGACGAGACCGTGCTTTGTGGCGTTATCTTTTATCTTGTTTACAAGACCTTGAAGGGGGACTGTGGGTTGATGTTGCAACGGGAGTATACATCTCTCCTTGGACTCATTACTTGAGGAGTGCGGTGAATGTTGATAGATTCGAGGTCTGGGGACCTGTGTTTTTGCGCCAATGTCGTTCTGCGGATGAAATTGTCCAAAAGTTAGCTGAATATTTATTGCCCTCTGTCGCAGGCCAGTCTCCGGCGCAGGCACTGCAATCCTCCTTGGCCTCTTTTCGTCAAGAGCAGCTGAAGTTAATTTTGATTTTTAGTTTAGAGGATGCTTTGGCCTATCCAGCATTAGAGAGTGCATTAGCTCTTCTGGTCGCAGAGTTGTATAAAGCCCGTATACTTCTGAGTTGGGTCATTGTGAGTCGTCGTAAACCTCAGGAAGTGTCTCAAAAGTTTGACAAAACTCTGCCGGGTCGTTTAGAATCCTCTTTTGAGTTCTCCATTCAACCTTGGAGTCTGTCATGTTATCAAGAATTTGTGTGGTGGAGTTGGAGCAAAAGCGGGCAAAAAGGTCCTATACCCTTTTCGGAAGAAGCGGTAAGAACTTTGTATCGCATGGGTGCGAGTGTTCAATCGCGCTTGGTACAGCTTGCTCAGTTTTGTTATCTCCATTGTGAAAGAGATGAAAGGTCCACGATATCGGCATCTCAGATTGTCAAAACCCTTGAGCTTGGTATGTGACCCACTCGAGAAAAAGGGGGTATAAGAGGATAAGTGCCGCTTCTTAGTTGATGAAGGTATAAATACCCCTTGTTATAGATTTCTACATGTAAAGCAGCTTTGTATTGTGATCCGTAGGTTACTTAAAATTGTTAGAAGCTTTGGGTCTCTATCTATCCTCGCCTTCATTTTTTTGTGGGCGCTCTATATTGTTCTGAATAACCCTTATAGTTCAAAGTTTGTGGAAGGTGTTGTGCATAGGCGCGCCTTGTCAGAATATGGTGTTGAGGTCTCAATAGGCTCCTCTGAGATAACACTTTTTCCTTTAGGGGTTACGCTACACAATATTTCGGCATCTTTAAGTGGCGCTTCTTCTGTCGACCAGGAGTTGAGCCGTGTGTTTATGTCTAAGGTGAGCGCCAAGATCAGTTATTGGGAACTACTCCTGGGAGTTTTTCAAATTTCTGAAGTCCAGATTGTGGATGGCCGCCTGCGTGTTGAAGAGCAGGATGCCCTCCTTTACCTTAAGCAGGCAGCCCTAGAAGCTGAAACTTCTGATCAAGAAGCTGCAAAGAAAGCGGCGGAACCTTGGTGGTTAGAAAAAGCCGATGAACAGGGATCATTTGTACGTTGTGTGAAGCTACTAAACTTTCAAATAGAGTATTTTTTTGAGTCAGAGAACCCTGCAGCTGGACAAGAAGGCTTGGGCGAGTCACGCTCAGGGCAGTTTAGTATCAGGCAGCTTGATGCTCAACTCGATCTGTCGTCCTCGTATGAAGGGAACTTGCAAATTGATGCGGGGCACATTCTTGTATCCCGCCCAGGTCGAACTCAGTTCCCGGAATTTGCGATCGCTGGAATGTTGAAGTTGGATGGAGGCTCTCTGCAGTCGCAGAAGCTTGAAATACGTAGTGGTGAACATATTTTAAAAGGTGAGTTGACCTCAGAACTCAAAGTAGATGCTCAACGATCCGTGCTGGAAGGTTGGAAATATTCTAGCCGTTGGGCTGGAGATATCAGTGTGAAGGATCTAGGCATTGCTTTAGATGCACCGATGTCTTCCGGAAGCATAGATCTGGCGGCTGCTCTCGAAGGCTTCATTCCTTTGGGGGATAGCCGTATGTCTTCTACGTTGCACTTTGGTGGAGACATAAAGGGTCATGACGTGATCTGGGACGATTTACGGTTGGGTGCAATCCATTCAGAGGTTTATTCTGATGGCAAGCACCTGTGGTTGAAAAACATTCGGCTGCTTCGTCAAGATAAAGAAGTACTGTGGGGAGATGGTAAAGTCGGCCTCGTTCAGGATATACCGATAAGCTTATCTCTTGTGCCTCAGGATGTGAGTTTAGCAGAGATTCTTGGGGTCTTCGGATCGGGAACAGATGCTGTTGACTTTAATTTTGTTGCAGGGAGGCTAAAGCTTGAAGGGCATTTAAGTCCCTTGAAGTTAAGGCTCAGTGGTCATAGTGATATCCAAAATGTCACGATTAATCCTTTAACTCGTACAGGTAAGGAAGGCTTGTACTCCTCTCAGCCCCTCCCTAAAGGGCAAGGTGAATTGGACCTCAGCATTTCATCTCGTGATCTTATCGTGCATCGAGCTTCGATCTTGTTTGATGGGCCGTTACGGCCATCATCTTCCGCCAACGGTACTGAGGCCACTGTCTTGGATATTCAAGGCCGTTTTGATTACTCCAAGCAAAAATCTGGTATGGATCTAGGCTTGTCTTCTCCAAATTTGGACTTGGCTTTATTAGAACCCTATTTTGCGATGCCCATCGGAGGAAGGGGGGGCATGGAGGTACGTATTGCCGGGGATTTTAAAGACCGCATTGTAACTTCTTTGTCTTTGAATATGCGTGATGTCTATACTGAAAATGTTGATTTGCATACAGTCGTTGGAGAAGTGGATTTTTATGCAGACCACTTACGGTGGAAAAATATGCGTTTGTGGTTTGCCGACGGAGGGGAAATATATTCCGCTCGTGGCAAGCTATTTTATAAAGGTTTAGGGATCGAAAATGTACTTTTGAGTACTCGAAAAATAGGCTTTTCAGCGATGCGTCTTTTGGAGGATATTGTCTTTGTAGATATACCTCTGGTCATGAGAAAAGCGGATATTCGTTGTAACTTAAAGTCGGGTGAGCTATTGAGGCCTGGATCTTGGATTGGGGATTTTAGTCTTGCTGTGCAAGGATGGAAGTTTGGGAAGTGGGGGGTATCTGGTACAAGTCGATTTAAGGGGAAAGCAACCTCAGATTTGTGGTCCTTGCAGGACATTCAAATCACCCATGCAGGCCACAGAGTTGTAGGTTTGTTTCAAGTTCCGCGTCGCCGCCAGCTCATTCGACAACACTCTACTTCTTGGTTAGACCGTTTTGGCTTTGATCCGGAAGAGTCTTTTGTCGCTTTCTTTCAACTGATGTCCCAACCCGGGATTTCCTTGCCTGATCCTTATGAGCTATATTCAGTGCATCCTGATATTTATCAGTGGATGAGTCGTTATGAGCTGAGTGGACAATGGGAAGGGGACTTGACTTTCACAGGCAAGCTTTCCCAGCCAGAAGGAAAATTTAAGCTTAAAATAGGTGATGCTGTCTACCGTTCTGCAAAGTTAGGCGCCCTTGTGACTCAAGCAACTTTTGTAGGATCGCAATTGGAAGGGAATCTTGATTATGACTCTGGTTCTGGCATTGGTCGTTTCAAACTAGACCTTGCGGAACAGTCGTTACCATTCGATTTTTATTTACGCTTCAAACAACTTGACCTCCGTCCTTTGCTTGTCGAGGATTTTGCGGAAGATCCACGTAATTTTGCTTATGCTGACGGAGAGTGGGCGTTCAACTCAAGTGTTGCGCATCCTTGGAAAGGCACAGGTAGGATTGAACTGAAAGGCATTAACGTTAAATATTTGCATAAAGTTGGTAGTCGTATGGAACACCTTCGACTGTTTTCGACCAATAGGGCAGCCTTTCTGATGAAATCAGGAGGACGCTGGTCAATGGATCCAACGTTAGATCCTGTTTGGAATATACGGGGGACTCAAGCTCAGTTTGAGTTGCGGTTGGCTCCATCAGTAGTACCTGCAGATTTCCGCTTACGTGGGAGTGGGCGTGTGAATATGGCTTTGGCACGGAGTGTGATGGAGCAAGTAGACTTAGCTCAGGGTGCTTTACACCTTGATTTTGAGACAAAAGGATCGATATTCTCTCCGTCATGGCGTTTAGATATTGAGGACTCTCACCAGGAAAATGGAGATGATCAACTTATTTTGGGTCTTGGAAAACTCAAGCCAGCTTTTAAAAATATCCAGTTTAAAGCTTCTATTGAAGATGGTCTAGTCAAGGTGGATCATTTTTCGGCAAATAAGGGTAAAGGTGGAGTTCAAGTGGATGGTG
This sequence comes from Zetaproteobacteria bacterium, assembly GCA_028817975.1. GTDB lineage: Bacteria > Bdellovibrionota_B > Oligoflexia > Oligoflexales > Bog-1112 > JAPPOJ01. Next base: position 7,096 of record JAPPOJ010000115.1, on the reverse strand, counting down.
TGTTTGATTTGATGCAAAACCGTCCTTCAAGGCTTCAGCTAGAGTTTGATCGTACACGATTTATGATGCCACTACCTTTTTTGCGTACTTTAGATTTTGAAGTAGCTGGGAATATGGTGCTTTCTGGAGAAAAACGTCCTTATCAACTGAAAGGGGATATGCGCGTAGCTAAAGCAGCTTCGATCCATAATGGCGAATTTGTGACAGACGTTATTAGTGGACTCCGTCAAGCTTCCGTCATGGCTGCGAGCATTGATGGAGAAACTCAAAAACCTATGGTCGATATGGCTGTTCGTTTTCGTGCAGATCGCAGTATTTTAGTGCGTAATAAGAATATGAATGTTGTAGGATCTGGAGACTTTGTTCTCATTGGTAGCCCTACCAAGCCAAATCTCAGGGGTAAAATCCTAGTGGATAACGGCTATCTGTTTTATAAGCATCGTTTTGATATTCAGGTTGGGGAACTCGTTTTCGATCACCCATCTAAAATAGATCCTAAGATGAACCTTATGGCAGTCACAAATATTTCGGACTACCGAGTGGGCTTGAACATCACAGGAGAAGCTTCGAGATCGAATGCCGAGTTGTTAGTAGATCCAGCTACGCATCCTGATGGTACTCCGATCTCGCCTACGGATGCCTTTTTACTCCTTTCGACAGGAAGTTTACCTAATCGTGATAGTCAAGCAGCAGATGAGGCTTTAGGAGTAGGTCTCTCAGAGGTTCTTAATAATGTCTTTGCTCAGGGCAAGGTGCCATTTGAAAAGCTTTCGGAAAAGGTTGGTCAAGATGCAATCAGGTTGTATCCTGACTTTACAGTAGATGAAAATGGCAACACCGTGCCCCAAGTCAATGCCGTTGTAAAGCTTTTTGATCAGATTGAGGCTTCGGGTCGTTCCTCTACAGGAGGGCGTTGGGAGGTAACTCTTGAAGTTCCTGTACATAGTCAAGTGTCGGTTCTTGGTAGTGTAAATCAAGAACAGACAAGCACAGGTCATACTTCGAATGAGCGCAGTGTTGATTTAAAGTTCAGGTTTCCAGTGAAGCAGTAGAGATATGAAACATGCAGTACGTAAAGTGGAAGTGGTGTCTATACTTATGCCTGATGTATATAAATGTGCCTTGGGTGCTTTGCGCCCAACCAACCCTTTCTTCGAATAGTTATAGATGGAAATTTGCAGAAAAATTGGCTGGGGTTGTGAATGAAGTGTCGGCCGCAGAAGGTCTGCCGGAAAGGGTTGCGTCTTCTCAAGAGTTGAAAGAACTTTTAGAAAGGATTTCGGACCGTTTTGACTTGATTGATCTTACAGCTCGTGTTGACCATCACTTGATTGTTATTGATGGTGTGCGTGCAAAAAAGATAAGGTCTATTCAAATTGTTGGAACTTTAGGAGACCTTTCTAGTGCTATGGTTCGTGAGATGAGGAACCGTTTCTTGCGACAGGTATATACTTCTGAGTCTGTGGAAACTATTTTGCGTGCATCGTCAGATTTCCTTCGCTACTCTGGATTTCCAAACGCTTCTGTTTCGATATCGAGTCGTGAGGTAAGCGAAAGCCTAGATATTCAACTGCAGGTTTCTATAGCTAATCCCTGTGTTATTTCAGAAGTGAGAATATTGCCAGAAGATCGAGGAGAGGTGGCTCGTCGCCTCAATCTAGTTGGTGAAGTATGCCAGCTGAGTGCTATTCGTGAACGTGTTCGGACAACTGAGCAAGCTTTGGTTGCAGATGGTTACCTAAATGCCAAACTAGAAATGTTGCCATTGGATTATGGAGATCAATTGGAAAGCGCCTCCGTACGTATTTCTTCGAGTTTGGGTAAAAAAGTGATGTTTTTGGTAGAAGATGATAGTCAGCTCCTCTCTTTTCGAAGTCTTTTGGAAGATAGTAGTGGCTCATCTATTGGTACTTTTACATCAAGTGTTGAAGAAACGGAATCTGAAATAAGGCGGCACTTTTTAAAATTAGGTTATGAAGATGTGAATGTCTCGTCACCCGTAGTCACTCAGATTAATCAGGATACGGAGCAATATAAGTTTAAAGTCACACGTGGACCTTTTTATACTTTGAAGTCTGTAACCTTTTCAGGCAATACTCGCTTTAGTCAACGTGAGTTGTGGGATATGTTGGGTTATTCCTCTTTGGCATTTTCCACAGAGAAACTTGACCGTGAAGATATTGAAAACCGCTTAGAGAGGGTGAAAAGACTATACCGTGAAAATGGATTTTTAGATATGAAAGTGGCTTCGATTCGGTACTCAAAGAAAGCAAGCTTAGGTACGGTTGAGTGCTTTGTCTTGATTCAGGAAGGTATGCAGCGTAAGTTTCAAGGCCACTATATTTCGGGACTGAAGTATTTTGAACGCTTAGACATACAAAAACATTTGCCTCTTGCCCAGGGGAATCCTTTAGATTTGGCAGCCGTTCTAGAATATAAAAATACGATCCTAGCAAAGTATCAAGATGCTGGATTTTTGCAGGCTGAAGTCAAGGTCGACCTCTCTCACAAACGAAGGTTGCGTTGGATTGATACCCATGTAAACGTCTCTGTGAATGAGAAGCAGCGTACGCGTATACGTAGTATTGAAATACTTGGGTTAGTGAAAACAGCAACAGTTGTGGTACAGCGTGAATTGCAGTTTGAGGAGGGTGATTTTCTTTCTTTAGAGGCACTGAGTCGTACACGTCGTAAACTACTAGACTTGGGGATTTTTCGTTCCGTTCAAGTTTCTCCTTATGCAATTTCTAAGCGTGACTATATTGCAGGCGAGCAGCAGTTCGTGGATATTGTTGTGGACCTAACAGAAGCTGACTTGGGCTATGTAGCTTTTGGTCCTGGTTATAGTTTGGCGAAAGGTTTTCGCTACTCTTCTGAGTTTAGCTTTTCTAACTTTGATGGTCACGCACGTAAGGTAACTATTCGTGCTGGGATAAGTGAAGAAAGAAAACAGGTTAAAATCACCGATGATAAAAAAGGTGAGTTGAAGACTTTATTGGGGCGTAAGCTCTCTTTATCTTTTTTGGAACCTTATGTTTGGAACCTTCCGGTAGATGGAAAGTTCTCCTTTATTCATCAAGCCACTGCTGCGCAGCTGTGGCAAATCTCCAATCGATTTCAGTTTTCGGTACTTTCTAAGCTTGATTGGTTATTAGAAGGCCTATCGATGGAGCCGATTTACATCTATAAGCTTAATCAGGACTTGGGGCCCACGAGTCTTAATGATAGCCTTGTAGCAACGGGGAATGCGGAGATAGGTTCAGTGGGAGTAAAGTTTGTGCTGGATCGCCGTAACGATCCAAGCTGGCCGACTTCAGGCTATCTTGCTGTGGTTAATGAGACGCTTGCACGTCCTTATTTCCTAGGTGATTTTTCCTACTTACGTAATCACTTTGGGGGGGTGGCTTTTTTAGCTCTGTCCGAACAACTTGTTTGGAGAAATAAAGCCTACTTTACGATTTTTTCAGATGTGGAGCGGCAAGGAAGTAAATTAGGTGGAGTACTGCCGTACTCGGAAAGGCTGTCTGCAATTGGGACGAGTGGGGTTAGAGGGTTTGTACGTGAGTTAGGGCCTTACGTAAGGTTACCAGATGGAAGCAAAGAGGCGATTCGAGGAACTCGTCGAACTTTGTTGACGACAGAGTTACGTTGGCGTTTTGATGGAAATAAAGCGTTTCACGTATTTATGGATAGTGGCACCACATTTTTGTCGGATAGTGAGCTGGGAAAATTTAGAAGATTTTTTGAACAGTCTGGGCGTCAAGACATACGCGTAGAATCTAATATTGGCTATTCGCATGCAAAGCTGATTGAAAACCCAGAATTTCTACTTTCCAAGCACTATGCGAGTACAGGCTTTGGTTTTAGTTTTATTACTCCCATTGGTCCGTTTGAGGTTCAAGTTGCTTGGCCTATGGTAGAGCCTAAAAGTGATATTTGCCTTGCACAAGCGGATTGTTTTCCTCGTGGGAAACAGCAAGAAAAGTGGTATAAAAATTTTCAGCTCTACTTTAATATTGGGGCTGATCAAGCAGGATAAACGTTACCCATATCTAGGTAAAAACTTAAGGTATAGCAGAAGATCAATGAAAGGAGCTATATGAGTCAGATAGCGAACGTACATGCCAGAGAAATACTTGATTCTAGAGGAAACCCAACGATTGAAGTGGAAGTCGTTACAGATAGTATGGAGTTTGGCCGTGCATGTGTGCCTTCTGGAGCTTCCACAGGAACATTTGAAGCTTGTGAACTTCGCGATGGTGATAAAAATCGCTACTTAGGTAAGGGGGTCTTGCGTGCAGTTGAAAACGTAATAGAACGTATTGCACCAAAAATTATAGGTTTGGATGTTACAGACCAAGCTACCATTGATTCTGCCTTGAATGAACTAGATGGTACTGAGAACAAAGCCAACCTGGGTGCGAATGCAATCTTAGGGGTGAGTATGGCCACAGCTTGTGCTGCAAGTGAGGTTTGTGATTCGCCACTGTATCGTTATCTCGGAGGGGCGATTTCGAATCGTTTGCCTGTGCCATTGATGAATATCGTAAATGGTGGTGCCCATGCAGATAACCCTATCGACTTTCAAGAGTTTATGATCGTGCCTATGGGGGCATCGTCGTATTCGGAAGGTTTGCGTATGGGTGTCGAAGTTTTTCATCAACTGAAGCAAGTACTCCAAAAGGGTGGTTACTCTACTTCTGTAGGAGATGAAGGAGGTTTTGCACCGGCTTTATCTTCCAATTATGATGTTTTAGAGCATGTGATGCAGGCGATTGAGCAGTGTGGATATCGACCTGGGCAGGATATAGGTCTGGCTTTGGATGTAGCTGCGAGTGAATTTTATCAAGATAAGCACTACCATTTAAAAGGTGAGGGTAAAGTACTCAAGTCTTCGGAGATGGTTGATTATCTTGCTGACCTTTGTGAGCGTTACCCTATTGTTTCTATTGAGGATGGCCTTGATGAAAATGATTGGGATGGATTTAAAGCATTAACGGAGACAGTTGGTGCTAGTGTACAGATTGTAGGGGATGATCTTTTTGTCACGAATGCATCTAGGCTACAAAAAGGCATTGAAATGGGCGCAGGAAATGCCATTTTGATTAAGGTGAATCAGATTGGTACGTTGACGGAAACATTCGACTGTATCCGTATGGCTCATCAGGCAGGTTTTAATACTGTTATCTCCCACCGTTCTGGAGAAACGGAAGACACTTTTATTGCTGATTTAGCAGTTGCTACGAATTGTGGCCAAATAAAAACGGGCTCTTTATGCCGTAGCGATCGAGTTGCCAAGTATAATCAGTTGCTTCGGATAGAAGAAGATTTAGGTGCTGCCGGGGTCTATTATTGGAATGCTTAAAAAGTAGCTCTTGGGATAAAATGTGGGGCGACCTGCTTAGAGCGTTATGACGGACTCTAGCGCGGCGGCTATTTCATCGGTACGAATCATGTGTACGCCCTGGCTAGCTAAGATAGCTCTTTTCTTTTCAGCATCCTTTGGATGCATCGCGGCTGTTGCATCTATCACTAGGTAGATCTTGGCATTGAGCTGGTGCCCGAGCATACTACGGATCGTTTCATGTACACAGTAATCTTCAGCAACTCCCGCCACAAAAATCTGTTGTGGCTTTAAATATCGGTAGATAGGCAAGCTATGTACATTTGCTTCAAAGACACTGTATGCCCCGTGAGAAGCTAGAAAATCTCTTGTGTTTACCTCGGTAGCGGTAGCAGCTGGGCCATTTTTTTGTAAAATGAGTTCTCGCTGTGGTGAGAGCATACGTTCACTTTGAGAACCCCAAAAAAATGGGGTGAACACCAGTTCTGTGTTATCTGCGTTGGGAAACCAATTTGGGGGAATACGATCTATGTTTTCCTCTTCAAAGAGTTGTATTTCAGCTAATCGATGACTCCCTTCTGGGCCGGAGTGTTCCGCAATCCCGTGAGGAGGAAGGTTATCCCCTTTAGGGCTGAACTCGTAGCTGTATTTGGGGTGTATCACTTCTATTGGGAAATGATAGTCCATGGAGTGAATGACCTTGATGTAAGGGTGATGCTTGCCTATTTTACTCATTCGAATCAGATTGCTGATAATCTTTGCAGTACCAGGAACAGCAAGCACTCCTGGTTCTTGCATTTCTCCTATTTTTTCAAAGAAAGTTTCTTGGAGGTCCACGAAATGGAAGATAGCTTGAACTTTTTGCATCATGTGGCGTACCTGAGTAGAGGATGTTTCTGGGTAAGGAAATGGAATTATCTTATGCAAGGGCTTTGGCTGTAGCCTATTTTTTTGTGAAGTCATGAGTTGTGTAAGTATATGAAGTGATGCATTGTTGTCTTCACGTGTAGCCACAATCCAATTGAAAAGCGCGAGCTGTTCGGCATGCTTCCACTGAGGTAATGTCTTAACAAGGTCATATCCTGCAACAAGTGTTATGGGTAAGTTTGGAATGTGCACTTGGATTTTACTTAAGGTTTCGTAAGTGAACTTTGAAGGCTGATGATGAGGTTGCAAATAGCTTAGTTCTCCCCCATAAATAAAAATGTGAAGGTGTTGGCCTATCTTTTGTCTTAAAAACTCGACACGGTCTTGTTCTGTATAGCAAAATTTTTTCCCATGTACGGGATTTGCATTTGCTGGAATGTAGACGACTAAAGGATTTTTATCGGGGGATGAAGATAGTATTTGATATGCCTGTAGACCTAGAGCAAGGTGAGCCTCTGTAGCTGGGTCAAAAGATCCCATAAGCGCGATAAGGTCAGTATATTGGTTTGTATAGATGTAGTTTGCAAGCTCTTGAGGACTTTGGATGACCCGTGTTCTTTCTATTTGCGAGGTCGCACGCGCTGGTCTGCATAAGTATGAGAGTGCAAATAGAGTTAAAAATAGATGTCTAATTAGCATAGAAGTTCCTTTGGATCACATGAGCAATGGCACTCGCTATAGAAAGAACAACAAGTTTGGATTTTTGCTGTTGCAGGTGATGAGGTACAGTATTTGTGACGATGAGTTGATCGATGTCGGAAGATTGTAAAATGAGTTTTGGGGTACCTACTAAATGAGTGACTGCAGCAGTGACGTGTTGTGCTC
>JAPPOJ010000016.1 GCA_028817975.1 Zetaproteobacteria bacterium | reverse complement strand
TTTACTCCTTAGCTATGGATATTGGATATAGATAATATGATAATTAAGAATGTAGAGATATATCATAAAGATGAAATCCAACATTAATATTGATTACAACACATAAAAGATTTATCTACACTTTATTTTGCTGCATCAACAACTCGATTTTCTTTTGTATCCGCCATAAATGCTGCACGTAGAATGCGACACAGCGCTGCCGTTGCGACAACACTGCCGCACTCACCGGCTGCTCCGCATGGCCATCCGCACGTGGGGCCGCCAACAAGCTATGAGGACCGAAAAAATGTTCGAGCTTGTCATGCAAATGTTGTGGGGTGGCAAACCATGCCCGCCATGCCCCAGGTGAACGCTCGCGGTCTAGCTCCACCTGAGCATAGGTTTGCGCCAGCACCTGCTTCTGGGGGTCAAGCAGTTGCAGCCAAAACAACGTTTGGGCTGCGCGAAACACCATCCGCCCCATCACTCCAGAGTCCGTATCCACAGGAAAGGTTTGGACCCATGCTTGCAGCCACTGTTTGAGTGGGCCGCGCGAAGATAATTCCTGATCCACATGACGGGCACAAGTCGCATAGCCCACCACATCGAAAGTCACCTGACGCAACGCACGCTGCACCGCGACTTCAGGAGCGCACCACCATGCTTGATCCTCGACGTAATAGACACTGGTGCTCAAACTGTCAAAGAAACGTGCATCTAAGGCTGCATCTCGTGCCACATAACGGGCGTGATCGATGTATAGCTCCCAGGTGCTATGCCACGTCGAGACCAACCTAGCCGCATGACGCTGCCAATCCTCCACCGTACGCAAATCCCGCTCGCGCTGTCGCAAAAAGAGTTGCCACTGCTGCTGTTCAGCCTGCGCGAGTTCCTCTAAATGCAGCGGCACTTGATTATGGTGTGCCGCCAGCACCACCTGCTCGAAAAACACCTGCTTGCGCGGGAGCAGCACATACTGATAAGGGTTAATGAGGAGTGCATGGCGCGCAAAAACTTTCTGTGCACTCGCACAAGTGGACGCCAAGCTTTCCGCTTGCTGTGGCGCGGACTGCATCACCTCCAACCAAATCTGTTCTGCAATTTCTTCAGGCAGCTGACACATCAAAGTCTGCGGTAAGGGCGGCGAACCCCACACCAAGGTCGTCAACAGCGTGGTCCATTGGAAGAGCCAGACAGGAATTTGCGTCACCATATAAGACATCTTTGTTCTTTCCCTTCGCAGATGCTTGCAGCTCTACGCAGAGTACAAGCCATGTCATCACCATTTTAAACAGTATCTGTCTAGCTTATAGGCTTACGCTCCGCAACTCGCAAGCTAAAAAAGAGACTCCCCGCACAGCTCAGACCAACGTACCCATAAAAGTATGCTCAGAACTCAGATGAATGGCATCTCCTTTTTTGGTTATGGTAATCTATGTTACACAAGCCCTCCCTGCAACCACAGTCGTTCATACACCCACGGCAAGCCAAAAGCTTTAGTTTTGGAATAGAAAAAGCGACATACAAACGAGCTGATCATTCCGATTCAAGGAGTCCAATGAAGTTTACCCCATACCTGACCCCGACCCTATGCCTCACACTCTTATATTCCAACCGCTCTCGATCAGAGCAAAAGCTTTAAGCAAGTGAATATGACTATCCTGCACAGATATTCACTTGTACCCAAGTTTTGTAAAAACAAATTTCACCCAACGACTTCATAACCGGGGCCACAACGGGTCTTACTTTGCAAGGTCCAAATGCACACGAAGGTTTACATCACTTATCTCAAATGCTCAAATATAGGTGTTTTTTATTTCATATAAAGGTTTCGCCCATGAGATACCTACAGCTTATCCATGTCCTGACCCTACTCTTCACCCTTAACCACACGAAACCACTCGCTGCACAAACCGCAGATGGAAATCCAAAGCGTATTGGAGGCTTTACTCCAGATACTATGGTATGTGTCACCGAAGAGCATTGGCAATCGCTTGAGTTGTTAGACATCTCCCAGAACCTACAAAGCGCGGGTGACCTAGAGTATGCGTGCGGCCAGCAAGCTCAAGTCGTACGTAAGCTGTCAAGTAATCCATCCCACATGATCCGCCTTGAGTTTGAGGCCTGTGACGAGCAGATTACCGCTGCGACAGATCAACGCTTCTTAGTCAAAGCACAGACATCTCACATCATGCACTGGGTGATGGCAGAAGATCTCCAAGTAGGCGACCTACTCGTCTCAAGATATGGCATCCGAAAAGTTTACGCTACACAGAGGATAACTAGCACACAAAAAGCATGCAACATAGAACTGGATGCCATTCACACTTATTTTGTTGGACAACAACTTGGCTTGGTAGCACACAATGCCGTCTTTATGATACCCATCTTCACTTGGGTAATTGGCGAAGGAGTAGCCTTAGCAGCACCATATGTGATCGCAACCGCAGTAGCTACAGGAGTAATCGCCAACTCTTGCGAACGCCACAACCAAGGGAACGGAATTCCAAGCTCTACAGCAAACACTGACAAACTCAAAGATTATGCCGCAGCACAGCAGCAATCAGAAGACAACATTTCCGACACAAACCAGAGTAACCATCCTCAGCCTTCTCAAAAGCATACCCCGGATCAAACAGCTGTTATCAATCTCGCCAAGGAGGCCAAACAGAAAAAAGGAAGTGTAACCACGGAGGAAGCCACAACACTCGTGGAATGGGGCAAAGAAGCAGGGCTAGGAAAAAATGCCAGAGGCCCCGAAAGTCATCCAACACGCAAATTTGGCAAAGAGGAACACATCCATGTCGGACCTGTAAATCACTTACCCGTAAAGGATTTAAAAATATCAAGATGAGCGATGCAACCAGACAAATGATCGATGAATGGAAGAGAGTATCTCAAGAACTCTCATTGGACATCTCAACCTATGTGAATCTTCCCATTACAAAACATCTGCACGTAAGCTGTCCTGTTTGGGTGAAAAACTTTGGGAATACGCACGGAATGCTGCTCTTTGAAAACTATGAGGCTGTCCAAAAAATCACCGAAGTCTTGCATCACGCAGGCTATGGATACTCTGTCCTCCCATATGATCCAAGAGACCATTTTGACCTTGAGAGCTTCAAAGATATCCTTTGCGACTGGGGCTGGGCCGGTCCAATCGAGAGCGCACCCACTTGGTACCAAGAATGGATGACCCAAACAAAAACCGGACACCTCGTTTAAGCCCGTGACACAAAGGGGAGGGGGACTTCCCCCCGTCACCTAGCCCTCGCAGAGGCAACGTCCTTTACGCCCCCGCCTCCAGCTGCACTCGCTGGGAAGGCTGCGACCACAGCAGGTAGTGCATCAAGGGCACCCGCGCCTCCACCTCCAGGCACAGATGCAGGCCACGCTGGAGCAACTGCCGCCGCAGCAGGTGACCATCCCCCGCAAGGAGTGTCATGGGCATATTCCAGCGCTTTTGTACCCCATCCGCATCGTAAAACACCAAGGTCCGTCCCCACTCCTCGCCCTCGACATTGCGGGTCATCGCCTCCACCGTCAAGGGGTCACACAACCAGCGGCGCACACAACCGTCTTCGGTTTGCAGCACCTGCCACACCCCCTCGCCGTCACAGTCAAAACGCTTGTAGACCTCTTCTTGACGCTTCGTGGCCTCCGAAAACGCCTGTGGATCAAGCTTAGGATAGGGTTCACTCGACCACACCCGCAAGTGGGTCCCCACATCCACAAAGAACTTACTCGCATCTGCGTGCCGATCAAGAAAGAACACCTCGGTTTGCAAGGTTTCCCCACTCACACTCATGTTGCGCGAGCACGGCAGTCGAAACAGCCGCGCCGGATTGCGGCAGGTGCGATCCAGCTTGTACTGCTGGCGCAGCAACACTTCCAGCAGCCCACACCAACGCTTGTACTGGGTCGTGTAACCCCGCGTCGAGGTCAAGGGCAGGGGCGTGGCCAGCTTAAAGTGCAGGTGCAGGCCGCGGCCGCTATACACCAGCATCCACAGTGGGATGCAGTTCTCCTTGCAGCAGGCCAAGATAAAGTACGCCGCCACCTGGGCCAGGCGATACTTTTGCTCTTCGTCCAACTGGTCAAAGCCTTCCACCGTATCCGCAAAGTTCAGATCAAAACTAATCAACGACTTGCGCTGCACATAGCCGTCGGCCAGCATGCTCTTGTGCGGATCGGCGCAGATGGTCTCGCGCTTGGGCGGCACCCCTTCCAGGTCGGTGACAAAGGCCACATTCTGCGGGCTTTTGGCCAGCTCATGCAAGTCCTCCGCACTTACCTCCTGGTGCAGGGTCCCCACCCGGTAGTGGCCCAGCCCAGGGGCGGCACAGGCGAGCGCGGTTTGCCCCGGGCTAGCGTTGAGCTGTTCCGCCAGGGCGGTAAATACGTCCATATTGGGGATATCAAGTTCTAGACGGCAATCTTTTCCCATCGTACAAATTCCTTATGCATCCTTAGATTTGTGAATTTGGACAATAGCCGACCCCATTCCGTAACAACACCGTTTGGTTCTGGAAGGAAGTCTTGGTATGATGGGAGTGGAATCCCGTAGGAGAGCGCCTTTTTTATCCCTGCAAAGATAAAAGGAAAGGGCGTTCCCCAGGTTCCACTCTCACGCTATTGTCGTGACAGCTTATCGACTCGTGTGTAGGTCCTCCTTCTCTCTGGCAGGTTGCTCATAACAGGTGGCGCCAGCTAACCACTTTTAAGCCTACACCCGATTACCGCATCTACCAAATCAGCTGACCCGCATCGTCGATAGCCCAGTCAGGGCTTAGCCAAAGCGACTCGGAGATTTTTTCCCAGCAACACGCCAAAACTATTTATTGACAAAATCTCTCACTCGTTTATAGTGCTACGCTTCACAAACACTCAAACATCCACACCCCGTCTGCGCGGACCCCGCGCCCAGGCGCACTATTTTTGCGGAGTCTACCTTGCGCTACAGCTTTTTTTTGCCCCTGTTAGGGATCTATCTCACCCTGTGCGGGCCAGCAGCCGCCACCCCAAACGCCGAACAGGGCCTACTCACCATGCATCAACAACAGCTGGATGCCTTTCTAAAATCCCCAGAACAAGTCATCGACCTGGCCACCGCCCGCGCAGCTTGCGCCTTAGGGATTCTCGAAGCTTGGCAAGAACGCCACAACTTGGAAAGCGCACGGGAAAAAGAGATTCGCGAAAGGCATTGGCAACAGCTCCCTTTCCCCTATCAAAGCGCCGAAATCCATCAGCGCATGCATGCCAACAACTACCTGACAGGCTACATGAGTGACGTCGCCAACCAATACGCCGAGGAGATTCTCGGGGAACGGGCGACTTACCGTGGCGCCCCGCTGCTGATGTTTCACGAACGCTGGCACCACACCTCGCGCACATTTGAGGTCGGCGACATCCTCACCTTGTACCCCGTGTGGCCCCTCGACTCCCTGCGAGGCAACGTTGGCCCCACCGGCCGCCTCCAAGTGTTTTATCTCGGCAACTGGCAAGGGGAGGACTACTTTGTAGCCGACTTTCTCGACCAGCCCAGCACGCGCGCCCAGTTGCAGCAGTATATGGCCGGCCTCTGCCGGCGCTCCACCTGTAGCAACGGACACGGGGGACGCATAAGCTACACCGGCCAAGCCTTCGACCAAGAAGCTTTTATGCTCGAAGGCTTTAGCCGGGTATTTATCGACTATGACCGTGAAGAAGACGACGATGGCGCCTTCTGGAACGACAACAATAGCACACCGCCTCTCGAAGATTTCGGGGGTCTAGAGATTGCTGCCGGCACTCCGGCCCAAATGGTCGACCTCGCCCGCGAGATCACCAGCACCTACCCACGCCATCTATTCATAGGCATCGGCGCCAGCCCCACCTCCCTCCTCGCCATTGCCGAGGAGCAAGGCGCCCAAGTGGTAGAAATCCCACTTTCCGGACTCTTCGGCCAAGATAACGGCGCGATGGAATGGCATCAGCAGCCCCAGCAACAAGCCACCCTGCTACACTGGATCGACGCCTATTTACACGACAAAATCCCCCAACAACCGGGGGCAATCGACGGCATTGTCCTGGTTGACTTCGCCGTAGGCGGCCAAAGTGTTCTGGTAGCCACCGACTTGCTCAAGGAGTGGCTCGAAAGCTACTCCAGCGTCCCCCATACCCTACATACCTTGATCCTCGCCGGCTGGAAAAGCTCCTCCTTTGTTCACCAATACCTCGGCAGGCAATCTTATAGGGTACTGAGCCTGGCGGAAGACTACCCCGGCGTCTACAGCATGATGGAATACGGCTGGAAAGGGCGCAACTTCAGCGGTAGCCACAAAATACGCCGCTACCCGAAGGCCGTCCCCCATCTCGTGAATGGCTCCCGCCCCGTGACCGAACTCGACAGCTATCGCAGCTTCCGCGCCAAGCTCCGTCTGCAGCTGCAGCAGGACCATTGGGCGCCATAATGCCGACGCTAAGCCCTTGTATAGAGGGGGAATATTCGTACCGGTTGCAAACACGGCAGATAATGGGTATATTTAGGGCAAATACAAGGCAATGAAATAGCTTAGATACGGGAAAATGCAGCGGTTTACTTAAGTTTCAGCAGAGATCAGCCGAACTAAGTCTTTAATGAATGGCGTTCAGGAGGAACAAAGAATGACCACCTTGGCTAAAGAGCTTAGCCCTCTCGTTAATCCCAATGGTTCGTACAATATGGCGAAGATTGTCCGACTCATCGGGGTGCAAAAACAAACCATTACCCAGATGACAGGTATTGCTGACCTGCGCGAAAGCCGTGAGCTTTCCAAGGCTAATCGCGACAAGATCAAACCATTGATCAAGATTTTGACCTACCTGATCTACGAGTTCAAAGGGTCCGAAGAAGACATCCGCAGGTGGATACACTCACCCAAAGTCCAGTGGTATGGATACTCTCCTTTAGATATGATGGAAGAGCATAAATTCGCCGCCGTCGAGGCTTACCTCAAAAGGCACTGCGATACGGACCCCAATCTGTTTAAAGGCTAAGGCATGCACCGCAATGGGCAAGGATTTGAAACCGCCGCAGATGTCAAAACCTTTCAGCGGCTATTTAAAGAAATCGAACAACACCTCACCCAGTCCACCCCAAACACCCAGGCCAAGACCGTCGCACATAATACGCGCAAACAGCTGCTCCGGCTGGCCCAAAAAATCTCCGCCGAGTGCAAGCCACTGCTAGGCAAGCTCTCCAAAAACGAGGGGCGCCCGCTCACCATAGATCTGTGCCGTGGCTGCGCGATCAAGTTTTTTCGCACCCCCCTCGGCGCAGGGGACGACTACTCCCGCTACGGCATCGAAGGCATGCGTACCCTCTACTTCACCGAAAACGAGAACACGGTGATCCGCGAACGTAAAGAGTCTGGGTTACAAAAATCCCAGCCGCATTACCACATTTGGGCGGAAATCCGCCTACAAAATGTCCTTGATTTGACCGACCCCAAGACCCTTAGCAACCTCGGCCTCCGCGACGCCCAGGAGGTCTTATACCTCGAATGGCAGGCCTTACAAGATGTCTGTGAAGTCACGCCCTTCACGCAATCCCTAGGCTCGAAGGCACTCGACTTGAAGTATGAAGGCATTCTTTTCGAATCCGCCCGCGACCGTGAGTCGAGCAACTTAGTAATCTTTCCTGACAACTTGCAGCGCAAATCCTCTATCCAAGTGTATGATCCTACGCACCAGTACCCGAGCATCGGCATCTGCAGTCGCGATACGGTAATGACCTAAAAGATACCAAGCCCCCGCTTTGCTTTAAAAAGTATTTATATTTAATTGTTCGCCGCTATTCCCCAATATCCTTTAAATTGCAATAACTTAGGTTTCCATGTAGAATCAAACTTTCCAAATATACGAGATAATACCCAAAGGAAAGAGTTGATGATAAAACCTTACTTCTTACCGAAACTCCTATCCCTATGTGCCTTGTGCAGCTTCCCACTTCAGGCTAACCCCGAACCTGGCACGCAAGACCTGCCACCCGAGGTTTTAGAATACATGGTGGGATCAGCCGCGCGTCATCACCCCCAAACCGCTGCCAATTTTAATGACCTGAAGCAGGGGATACAGACTCACCTGTTCTCTTTACTAGAGGACCCCAAGGTTCTCAAAGATCTAACCCCTATTCTGTTAGCCAGGAAGCCAGAGTATAAGAGCCAGATCAACCAATTATTGGAGCAGAGCTCCCCTTCAGATGTACTGAGAGATATCTTAGATATCCACCGTGAAAGGTGGCTCCGAAGGGTAACCGCAGGAAGCATGCAAGGCACAGAACCTGATCACTTACTCGAAATTTCTGCTGTGGAAGATTTACTCTTGAGTCAATTGCTGAAGGAAAAGGAAGCACTGCTGACCACCCCTACGGAATGGAAAAAACATGCCTTGGCAACACTCTTCGCTGCCTATGCTCCCAAGTATATGGTGGTCTTTACGGCCCTCTTGACTTCCGCAGCCACGGTAATCACAACCACTACAGATGCCACCATCGATACTGCTATATCCAAAGCATATTATAGTGCAAGGGATCGTGTCTACGATGACACCACCGATCGTGCACACGACGCTGCACGAGAAGCTCTCCAGTCTGTTGGCGCTGCCGTGACTCTGGCTACAGACGTGACCACAGTGGCTGCCCTAACAGCAGCCCCAAATGCCATCCGAGAGGCTGCCCTCTCTGCAGGCGCCGATGCAGCTATGACTATGAGCATCGTCACGGCCAAGCAAATGGCCATCAAAACGGTCTCCGAAACGACCACGAAGGCTACCATAGAGGCTATCATGAGTGCTGCCTGGGATACAGATACATCCGCCGACTGGGCGAATGCTCTCCTTGCAGGCAAACCTACTGCCGAGGGTACTGCAACTTCTCCTGCTCCAGAGGCACCGAACCCTCAAGCAATCGCCCGCATGGCTTACCGAAACGCGGAAACACAGGCTTGGATTAACTTCTTATTCTTAGATCGTGAACTCCAAATCTTTCGCAAGGTTTATGATGCTGTCTACGCTCAACTAGGGGAAGATTTTCCAGAGGGAGTGTTTCGCTCCAAAGAAGCGTTTCAACAACACACCGACCAATACTTGTTGCAACTTGTCCAAGGGTTTCCTCACCCACAAGCCTCCCTTACTCGTACACAAGAGTTACTCCTACCTCTCGCAAACCAGCTGGGTCGGATAGGTCAACAAATATCTGCCGCCGAAGCCAACCAACAAGAAAGTGAAACAGCAACGCAATAATGTATGGCTGCGTATCCCTTAGATCCACTTAGGAGAAAATGACATGAAAATCCTCTATGTTTTACTGACCTCGTGTGCGGCTTGGTGTGCACTTTCCGTAAACGTGCACGCCAATACATCGGCTCCTCTGCTCCAAACTCACGCTGTTTACGAAGGTAACGGCACCCACACCATGCATGGCAAGACATATGAAGTTGCCATCATCATGGAAAAGATCGCAGATACCGAAGGTAAAGAAGAAATGGCCTTAGCTGCAGAAAAATATACGTTCATCACCGAAAAATACACCTTGGATGGCAAAACTGAAGAAAGCAAGTACATCTTTGCAGACCAAGGGCAAGATACTTATCACATCCTGAACGACTTTGGCAAAATCGGTTATGGATACTGTGTCGCCACCGCGACTGCAGGACAAAAACTCTGCCACGATGAAATCACCCTCATGGGCGTGCATGGTGAGCGAACCATGCTGATCGATACCATTCAAGGAACGCTACACCGCTATGGCTCGGGCGTGGATCAAGACGGCAAAGTTCAGGTCTTCCAAGAAACCTTGCAGAAAACAACATAGCCCTCTATGGACAACCGAGCAGAGCATTCCTAAGTTTAATAGCCCATCTGGAGGATTTGTCCGATGATCAAAGTTGCCATTGCGGGCTACGGCTTTGCGGCACATACCTTTCATGTGCCTCTCCTGCACCTCAACCCTGATTACCGCATTGTAGCCCTCAGCACATCCAATCCGGACAAAATCCCCCCAGACTTGCAATCCGCGAGGGTCTATCGTTGCCCCCAAGAGATGCTGCAACACCCCCAACTCGACCTCGTACTGATTACCCTTCCCAATACCCTACACTTCGAACTCAGCAAGCAAGCACTGATGGCACACAAACACGTGGTCGTCGAGAAACCTTTCGTCAATACGCTCGCCGAAGGCGAACAGCTCATCGAACTCGCGGAACGGAGCAAGCTGGTCCTCTCCGTCTTCCACAACCGCAGGTGGGATGGAGACCTCCTTACCGTACAAAAACTAATCGCAGAGAAGCGACTCGGTAAGCTCAAATTTTTCGAATCCCACTTCGACCGTTACCGGCCAGAAGTCCAGCAAAGGTGGCGTGAACGCGCCGAGCCAGGGAGTGGCATTTGGTTTGATCTCGGCTCACACTTGGTAGACCAAGCCCTCCAGTTATTCGCACTGCCAGAAGCTGTGACCGGCAGGTGCTTACAGACCAGACCCCAAAGTCAAACGGATGACTACTTTCACGTCCAACTGCACTATCCGGATCATGAGGTGATTTTACACGGCAGCTGCTATGCCCAAAACCCTCGCCTCCGCTTCTTAATCCAAGGACAGCAGGCGAGTTACACCAAATACGGCCTCGACCCACAGGAGCAGCAGCTGCGCCAAGGGGACAGCCCCACTTCCCCTCACTGGGGGCGCGAAGCCGAATCCGAGTATGGGCATGTCTATGCAGGCGGTTCCACAGACCGAGTGGCCACCCTGCCGGGAAGCTATGAAAATTTTTATGCACAGCTAGCACGTGTCATCCAAGGACACGAAAAATCCCCTGCGGTCACTGCAGAGCAAGCCTTAGACGTCATCCGAGTCCTTTTAAGGGCCGCACAAAGCAGCCAAGAAAGACGCACATTATTATTCTCTTCCTGAAAACTTTGCCACAGGCCTGTTGCAGGCTAAACTTACACTATGTGAGTGAACAGCCGTTCTACAGGAGTCACAGGTGGCACAACAACCCCCATCCACAGAGTCCCCTCTGAGCACCAAACTCGAAGTGCGTGTCGATCCCGTGAACGGGTACCGCGCCGCCCACAGTCTGGTCAACGTTGCCATCGATGATCCCATGCATCCATTTCGCGCTGCGCAAACCCAGACACAGCCGGACCGCATGAGTATTCAAATCAGTGCCACCGAACACATTCAGCTCGAACCTGAGGCACTTAGCCTCATCAACCACAGCTGCCAGCCTAACGCATTTTTCGATACCACCCGCCAGCAGCTCCTTTGCCTGCGTACCATTCTGATCGGCGATGAAATCACCATCTTCTATCCAGCCACCGAATGGCAAATGGCCGTGGGCTTCGACTGCAATTGTGGCACTACGGACTGCTGCGGTTACATCGGTGGAGCGATCGACCTTAGCCCCTCACAACGGCAACAGCAGCGCTTGGCCCCACATATCTTACAGCTGGCTGCCAAACAAAATCCTACTCAATTTGAAGCACGCGCCTACCTCGAAGAATACTTCCTCGAACTCAACACCGAGTATCAAGCCCTCTATGCCTTTTGGGTCGCGGCTGCCCAAAGGATTCCACCTGGGGCGCAAGCTCTCGAACTAGGGGTAGGTCCGACCCTCTACTCGTCCTTTCCCCTAGCCACAGCATGTGCCACCATTGACTTGGCAGACTACGTGCCCCATATTTTCTCCGAAACCCAAAAGTGGCTACGCAGGGAGCAGGGCTCATTTGACTGGAAACAACATGTGCAGCTCGTCTTACAGACCGAAGGAGTCGCCCCAAGTGCCGCCAACATCGCCGGACGGGAAGAGCAGCTACGCCAACGTATTCGCGATTTGCTCCCCTGCAACATCCGCCAGGCCAACCCTTTGAGCCCCTTACAACGCCAATACGACGTGGTCACCATGCACTATTGCAGCGAGGCAGCTGCTGAAAGCCGCCAAGAGTGGTCGGAAGTGGTCCGTAATGGGGCCAACTTGCTCAAGCCAGGTGGCTTGTTCCTGCTCAGCGTATGCACCGGACTGCAACGTTTTCGCCAGTACGCGGATCAACAGCTCAGCCGCGCACCTGACCTGCAGCCGGAAGATATCCACCATCACCTGCACACCCTCGATATGGACATGGAGACCCTCGAAAGACAAACACTCCCCGCACCTCCATCTTACCCCTACACAGCCACCGTCCTGGTCGCGGTGAACAAACGGAGACACAACACATGAGCTGGATCACTTACGCCTGTTTGTCTACCGGACTGTTTGGCCTGTGGGCGTTGACAGGAAAGCTCTCCACCACCCAGATGGAGCCACTGTCGGTCCTACTCTTTCAGATCCTCGGCGGGCTAGGAGTCGGTCTGATCGTGTTCACCTGGAAAGGCTTCCAAGTAGAGGCAAACTGGAAAGGTGTGTTGTGGTGCCTCACGTTTGGCATCAGCGGCATGGTCGCCACGCTCGCCTATATCCAAGCCCTCGCCCTGGGACAGGCTTCCACCGTGACTGTGGTAACCTCTTTATACCCCGCCGTCACCTTAGCCCTGTCTATCTTATTTTTAGGTGAACGCATCAACCTGCGCCAATCTATCGGCATGCTGCTCGCCGGGGCAGCGATTTACCTGCTCATCAGTGGAGAACAGTCATGACGTCGGTTACCACTTGCCCCGGACACCTACGCGAGACCTTTCTCCAACTACAGCAACAGGCTGGCCCCCATCGCCCCAGTCAGCTCGATGCTTATTTCGCCACCTTAGTTCCGTTACAACCCCACGAACTCCTGGGCAACTGGCGGGGAGGGCACTTTGCCAGTGGGTCGTGGTTCGACCTCCCCCTACAGCCTAACCCTGTGCTTGCTTGGCACGGTAAGCGCTTTCGCAGTACCGAGGATGTCAATGCTCTCATCATGCAAATTCCAGGCGGAGCGCGCTTTCCCTTGCCCATCTTAGGCTCCGCCGTCATCCGACCGTTGGAGTTTCGCCACAGCCTTTCCACCGCCATGATCTACAATTATCTCCCCATCATCGATCACTTTCGCAAAATCGACCATCACACCGTGATGGGGATCATGACCCTAAAAGGACGTACCGAAGTTTACTTTTATCTCCAGCGTGAGTAACCCCTCCTCAAATGGCAAAAAGCCCTCCAGGGCGTGGATCGCTGGCCACAAACTTACCTTGGGAGACTGCACACTGCGAAAACGCCACCTCGGGATCATGGGTATAGAACAGATAGACCTCCTCGCGCGCCAGCTGTGACAAAATATGCGTCTTCTCCTCCACCAGCTGTTCCGCAAAACGGTCGTACCCCATCGCCAAGGCTGGATTCAACCACGCAACGCCCGGAACCAGATCTCCGGCAAAGAAAATCTTCTGACCAACAAAGTTCCATAGCGAATGCAAGTGACCCACCGTATGACCTTCGGTGATCTGCCACTCAACCTGCACCCCCGGAATAGGCTGCTGTACCAGGTCGTTAAGAATATGCAGCCGCCCACTCTCTCGCAACAGCGTCACCAGCTCAGGGATGAAAGAAGCACGGTCCCGAGCAACAGGATGACAAGCTCGCTCCCAAGCCGCAGCACTGACGATCACCTGTGCGCGGGGAAACTGAAGATGCCATCCCCCAGCCTGAATTTCCGCATAGGTCGGCAGCAGCCCTCCCGCATGATCGAAGTGCAGATGAGAAAGGACAATCACATCAATATCCTCACTCTGCAAACCCTGTGCAGCCAAGCTTTCCACCAAGATATGACGCTGAGGTGACGCAACCCCATAACGCGCCGCCATTTTAGGCTCCCAAAATGCCCCAATGCCAGTTTCACAAAGAATATTCAGCTCTGCGGTTTGGATCAACAAACAACGACAGGCAAGTTCCACTCGGTTCTGTGCATCCACATGGCACCAACGCGACCACAATGCCTTCGGTGCATGGCCAAACATCGCTCCACCGTCGAGCTTTTGGCGATTTCCCTCCAACGCGACCACCTTCTGAATGATTCCCAAGACTTACCTCCCCCCACACAACTCACGTAAAAAATAGCTCACAAAAATTACCCCCCCAACCGATCTTCTAAGCAGTGGTGTGCAACTTTTTCCCCTGACCCTGCACACCCCCACAGAAAGGCATACCCGATGAGGCTATTGGAGCGCAAAAAATCATATAAAACAAGGGCTTGTGATTCCATCAAGGTCTTACTCTCTCTCATACTCCTCGGGTCTACCTCCTCTCTTCCGGCTGAAGCAACACCGATCCAGCAGCGATTCAAAGGCTGGTTAGAAACAAAGATCAAGCATCCTACCAGCTGGCAACGACTGCAACCCGTTTATAAACAGATCGAAATGCATGACCCCTCCACGCGGCTGCAAATCTTTGAGGGCATGAGCGCGCCACACATGGGGCTGCAGCTCTATGCGGTCACCTTCGAAGCAGACAATATTCCGCTCTGTAACCACGAGAATAAGGCGGTAGAATTCGCGGATGGGAGCCGTTTCATCTTAGGCGAACCCCTTCCACTCACCAGCCAAGACACCCCTACTCCCAGCACATGGCCGGAGCGCGACAAAGTCTTTGCCCGCGTCAAGCAAGCCATCGGGCGTTATGACCGCTCTACCGCGGCACTGGACAAGGAACTCATCAACAGTCAACGTTGTTGGCTCGTTCTCGCTGGCAAACCCGTTGCCGGCTGGGAAATGGTCGTTCGTCCTCAGGGCAGCCTGAGCTATCTCGTGTATGCCAATGCCAAGGTCGTCACAAAAATCGAAAGACTTGCCTTTGACGCCGTCACCGGCAAAGTTCAAGCTTATACCCACAATGCCATCGACGGCGGGCTTTCTCAATTTGAGCTGCCTTTGGTCGGCAACAACAAACTCGAAAGTGACCAGTTTGTCACCATTATCGAAAATCAGGAGGATACTTCGTTTACCCAAGCCGAAGAATCCTCGCATGAGTTTATTTACGACCCAAGCGACGAAAGATTCAGCGAAGCCAGCATCTTTGCCAATGCCCATCGCATGCTCGATTACTTCAAAAGTCTTGGCTATACTTGGGAAGAGCCGGACCCCATTAAACTGGTCGTCCACGCAGTCCTCGGCGGTACCTCCAACAACGCTTTGTATGAGCCTTCTACAGGATCACCCAACACGCACTACCCCAGGATCTCCATTGGCGACGGCGATGGGGTGACCCTCCAGAACCTCGCCACCGACCGCGATGTGGTGGCCCATGAGTTTGGGCATCACATCATCTTTAGGTACCTCAAACAAACCACCGGGGAATCTTTAGTCCTGCATGAAGGGCTCGCAGACTACTTTGTCTTTGCCCAAACCGAAGACACCTGCCTGGGAGAAAGTATTTGCCCGGCCGACTCAAATATCTGCACCAAACCCAGCCAGTGCCTACGCAGTGCCGATGTCAGTACCCAATATGGCGATGATGTGTACCGAAGTAGCCCTCCCCATCGACGCGGACAGGTGATTTCCGCAACCCTTTGGGACCTCCGCAGTTCCCTAGGGGGAGACACCGTCAACCGACTCGTCTTCAAAGCCCTCCCTTTTCTCACCAAGACCGCAGGATTTGAAGAGCTGATCATCGCCATGCTCCTTTCGGATAAAGAACACTACGGCTCACAGCATGGCTGTACTGTTTTAGCCGCCTTCAACCAGCGTGGGTTTACCAGCTTCACCAGCCATCTCGACTGCAACGATGAGTCCACTTGGGAAATGAGTAGCGGCCTCGTCTCCACCGAAGTCACGCGTACCACCAAAGACGATGACGGTTTCGGCGTCGAATGCGGGAGTAGCTTTCCCCCCACCTCTACCGGGGATAAGCCTTCCAGGTTTCCATATGGCTACTGGGTCTTGCTATGCATCCCATGCCTGCTCGCAGCAACCCTCCAACATCGGCGTCAACGTCAACAACGCAACCAAGGCTACTAGCCTACTAGCCTACTAGCCTACTAGCCTACTAGCCTACTAGCCTACTAGCCCCATTCAACAACCATAGTATCCGTGCAACGGCGCAGCAGGCGCCCCTACTTAACTCCTCCATAAAACAATTTGACCTTCGCACCCTGCCCAGCTACGATAGCAGTTAGATCCCTTCTACTGGAATAGTTTCGGGTGCGTGACATTGTGCAAATGACGTGTGGATGGCATCGGCTCACGCTGGAGCACCTACATGCACACACCACCCCCTTTTACCCTGTGCAAAGGATAACGATGGCAGATCATGGTAAGCCCTCAGATAACCCGGACTCACAAACCCAAGAGATCCCCATCCAGCCTTTCGCCAGTGCCAGGTGTTTTGCAATTTCGCTAGGGTTGACCAACCGAGCGCAATGGCGCCAGTATGTGCGCGGCGAGTTCGAAGGTTTCCCCCAAATTCCAGCTGAAATCCCCAAGCACCCCGACCGCACCTACCAGGAGCAAGGTTGGGAAGGATGGAAACATTGGCTCGGTACAGAGATGCAGCACATGCAGGCTCACGAACAAGACGCCCACTAAGCTTCCCCCTTGAACACATACGGAGTAAGCAATCTAAATGCAATCACCACCTCTTCGTTTTCGACACCCGTTTTATCCTCTTCTCCTTTGGGGATGCTACGGCTTACTCTCCAGCTGCGAGCCAAACCCTCAAGCAAGTTTCCACTCCTATCGTGGCCCGCTCTACAAATCAGCCTCCTCTCAGATCATGCAGCAGGTCGCCCAACTGCACAACCAATGCTTTCTGGCCGATGAAATCCACTATCAATACCTTTTCCTCCAACAACAGCAAGGACAAAACTGGACCCAAGAGGCCCGCACCCGCATGCAAGGTAAGTTGCGGCATAAAATAAGCCAAGAACGCTCTTCCCCCAACTTCGTCAAGAAATTGGGTCAAACGGCCAATGTGACCACCTTGCAAGTCGAGCAGCAACTCGTAGGAATCTATAGCTGTAGTTTCGAAGACCCTGTCACCGAGCCCGCCATGTACCTCTATAACGTCTGCATCCACCCCAAATGGCGCCGGAGAGGACTCGGGAAACAACTGATCCAGCATGCGGTACAAAGCTGTCGGCGACCCCACAGCCCTCTCTATCTCACCGTATATAAACGCGACCTCCATGTGCAAAAACTCTACCGCACAGCTGGATTTCAACAGGTAAAGCCGAGTAAAGCCGCCACCAACGCCTATTATTTGTTTGGCAAAATACTGATGCAACTCCCCCCAAGTTTCGCCAAATAGCTTGCCATGTTCAAGATGTGCACCCCACAACCGACAAGACCCTTGTGTACGAGTCCCACCACACCCACTCACTCGGGAGGAACCCACATGATTGGCTACAACAACCAACGCGATTTTTTTGATGGTATCTACAACAGCTACATGGATTATCTACGGCTATACTACTTTTTCAACGCCGGTTCCACCGAAGGCGCAACCCCCTTTGACTTTTTTTACTGGACCCACGCGTACCTCTATCGCCGGAGCAACCTCGCCGAAGAAGCAGGCGTCAGCCGCTAAACCTACCTGCTGCTGTTTGGACCCCCCTTCTGGGGCATCCCCCGCTCCCACACCGCAAAACAATAGCTTTTCCAACTCAGATCAGCTACATTGAGAATTCGCACAGCCATCGCTTGCATAACTTCTATAAGTCCCCATACGAAGGAGAAGAAAGGTGTCCACGCATCCCGTCCAGCTCGCACTCAAGCTTGTGTGGATGCATATGTGCGCACTACGCCGCAGGCTGCTGCATAAACTCCTCGAAACCATAGTCACCTTGTTTTCCTCCGCAGTCATCGCCGCACTGTTTGTCTATGTAGCCGCCGATTTTGCCAATCAAAAGCTTGCCATGGCTGCTCCTTTTTACGGGTTTTATGTTGGCTGGGGCTTTACGTGCATCACCAGCATCGGGCTTACCTGGTGGCTCGGGAAAGAAGCTGGACCCTTCGTGGACCCTCAGCACCCTTTCTATCTTTACTGGCAGAGCCGTGGTTTGCCTCCCCAAGTGCTCACTCACGCACGGTGCCTGCAACTCCTGCTTCTGCTCTTGCTGCTGTACCTGCCGCTTCAAGGAGGAATTCTCCGGGTCATGGCCCCCGATCCCTATCATCCCCTCTCTATCGCGGTGCTCTTACTCAGCACAGGAGTCATGATCAGCTGGGTGCTGTACCACAGTACGACAAGCGCACACAGATCTCCCCAAACACTCCGGCATACCTACCACTCTCTTCCACAAAGTTCTCCACCACGCATTCTGATACGTTGGCGGCTGCTCCAAAGCGTGTACAATCAACGACCGGGACGTATCTTGGCCTGGGTGGTTAGCGGACTGTTGTTTAGCACACCCTTTTTATGGGCCTCCTACCAGCCTTTCGCAGTGCTCCTCGCTTTAACCAGCGGGGTCATCGGTTCTTGTGGATGCTTGTACAGTTACTTACAAGGACTCAAACTTGCATGGATGGAAAAACAAACGGGGCTCTCCCACTCGCAGTTTTATCTCTCCCTGTTATGCACACATCTGCTCGCAGCAGGAGCCGCAAGTGTATGTATGCTCCTCGGCTATGGGTGTACCGCAGCATATACCGGCGAGCTGCCTGAATTACGAGCCTACGTCATTCCACTCGCAAGCGGATGGGTACCTTTTCTCGTCGCACCCCAACTCTTTTTTCACTTACGGCACAACAACTTCATGGTCTACATCCTTGCCAACACCCTACTCAGCCTATTTTGGGCAACTGCAGTCTATGCAGTGTGGTGGACGCTATTGATCTTTCCATTTGTGATTCAGTACGGGTATCAATCCCAACAAGATAGGTTCTACACATGTTAGCCACCTCCCCTGTAACTGCCTGCAGCCAACTGCACCAGATCCATCATCGTTACCCTTCGGGGTTTGTCTTCACTTGTGACGAGATGAGCATCATGCCCGGGAGTTGTACGGCAATCATTGGCCATAATGGAGCAGGCAAGTCCACCTGCTTCCAACTGCTCACCCTCAACTTAGATCCTCAAGCAGGCAAAGTCTTTTTTCAAGGCCAAGTCGCCAGTTCTAAGGACTATACATGCAAGCAAAAAATTGGCTACCTCCCGCAAAACACTCCTTTGCCAGACTGGGTGACCGCCGAAGATCTCTTGAACTATGCGGCTGACCTCCACCAACTTAGCCAACCCCAAATGACCATTCGCGAAAGCATGGCCTACTGGGACTGCACTTCCTATCGTCAACAACCCCTCATGGCCTGTTCACATGGAATGCGCAAACGCGTCGCTTTGGCACTGGCAACCTTGCATCAACCTGAGCTGCTCATTCTCGACGAACCCTTTTCCGGATTGGATATCCGTCATATGAAGCGGTTAGAAGAATACATTACCCACCGCACTCAAAACGGTCTCTCCACCGTCTTAAGTAGCCACATTTTCTATTACATCGCTAAACTTTGTACGGCCGACATTTGGAAAATAGATCAAGGCAAGCCCGAAAAACTCACCACTTGGAGAGACATCCCTACAGAGGAAAAAATCAGCTGGCTGGAGCAACAAATCTTAGCCCCAACACCAGCCGCAAACCACAACGCTACTTCTTCTTCTGCGGTGCATAGTCCTTAACCACGACCACTTGGGGGACGTGACTCCCAAGCTTAGCATCTTTATCTTTATGCTCTAACAAACGGACATAATCACTGGCAATACGCAGCGCTTCCTTCAAGGTTGGATCATTGGCCAAGAGATCATCCTCTTTTTTATCCTCACGGGTCTTTTCTTCCTTCGCTTTCTTGTCCTCATCTTTCTTTTTGGGCTCTTCTTTCAAACTGACTCGTGTGCGCTCACTCTTTTTGTCTTTAAACTCTTGAATCAGCTTTTGCACTTCGATGAAGTCTTTATCTTCAGCTACCCGTGCCACACTGCGTGTTTTCAAACGCTCCAAATAGGGTTTCACCGCTCCAAATTTGGGGTAATTCACCTTGGCCACTTTTCCCCACTCTAACGCATACGGATAAAACTTCTCACCGACCTCATACTCACTCAGAATACTCGGCAAGGTAATATCCGAAACCACTCCCCGTAATTGCGTACTCGCCCCAGAGGGACGATAAAACTTACTGATGGTAATTTTTAACGCCCCCAAACTGCGGTTCACATCTTCAAGGTTCTGGACGGTTCCCTTACCAAAGGTATGTTCATCGCCCACCAGGATACCCCGTTCATAGTCCTGAATCGCTCCTGCCAAAATTTCACTGGCGCTGGCGGACTGGCGGTCGATCATAACCACCAAAGGTCCTTGGTATACAGCCTCATGATCATAGCGATGCACATACGCAGGTCCAGACTTGCCCTTGGATTGCACCACCGGCACCTTACCACTAAAAAGTCCAGCAACGTTGATCGACTCCGCCAAACTCCCTCCACCATTCGAACGCAGGTCAAGCACAAGGCCCTTAATTTGGTGCTGGGAGAGTTTTTCAATTTCAGCAATCATATCGCGCGAAGAACTACGGAAACCGTCTTTTTTAGCCTGACGCCCTTCAAAATCCATATAGAAAGAAGGCAACTCAATATAGCCAATGGAGTGCTTTTCTTGCGGGCTGAGCTGCACCTCAAACAGGTTTGACTTCGCTGCATTTTCTTCAAGTTTAATTTCTTCGCGCTTAATCGGAGCCAGGATCTCTTTACCATCGCGGCGCAAGGTTAACTTCACCATCGTGTCACGCGGACCACGAATGAGCTTAACAACATCTTTCAGCTCCATATCCACCACATCGACTGGGGGGCCTTCCCCTTGGGCAACCGCAACAATTTTATCCTCTACTTTTAAGAGGCCAGACTTTTGCGCTGCGCCACCCTGAATCAATTGCTGCACAGTGGTCACCCCATCTTCACTGCGTAACACCGCACCAATTCCTTGAAAGGAAAGAGAGGATTGGATCTGAAATTCTTCTAAGCTGGTAGGAGAGACATAGTCCGAGTGAGGGTCCAACGCCCGCGCAAAGGCATCTAGATAGCTGCCATACACATCATCGGTTCCCAGTCCGTGGTGAGACTTACGCACAAGGCTGTAGTGCTTCTTCAACTTGTCCACAATTTTAGCTGGATCAGAGACGGTATCTTTATACTGCATCACCTTAAACTTGATACGCTTACGCACCCGATCCTCAATCTCGTCCATAGAGCTGGCAAATTTCAATTTCTTACGGTCAAAGTCAATATATTCGTCTTTTGAAAAATCAAATTTACGCCCAATCAGCTTGTCGACCAACTGCTTGCGCTCGTTAAAACGTCGATCATAGGTCGCAAAAAGATGATCAATCGTAGAACAATCTCCTTTCTGAACCTTTGCCGCCAACTCTGCGGCCGAATCCGACATAATCTTCGCTTCATCTGCTGCGGTAAAATAAATCTTACCTGGGTCCCAAGCTTTGAGGAAATTCTCCAAAGTTCGACGCGCCACCTGCTCATCAAACTGCTTTACCGAAAAGTGCGAGTGCAAAATAACCTTGGTGAGTTGACGCACGTGCTGACAACTTAACCCATACGCAGGCACGGAGGGCAGCACTAGGCATAAAATACCCCAGAGAGGCAACCCCAAGCAGATCACTAAACGAGTCCACAGCTT
>JAPPOJ010000063.1 GCA_028817975.1 Zetaproteobacteria bacterium | reverse complement strand
TGTGTAGTCTGTGCTGTGAGCTTGGCAAAAAGGCAGCGCAGATGTGGACATTTGTGGAATATTTTTCCAGCAAGTGAAAAGATATAAGTGTGTGAGTAGAGAAAATATGAGGAAAATAAAGTGAAACATATGCATAGGCATTTCCAACGAATTGTTTGCGATGGATTTCAAACCTACTGGTTTTGATGTGGATTATCAATAAGAAAGCTGTTGCAAGGTTCTTTAGATTATTTTTTAATAAATATTGATGGCTTTTACCTATTCCGTATCTGTTCTTAAAGATTGTGTCCTCCTTCTCGCTGTGATACCAAATGTAGGATAGACGTTGAGAACATAGAACTCAGAAAGTAGTGTGTTCAACCCATATGCCAAAAAACCAATATATTCTCTGGCTCGCCAGCTGCTGCTGGTCTTTTTCTTCTCTTGTGGTCGCTTCCCTTTTGCCGGTTATGATGGAGGAACGTGCAGGAATGTCACGATCCTCTATTGGGATTGTGGAAGCGTTGGCGCTTTCCCTTTCTTTTTTAGTTCAGATTTTTTCTGGCCGCCTTTCGGATTATGCGTGGGGGCGGAAGCGTTTTATCTTTTTTGGGAGCTTTTTATCCTTCTTTGCGAAGATTCTCATGGCCTTATGGCTCACACCGTTTGGCCTTGCTTTTGGTCGAGTTGTAGATCGATTGAGTAAAGGAGTTCGCTCTGCTCCTGTAGATGCCGCGCTTGTAGACAATAGCTCACTTGCATTGTTAAGTGAGGCTTTTGGGTGGAGACAATGCTTGTATACTCTGGGTGCGGTACTTGGGAGTATTTTTGCCATGTGGGCTATGAAGTATTCGGCATTTTCGTTTGAAGAAATGATTTTAATTGCAAGTGTACCCACGGGGTGTGCTTCACTTGCTGTGGTCTTATTTTTTCGTGAAGATTCCTCTGCTTTAGTCACATCCCAGCAAATGACCACATCTTCGCGAGTCTTAGGCGCCACCTTTTGTCAACAGATGCAAGATAAGTTTTGGATGTTTGGTTCGGCTATCTTTTTTTTGTTTTTGGGCCGCTTTAGTGAAGCCTTTATAGCGCTTCATTTACGTGACTTGGGTATCCCCCATGCATTTTTGCCTTTGATTTTTATTTTTAGTGGTTTAGTACATGTGTTTGCCTGCATCCCCAGTGGAAGGTGGGCAGTGCGTTACTCCCCTCATCGTGTCGCGTGTTGGGGAGCTGTGACTCAATGTCTGGCTTTGTTGGCTTTTTATATTGCGACGACTTGGCAGCAGGCCTTGTGTGCTTGCTGCCTAACAGGCTTTTCGTTGGCTTTGACTCAGAATACGACACGTGCTTTGGTAGGAAGTGCTGCCGGATCTCGTGTCCGTGGTAAAGCATTTGCTCATTTCTATCTGATTTGTGGGGTGGCAACACTGTTGTCGAATACTCTAGTCGGAAGAGTTGCTCAACAGACTTCGGGGGTGAGTCAGGCTTTTCTTCTCGGAATGTTCTCTTCGCTCGCAAGTGTAGCTTTTTTATACAAATGGGGTCGTCGCGTGGGGGGAATGGGAGGTTCACCCGTTACTAAAATCCCCGTGACGGTCAAACGCGATGTGTAAGAGAGAGCCAGCCACAAGAGCTTGAAAGCTGTACATGAGATGTAGGTTGCTCCATTCGGCGATGAACTGTTGTCCAAGGCTGTAACCTATTACTGTTGCTATCCCCAAAACCCCTAGCAGAGCTGTGGCTATTGGTTTGCCTGACTTGGCGCTGAAAACAGTCCATATGAACATTGCAGCAGGGAGTCGGTGGATGATGACGGCCATTTGCATCCAGAAGTTCGAGTGGGGGTCATCGGTTAGAATTTCGGGAACTCCCATGTTTACACTAACGAGTGCTGCCCCATCCATGAGTCCATGTAAAAAAAGACCTGACAGTGCAAATGTTTGAGCTAGGAAGTGAATGCGAGCAGCAATCGGTCTCCATAGCCTTTCGAGTACGCTGGGTAGGAAAAGCCCGGTGAATGCGAGCAGCACAGCAGGGAAGCCAACGACCCGAATGCTTTCTGGCAGCAAATGCAAAACTACGAGGCTTGTGACTACCCCGATCAGAGCATTTTCGGTGTAATACCAAGCTTTTTCAAATGTACGCGCCCAGTGTACAGCAGCAGGGGCTATGATAAGCATGCATAGGCTGATAAACAGCATAACCATATGGAGTTCCTTTTTTCATTGCGATCGGGACATCTTATCGTAATGAAAAGCTTCTTTCCATCACTAAGCGCTTGTTTTAGCATAGTTTGGGGTGTTTTACCAAACGGGTTGAAAATGGGTTTGTAAAAGGGGATGTGATGGATAAATTTTCGATGGTGACGCGTGAAAGATTGTTTACACCTGGACCTACACCCTTATTACCGCAGGTAGAGCGTGCGGCTCTGTTTCCGGTAGGGTATCATCGAACGCATTTTTTCCGAGAGTTAACAATGGAGTGTAAGCGCCAGCTCGCTGCAGTGATGGGTACAAAGGAGCTACCCGTTATTTTGGCGTGTTCGGGAAGTGGTGCTATGCAGGCAACTGTAGAGAGTCTTGTCTCTGTGGGCAGCAAGGTCCTTGTGGTAGAAGCGGGTAAGTTTGGTCAACGTTGGAGAGATATTTGTTATCGGCTGGGGTTAGAAGTAAACGTGTTTCAATTGCCCTGGGGGCAGGCTCTTGATATGGCTCACTTTGAGCAGTACTTAGTCGAAGTGTTACGAGAAGGTTCTTTGGAAGCTGTCCTGTGCCAGGGTACGGAGACTTCGACTGCCACACAATATCCTATTGCTGAGATGGCACGTCTCGTGAGTGAAAGGTCTTCGGATACCCTGTTTTTGGTGGATGGAATTTCTTCTGTAGGAAGTAAACCATACTATGCAGATGAGTGGGGCATTGATGCTGTTGTTTCTGCAAGTCAAAAAGGCTTTGGTGTTCCTCCGGGGTTAGGTTTTGTAGGCTTGTCGCAGCGGGCGCGTCAGCGTTTGGTGTCGGGGCCAAGCTTATACTTTGATCTGAAACAGGAGGTATGTAGTCAGCAAGATGGTACGACAGCCTACACAGCTGCAACACAGTTGATCTACATGCTCCATACCGCCCTGCAGCAACTGCAGGACATGGGTTGGGAGACGGTGTATCAGGTACAAGCTCAAGCAGGTCAGGGTTTACGTCAGGCTGGGGAGCGTTTGGGCCTAGAAATTTTTTCTCAAGCTCCTGCTGAGTCTGTAACCGCCTTTGTTGCTCCTGCAGGTGTGGATGCTCTTGATTTAGTGGCTTATATGAAGAAGGTTTATAAGATGCAGATTTCTGGAGGGCAAGGTCCAGTCAAGGGAAAAATATTTAGAGTGGCGCACATGGGGGCTGTAGATGCGGTTGATGTGGCAGGCTGTATTTTGGCGATGGAAAGCAGCTTGCGTCAGCTGGGCTATCAAATAGACGTTTTTCCTGGAGCGGCCGTGTCTACTTTCTGGCAAGTGATGCATGACTTCTAATGCGGTCTTGAGCTGAACGCTTAACCCTGACTACTCCTATCCTCGTCTATTTTGCGAGACAGTATGCGGGATACAATATACGATAGAAGAGATTCATAAAAGAGATGAGGCAGATAGGTGTCTCTGTAAGTTTTAAGCTTAGGTTGGGTGATGGTCATGATATCGATTTCGAATGTGAGCAAATCTTACAAGGGTGGCTTTGAGGCACTCAAAAAAGTAAATCTACGTATTCAGCAAGGGGAGCTTTTCGCACTTTTGGGGCCTAATGGAGCAGGAAAGACGACTCTGATTAGCATTATCTGTGGTTTAAGTCGGGCTACGAGCGGTGCGATTCAGGTAGGTGGGTTTGATATTGTCAGTGACTATCGGCAGACACGGCAACTTATTGGCCTCGTGCCTCAAGAGATATCCTTGAGTATCTTTGAAACGGTGTGGGATGCGGTCAGCTTTACGCGAGGATTGTTTGGTTGTTCTCCGAACCCTGACTATATAGAAAGGTTACTCAAAGACTTAGCTCTTTGGGATAAGAAGGACAATTTACTGATGACTCTCTCAGGAGGCATGAAACGTCGCGTCATGATTGCAAAAGCACTTTCTCATGAGCCCAAGGTTCTGTTTTTAGATGAGCCTACTGCAGGTGTGGATGTAGAGCTAAGACAGGAAATGTGGAAGGTTGTGCATCGTTTGAGAGAGTCCGGGGTGACGATTATTTTAACGACTCACTATATTGAGGAGGCTGAAGATATGGCCGACCGTATTGGAGTTATTCATCACGGTGAGATTATTTTAGTAGAAGAAAAAGATAAACTGATGAAAAATTTGGGCACGAAACAGATTGAAATTTGTTTGCAGGAGCCTGATACAGTAGATGTAGAAGCTTTTAAGGATTTTGAATTAAAATTTGATAAAAGTGAGATGATCTTGACCTACGATCCACGTGAAAAGCCTACCGAAGTCGAGGACTTTTTTGCAAAGCTAACTCAGCAAGGAATATCCTATACGGACGTTAAGAGTAGGCACAGTAGTTTAGAAGAAATCTTCGTTAAATTGGTGAGGGACGCATGAACTTTTTGGCAGTTAAAACTATTTTTTTATTTGAAATGTCACGCATGTGGCGTACTTTTGGCCAGAGCATTGCATCTCCTATTATTTCGACTTCACTCTATTTTATTGTCTTTGGCTCCGCAATTGGTTCGCGGATTAGTGAAATTGACGGTATCAACTATGGGGCTTTTATTGTGCCTGGGCTACTGATGTTGTCTGTCTTGACCCAAAGCATTTCAAATGCTTCTTTTGGTATTTATTTCCCTCAATTTACGGGCACGATTTATGAAATTATGTCTGCTCCGATTTCCTATGTTGAGATTGTTCTCGGATTTGTAGGTGCTGCAGCTTGTAAATCGATGATTCTAGGAATTCTAATCTTGATCACAGCTGCATTTTTTGTACCTTTACAAGTTGATCACCCCATGGCGATGCTTGCTTTTCTACTGTTGACAGCTGTTACTTTTAGTCTTTTTGGCTTTGTGATTGGGATCTGGGCGGATAAGTTCGAAAAATTGCAAGTGATCCCTATTTTGGTGATTACCCCATTGACCTTTTTGGGAGGAAGCTTCTACTCTTTGGACATGCTGCCACCCTTCTGGCAGAAGGTGTCTTTGCTGAATCCAGTCGTTTATCTCATCAGTGGTTTTCGTTGGAGCTTTTATAGCAAGGCAGATGTAGGAGTCGGAGTGAGTTTGATTATGATAGCGCTGTTGTTGAGCAGTTGTATGCTCTTTATTCGTTGGATTTTTAAAACAGGATATCGAATTCGAAGTTAATTTATTTTGGTCTCAAGAAGCTCACGCCGAATCCATTGAATATCTTGAGCTACCTCATTTTTGAGTTTACCTGAAATAGTTGTTTCAAGCTCATTGAATTTTGATTGGTTATGAAAGTTAAAACGGACGGCGTTGAACCGGTGGCAGGTAGCGCAGCTGGTTTCTCCTACAAGTAGGGGTTCTTTGGCAAAAATTCTTTTCGAAATGCTTTTGAAGTCATTTTCATATAATAAGACTTGTTGTCGCAGCTTGTCATGGTTTGGATGATTGTAAAATTTGGTATCGTCTTCTCCTGTGGTAATGGATTGAGACATCATAGCTTGATTGAGAGGCTGACCTGTATCGGAGTCGTAAATGTGTAAAGGCTTACGTACAAGGTGACCTCGTTCTGCTGAAAAAGCAAGAAATACCCAGATGTCCATGAGCGCGGGAACTCTTCCACCAGTGAGTGAAAAAGAAGTCATTTCGTAGAGATTTTGTGGAGCTGCATACGTTTGTAAGAAGCGAATGAACTTGTCTCGGAAAATACCTTGTTCATTGGGTTTAAAGAGTTCTGGTCGTATACCAAACCCATGAAAAAGCCGCTGTTGTAGTGTGCCGCGTAGATTATGTGTTTTCTTCAATATTTGTTTTGCCATCTGGTTGCGTAATGTGACCCAGCGTTGTAGTGTTTGGGGGGAGAGTTGGGAGAGTGCTTCAGGCTGTTGGGTGGCCAGGTGTAAGATGTGGTTGAAAAAAGCCTCATCTGTATGATGGGTTGAAGTATCCCCAAACATGGTGGGCAGAGTCCAATAGAGAGTGTGAATGGCACGGTCATCGCTGTAATTGTGCAAGTGTGTCCATTCGGCAGCATATGACGATATCACGGGCTGCCACACAGTACGTACCTGTGGCCAGCAAAATATTTGTGCATTAAATGCTCTTGAATTCACCATGGGGAAACAAGGAGAGATACGAGCCGAGATGAGTTGCCAGTCTTCTGGAGGAGATTCTGTTAAGAAAGCATTTTTTACTGCAGTGGTTTGAAAGGCTTCATCTACTTGTAAAAGCCAATTCACCTCAAACAGTCCAGGCTCATGAATGGAGATACGTTGTTTAAGTAATGTGTCTAAGACGATACTGAGATCTTTTACCTGGATATGTTGCATATTGAAAGTATGAGAAGTTGGCAACTTGGCGGCTGCGTTGGAAGCTACATGAGCTTTGTGTGGATAGTTGGCGGTATTGAATTGTGCCAGTCTTGGTTTGAAGGGAGGTTGTAGACGGCTAAGCTGTGATTTTGAATACAAACTCTGTAAGATGGGGGGTACCTGTAGCTGAAACGCCATAGTTTCCGAACTCAAAGACAGTAAGAAAATAAGGTGACAGATGCCTAACTTTGATGGTCGAGAATGGTGCGGGCACATGATAAAGCTTCCCTCCTTTTTGTCAGTATAAAGTGTACGCGAACACTTCATACGTTACGTGAGTTTTTACAAGATGCAAACTAAATATTGAGAATGATTATCTTTATCGTTTTTGAGGAGGGAAAGTCTTAGACTATTGATGCACTAGAGATCCGTGGTTTAGAGTGAAGACATGGGTCTGCCATTTGCTAGAGTGATCTTGTAAAAAAAAGGGCTTACCATTTTCGGGTTGCAGTGACCTCTGTAGCAGTTGACTTAATGGGGTTACTGAGCGTAATGGCGAGTTTAACGCTTCCTTAGCAATCGTTCCTGCACGTAGCCCAATCAGTTTGAAGTCGAGTTTAGGTGCTTCTTGTGGAGGAAGGAAAAAGTCGGGAAGCTTGGTGGATGAGGTGATCCGTCGGTCTAGTTGGCTATATAGTCCGACATAGTCT
Source organism: Zetaproteobacteria bacterium (assembly GCA_028817975.1). Classification (GTDB taxonomy): domain Bacteria; phylum Bdellovibrionota_B; class Oligoflexia; order Oligoflexales; family Bog-1112; genus JAPPOJ01. The sequence continues at coordinate 14,494 of JAPPOJ010000063.1, read as the reverse complement.
ACAAATTTAGAGCCTTGTAAAAAGTTATCCCATGGTTCGATGAGTTCACGGTTACGCCAATTCTGATTACCTAAAAAAGGAAGTTGGCGTATGCCATGAAATTTGAGGAGTTTGACAAAGTAATGTAGAGTGCGAAAATCTTCTGGTAGGATGACGGCGTCACAAAGTGGCTTTGCCGGTAAGACAAGTTTTGTAGGATCAAATGCACGCTTCTCTTTCTGTGCACGTCGCTGTTCTTGGCTAACTAAGTTGGCATACTCCTTTTTGCGGTATATGGGGTTGATGTTCGCGATTTTAAGTGCAGCAGCTTCCATGCTTGCAAAGTTTCCAGGGGTGAAAGTCAGATCTTGTACAACCCGCATCTTTTTCTCCTGATGCAGCATTACAAATATTTCTTTCATAAACTGTTCTTGCTCGGACCCTTGTCCCCTTAGTAAAGTGAATGTTTCCCATTTTTCTTCCTTGGCGGCTCTGATGAGATGTTTAGCCAGTTCTTGAGTATTTGGATAAACGTGAAAAACATGCGGATACTTTCGTAGTGCTGGAACTTCGGGGTTTAGAAGAAGTACAGGTAGTTCGAAGCCAGAGCTTACTTGGAGTAGTGGCTCTATTTCAGGTTGTGTAATACCACCAATGATTAATGAGACATTTGCTTGCCATACGAGTTGATTAACTTTGGCTTGAATGGATTCTCCTGGTAAAAATGTTTGAATGGTTAGTGACGGCTGTACTGTGCTGGAATATATGTGCTGGTCTGGTAAAGCAGATCGTATTCCTTTGAGTACCTCGAGCGCGTAGCCTTTGGAGGCTTCATTTTCTGTTATGAGGACACCAATCCGATTGCTGCGAGAAAACATCCAGCGTTTCCAGTAGTAAAATAATTTTTTACGAAACTTATTGTGTTTGCAGTTGGAGGCTTTTGCTAAAGAGAGTCGAATGACTTTTCTTTGTAGAGAGGATAAAGCGAATTTTGGTTTATGGTGTATATATTTAGGGTTCCAGCTATTTTGGAACCTGCTTAAGGTTATTTCACAGTGCTTTATTCCGTAAGGATTTGCTCTGATGGATGGGTGTTTTGGAAGTTTAACTGGCAGCTGAGTTGCTGTGGCGATGAGATCTTTTAAGTGAGTCGAGTTTGCTTGGTGTGAGGAATGCGAAGAGGAAACTTTTTCATGTTGAGCCGATGTACATCCTTCCGCCCAACTGAGCCACAAAAATAATAATGTGAAGTAATATGCTTGCTGTGGGTATCTTCTTATCGTTATCACTCTTGTCTTTGCCTCTTGTACAAGCGATTGTGTTCTTTGTTATCTCAATGTAGTTTGGGTGCGCGAAAACTTTTTCGGCTGAAAGTTTCCGACGAGTGATAATTTTGCTGTTTGCGTGGTGGATATTCTTCGAGGTACCAAAAAGGTATTCCGTGTGTGGTCAGAACTCCTGTCTTAGGGTTCATGTACACTCGGTGACTCCCGTCTGGAGCTTTTTGACCGTCGACGGGTGGGAACAAGGATTTTGTGGCCCGCATAAAGTCTGCCCATATAGGAAGAGCTATTTTGTTGGCACTTGCTCCGTATGGAAGATCTTTGGAATCGTCAGAGCCAACCCATACAATGCTCAAGAGTGCTGAAGAAAATCCAGCAAACCAGTTGTCTCTCGCACCGTTTGTTGTTCCTGTTTTACCTACGGCCCAGTTCGAGACATTTTTTTGTGATTTTCCGGTGCCGTGTTGGAGTACGAGTCGTAGAGCTTCTTTTATAGAGTGACAGATACGAGGGTCGATTTTTTTGTATTTCGTTTCATAAGTGGGGTGATATTGATAGAGAGTATTGCCTTTATTGTCGGTAATCTTACGGATGGCGTGTGGTTGAGCCGGCTCACATTGATTTGCAAAACTAGAAAAGAGTGTTGCAGCATCTAGCATCGTAATCTCTGAGGAGCCGAGGATGGTGCCGAACTCCTGTTTTAATTTGCGTTGTAGCCCTAAGCGCTGGGCTGTTTTTTTGATCGTGTGGAGACCTATTTTGGCGCCTACTTCCATGGTGGGAGCGTTCATGGATCGGTAAAAGGAGCGCAGTAGGGTTGTTTCGGTGAGGTAGTCCGAAGTCGCATTACGTGGTCGGTAGTTGTCGCCGACAGAGACAGGAGTGACGAGTATTCTATCATTCCAACGATACCCTCGTTCGAGTGCAGCAGTGTAGACAACTGTCTTAAATAAGCTGCCCGGTTGGCGTAGTGCTTGAGAAGCTCGGTTGTAATTGGATTTTTTATAACTTATGCCACCTTGCATAGCTAAGATCTCTCCACTTTGTGGCACTATGGCAATAATTGCAGCTTCTACGTTGTTTGAGAGTTGCGTGTTGCCTTTAGCTTCCCAATGCTGAATTTGGGGAGTATGGTCCAGCAAAGTTTTTGCGGCTAACTGCTGTGCCGAAAGGTCTAGAGTTGTGTAAACACGCAGTCCTTTGTGACGTACATCATGAATTTGGAGTTGTAGAGCAGCCTGCTCGGCGACGAAATCTTTAAAGTAACCAATGTTGGCAGCTGATCGAAGCGGAATGTAAGGGGTAAGGTGCAACGGTTGTTTTAGGGCTTGTTTAGCTTCAGCTTTGCTGATGTATTTTGCGCGTACCATAGATCTAAGCACGGTATGCATACGTTTTTTAGCACGATCTAGGTGGTGATGGGGGTTGAAACGACTGGGAGATTGAAACAGCCCAGCGATAAGTGCGGTTTCGGCTAAATTAAGCTCTTTGAGATGACGATTAAAGTAGCGTTGTGCGGCAGCTTCAACTCCATACGCTCCTCCGCCTAGAAAGAGTGTGTTGAGATAAAGTTCTAAAATAGCTTCTTTAGAAAGGTGTGTTTCTAGAATTGTGCTTAAGACTATTTCTTTTGCTTTGCGTACAATGGTCTGTTCAGGGGTTAGCAAAAAGTGCTTCACCAGCTGTTGTGTGAGGGTACTTCCGCCTTGGCGTGAAGTTTGTGTGTGGCGGCTCACTTCGTGCCAGGCTGCGCGTAAGGTTGCAACAGGGTCAAAACCTATGTGCTGCCAAAAGCGGTGATCTTCTGTGGCAATGACTGCATTGATCATGTGAGTAGGGATGTTTTGGAGTGGCACAAAGCGAGAGTCTCTTCGATACAGATGTGCAATAGGTTCGTTTTGGCGGTCGTAGAGCACTGTATTATCATAAGGAACCCAAGATAAAATGGGTTTTATATCCTTTGTGGACAGGGTAAAAAGACCTAAGTCGTGTATGAGATAGATGAGGCCACCAAAGCTTAAAAACGCGCAGATAGCAATGGTCTTAAGGCTCAGTCGGATACAGCGCTCACTAAAAGAGCGCTCTGGCGTAAAAGGATTATACTCAGGCTCGAACGAAGTCATGTTCAGACTCAGTCAGATTTGTTGGAAGGGCCGTAGCTTGTTATAGTTTTGTGTTAATCAGACTGAACGACAAACTTAATAAATTGGCTCCGTCTTGCGTATTTGGAATCGGTGTCACATTTGGTAAGGCGGACATTGGCTCCGTTTCGGAGTGGGGCAGCTCCGGTGGGGTCACCACTCTCTGGGGGAACGGAAAGGCAACGGCGTGTGCCATCTGCAAGACTGAGAATGCGAAAAGACTCGCGTGCTCCTTTGTCCTCTTCAGCAGTTTCAATTAAGGTGAAAAGTTGGTCTTTTTTTGGAATTTGCTTGTCACATGGACGTGCGACTAAATAGGGTGCTCCCCCACTGGGAAAGTTGGCTACTTGGAGGCAGTTTTTCTTATCCTGGAGTTGGATCATAAACCAGCTGTAACGATAAGTAGCATTTTCTTGGGGGAAGTTCTGTGCAACGACATCGACGGCAGAGTGGAGCTTCAAGCCATAGTTTTGTGTGGCTCTATAGTTACAGTCGTTTTGTACTCCGATTCCTCCTTGAGCTAAGTCGAGACACTTACGTCTACGCGCGTCTTCGCTTTCCCCAGCTTGTTGCGCGTAGTCTGATAGATCTGCGTGAGCGAATACGAGGGAGTGTTCGGTATCCAGACACCTTTGCCCGTTCCATAGAAAGAGCTTGTTGATGCAGATATCCTTGGGACTTTTCTGTACATCTACATTGACTTTTTGATCAATACGTAATTTCTCTAAAACAAGAGGAATGGATTGGTCAGAGGGTTGAAAGGCTCCTGTGGACCCCTCGTACCAGACGATGGTTTTATCCCCTTCTGGGTCTTCCCAGAAAAAGGAAGCGACGACTTCGTAAGTCTTTGTTTTATCGAGTATCTTGAGGTCAAGTTGCATTTCGTTACAGCCGTTCACATCGGCCCAAAAAGACTCTTGTACAGGTGCTCCATCTAAGTAAAGTACAGCGTAAAAAAACCAATTTTCAGCAATGAACTTGCTGTCACGATTGAAGCACTTCGTGATGATGGCTTCGACTCCTTTGGAGGTTTGCGGCCTATCGAGAGCAAAAGATTGGGTCGACTTTTTTGGAGGAGCAACTGCAGCTTGTGTGGGAGTTTCAGGTTTGAGGTTTGATAACTCTTGAGGGACTGGGACCCTGACAGACTTGCTATTATCATCCCCGGTTAAATTACCTCCCACGCTTTGCTGGGAACCTGAACCCGCTGAGGCGGCCTCCTTGTTTGCCGTTTTGCAGCGGGTTGTCAGACAACAGAATATACTCAAGAGTATTGCTGTTGTTTGCAGCCTTGCGTTTTTACCCCTCAAAGACATATCTGCTCCCTATACGCTGTGGATTTATTTATACCTTATTTCTCTCTATCCACGGTCTGTGCCTATCCCCTCGGCTTGAAAGGTCTAAAGCTTTAATTCTTCAGAGGAGGTGAGACGCCCCAGTCTTTGATTAGTTCTTCCACTTGGTCTTGGTGGATGATGAGGCTACCTAGTCGGCCTTCTCTATCTTCAGGCTCTTCTCCTGCAATAGTATAGCTACATTTTATGGCGTGAAGTTGCCCTTGCGTCCAGGTCAATTCTTGCATTCGGTTGTAATTATCTAGGCAGTGTCTGCGTACTTGTGAGCTGCTCCATTCTTTAAGTATTTGAAATCTAAGTGATAGACCTAAACCTTTCGAAACGAGAATACTGTCTACATGCATGATGGTTTCGCCTTTAAAGCTTTCTTGGATTTGATGTAATAGCTCCTTTGGAGCAAGGAGGGAGGCAGCATATGTATTGGCTTGCAAATGAGATTGATATGACAGGTGAGGGCTGGTGCGTGTTAACTTAGTTGTGGCTGTGTTCATTAAGTAAGCTAAGAGAAGATTATTCTGTTGCTCTGCTTTGCGCGCCTCTTGTAACCACCACTCTGGGCCGTTGCCTTGATGGGTCCAGCGGCTAAAATGCATGAAGCCTATTTGAAAAGAGCTTCCTTTCGGGACTAAGATGACAGTGATCCGGCCTAGTTCGTTGTTTCCCATTGCCTGAAAAAGTAGCCCTATCTGCTTTGTATAGCCATATAAGGGGTAATAGGTAACTCCATCGTAGGAGCAGGGGATACCCTCTGCTAGGCTTTCCTTACTATTGTCCGAGCTAATTTCCCAAATGCGAAGAGAGGTCACGTCTACGGGCTTACCGAGTCCATAGTGTAGCGTTGTGAGGAGCTTTTGAAGTCGAAACTTGGTCGGGCGTATGCGTGGGTGCCAGATGGAGAGCATTGTTTCTAAGTTTTGTGTTTCAATAGCATGTGCGAGGTTTTGTGTGATGCTATGAATCTTGATGTTTGTTTCATCTTTGGATTCTATGAGAGTAGCTAAATTGTGAGACTGGCAAAAAGAATGTGTAGGCTTGGTCTCTGCCTGGGATGTTGCATACAGCAGGCCCTCGTGAGATAAGAGTAAGAATCCAAACATAGAGGTTAGGTGAAAGTACCTTTTGTGGTTAAGAATCGATGCTTTGCTGGCTTGGACAAAAGATGTGGGTATAAATAGCATAGGTCATGTGCTCCGTATGATAGGGAAATGAGTCTGCGTATTTGAGAAGGTGAGATGGCCACACTTCTTTCTATCCAACTTGAATTGTAAGGTGAACGTGTACTTTTAAATGACAACATTGAGGAAAAATCTGCCCCGTATGTGACAGGCTATGGCAAATGGTCTAGGTGTTTTCGAGGGTTGTGTTGTGGCATTATGGGCAGGGAAAGTTGCCCTGAGAACTAGTTTTTTGCGGCACAGGAGCCACACCCTGATTTTTTTTTGTCGTAGGGGGTAAGTTCCCACGTACCAAACTCGGCATCAATGGTTTCTAGCGCTTCTTCTAAGAAAGTATATTCCACTGTGAATAGCTCTTTGAGGAGCTTCATTTCAATGCAATAGGCGTTGTAGTAGTACAGCTCTTTGTCTGGGTCAAAAACAAGGGATACACCAGCTTGTCGCTCTTGAAAGCGTAAGTAGTGGCTGTCATAGTTGGACTCGTTGAGCTTCCACTTCGATTTTATGGTTTCAGGGATCAAAAGGACACTCCTTTGTTCTTATGCACGATGGCTCTCTTTAGTGATGAGTTGAATTAAGGTTTCTGGTAGTAGCTGGCATTCGAGTTGGAATACTTTATCTGCGAGTTGCTCTGGGGTGTCTTCCGGTGAGATTTTTACAGTGCCTTGGCTGATGTGTGTGCCTTGGTCGTACTCTGCGTTTGCGTAATGGACCGTTGCCCCCGAATAAGACTCTTGTGCGGCGACCACAGCGCGATGAACATGCATGCCATACATCCCTTTTCCTCCGTACTTTGGCAGCAAAGAGGGATGAATATTAATCACTTTCCAGTAGTTCTGTTGCAGTAAAGTGGTTGGAAATCGCTTTAGAAAACCAGCCAGAACCACCCACTTTGCTCCGCGTGCACGCAACCATGGGGCTATTTTTTGATGTGCTTGTGTCTCGTGATGAAAAGGCTCAATGATGGTGTCTAGGCCTCGCTCAGCGGCAATGTTGACTGCCTTACAATTTTCACGAGAAGCGATAAGCCCCACAATCTTGTACTTGTGATTGTGAGCAGGGTGATCTAGTAGGTTTGCAAATGAGCGGCCTGTTCCGGATGCTGCAATGACAATGGGACAAGCTGGGGGTGTCATCGTACTTTCCTTGTTTTTTGTGTTTTTGGGGATTGTTACTTACGGGCCATTCCGTTCCAGAAGTCTTGCCCAGAAATGGCTTTTTTGCCTTCTGGCTTTAAAGTCTCTAACAGTAGCCAACCATCTTGAGTACGCATGAGCAACCCAGGGGCTGTTTGGCACCAATGTAAGTGCCCCACAGGAGTGGAGGTTGTGGCTACCTTTTCCAAGTAAGGTTTCATTTGTACGACAACGACTCGCTTTTCTTGATGAAACCAGAAGCTCCCAGGCCATGGTTGCAGGGCACGAAAGTGATTGTAGATAGACTGGCTACTCTGTTGCCATTGGATCATGCCATCTTCCTTACTAAACTTCTTGCAGTGCGTCACCTGGGTGGGATCTTGTGGGCTTGGCGTAAAGTCTGGTGTGCACAGCCTTGAAATGGCTTGTACGAGAAGCGGCCCGCTTGCATCAAAAAGACGTTTGAGTAGCTCTCCCGAATTTTCGTCTGGTCCGATAGAATACTTCTTGCTGAGAATGATGTCCCCAGCGTCTAGAGCCTTGACCGTGTAGAGGATGGTCACTGCGGTTTCTGTGTCTCCAGCCCAGATGGCTGCAGGTACAGGGGTTGCACCTCGATACCGTGGTAGCGCCGAGGGGTGGATATTGATGGTCCCGATTTTGGGTATTGCTAAAAATGACTCATTGAGAATCTGCCCGTAGGCGCAAGTGACGGCAATGTCGGGTGACAACTCTCTGAAAGACTGTAAGAAATCTTCATCTTTTGCTCTGTCGGGCTGTAATAAAGGGATTTGCATATCCTTAGCATACTCGGCGACGGCTGGATCTTTGAGTTGCTTTTTTTTGCCTCTGCCGCACCACTTGCTGGGTTGGCTGACAACTCCGACAACCTGAATGTTGTGGTTCTTGCCTTCTTGTAATAAATATTTTAGTGGTGCAACAGCCTCTAAAGGCGAGCCCAAGTAAACGATTCGGATCATATTTCTTTCCATATTTGCCTTAGGCACATGTACTTAAAGCGGGTCGAAGGCAGAGACGGCTGGTGAGTTTTTTCTTAAGCTTTTAAGCCAAGGCCTGAGTGCTGAGTCTATCTCTTTAGCTGGATATTATAGCGTACACCTTAAGTAAACACCAAGTCAAAATTGATGTGCGACTTCTTGTACGATTTTTTCTATTGTTTCCGTGGTTGGACTGTTGGTCTCTAATTTGTGTGTGTAGGAAATTTTTTTAAACCATGTGACTTGTCGCTTTGCGTACTGACGCGTGGCAGCAACAATCTTATTGCCTAAGTCTTTTGTGCTGCTGCGGAGTTCTGCTGGAGTTTGAAGCCAAGTGCTGACCTGCTTGTAACCTATGCTTTTCATTGGAGCTGCTTCCACGGGGCAGCCTTGCGTGAGCAGTTGTTGTGTTTCTTCAATTAACCCGGAAGTCATCATTTCCTGACAGCGTATATGAATTCTTTGATGTAAGACAGACCTTTCTGGATGCATGAAGATAATCCAGCGAGGAAAAAAGTCTCCTTGAGGTGTGCTCTTGTTGTAGACAGTGCTTACAGGCTCGCCGAGTAAGGTACAGAGTTCTACGGCGCGACGGATGCGAAAGCGGTCGTTGATGTTGAGCTGTGCGTGACGTGTAGGGTCCATTTGGTGAAGACGCTCGTACAAGTCTATGGTTGTTTCCTGGTCGAGAGCATCACGTAACTTTTGGCTGCTAGGTAGGTCGTCGAAGGTATCTCCCCACAGCGCTTTTAGATAGAGTCCTGATCCCCCTACAACAATGGGTATTCGTCCTTGTTGCAAGGTCTCTTTAATACATTCCCGAGCCACTGCTGCGTACTTAGATGCATCCCATGGGTTGGAAAAGTCTGTCGTGTCGAAAAGTCGGTGGGGTATTTTTTGCTGTTCGTCTAGACTTGGCTTTGCACTGCCAATATCAAAGCCACGATAGAGCTGTACAGAGTCGCCATTGATAATCGTTCCCTCCAGCCGTTGGGCGAGTGAGAGTCCTAACGCTGATTTACCGCTTGCTGTAGGACCGACGATGCTAATGTAAGGCTGATGCAATTTCATATGTATCTCGTTTCTTTGATTAGATGCGATCGAACCATTTGGAAATATCTCGTTTGCTATGCCAACGCAGCACACGTCGTCCATGAGGGCAGTTGTGAAAAAAATCGACTTTTTTTGCAGCTGTAATCAGATTGTGGAGCATTTGTTCGTTCAGTTCATCCCCGCTACGTATAGCGCTATGGCAAGAGAGTGTAGACAATATTTCGTGGGAGAGGTAACCTCCGGCCTCAGTGTTGCTGAGTCCTTGAGCGATTACGTCCACTAAGGCGAGAATCGTTTCTTCGATATTTTTTTCTTGCAGAATGGTGGGGACAGCAGCTACTTCCACTTGGTCATCTGCAATGCTTCGGAGAGAGAAACCACACTGTTGGATTTGTGCATTGTGCTCTGCAATGATCGCACACTTTCTTGGAGTGATCCCTAAAACTTCAGGGATCAGCATCGGCTGGCTTGAGAGAAGTAAAGTATGGTCTTGCTTAAGTTGCTCATATAGTATGCGCTCATGAAAAGCGTGTTGATCTACGATTAAAAGGCCTTGTTCCCCTTCAAACATTAGATAACACTTGGCAAATTGCCCGATATATTGAAGGTCCTCCCAGCAGATCGTCTTGTGAGGAGAAGGTGGTATCTGGGGGGAATGAAGCTGCTTCGCTGTGGTTCGTATGGATGAGGTAGCTGGCTGGGGAGTTGACCCAGAGAGCCGGGTAGGGGCTGGTACTATTGTGGGTGAAGTTTTTGGCGTGCTATGAAACACCCTGGGGTTTGCTACTTTTGAAAAAGGAGTACTTTTTGTAGATCTCCACTCTTGAATTGGGTCATCAGTGGCTGTATTTTGATCCAAAGGCATAGAATCTGCCTTTAGTGAAGGCCATCCCTGTGTTGACTTATCCTCAAGTTGTGCCCAGTCTCCTTGACGTAGGCGGTTGCCGATCGCGCCGGCGATAAGCCCCTGTACTTCTGCTGGATATTGAAACCTCAGCTCTGATTTGCTTGGGTGAACGTTGACGTCTACGAGTGCTGGGTCACACGAAAAGTGTAGGCAGCAAACAGGGTGTTTTCCCTTTAAAATATGAGAATGGTATCCTCGCTGCACACCGAAGCGCAAGGTTTTATCTTTTACCCAACGTTGATTCGCAAACATTAAGGTATTGCGTGTGGTCGCTTTTTCGAGTCCAGGGGGAGACATAAGTAGTTCACAGAAGCCGTAGTCGGACTCGGCCTGTGCATATAAGAGCTTATCCACTAAATCCGATTCCCAAAAGCAACAAAGGCGTTGGCGCAACACGTATTCTCCGAGACCTTTGGCTTGGTTTGCGGTGTTTCTGGTCTTGGGAGAGAAGAACTTTTCTTTACCATTATGTATAAGTTTTAAAGTAATTTCAGGTTTAGTGAGGCTGAGTGCTTGAAGGTATTCGAGGCAAGCGGAGTATTCTGCGGTGGTAGATTTAAGAAATTTTTTGCGTACAGGGATGTTGAAGAAAAGGTTGTTTACAACAATTTCTGTTCCGGGGCTACCTGGCCAAGGCAGGGTTACAGCCTTTTCACTTGAAGGGGTTGTGGGGATAATTTTGATTCCAATAGTGTCTTGGTGAGTTCGTGTGGCTAAGGAAAACTCAGATACACTCACAATGCTGGCTAAAGCTTCTCCGCGGAAACCCATTGTGGTGAGGTTAAAGAGGTCATCTGTGGAGCTAATTTTACTCGTGGTATGTCGCGATAGTGCCAAATGTGCATCTGTGGGGTCCATACCACAACCGTTATCTGCAACCCTAATCTTATCTTTGCCCCCTTCGACGAGTTCGACGAGTACTTCTGTGGCATTGGCATCGATGGCATTTTCGACCAATTCCTTGACCACACTTGCAGGGCGTTCGATGACTTCGCCAGCAGCAATTTTGGCGATAAGTTTATCATCTAGTTTTTGTATCTGAGGCATCTGAAAAGAACTTCCTTATAGAGCTGTTTAGTGGTATATTTACTCCCGATTTCCACCGATAGTTGAAATACTTTGCTACTTGCTAAATTTTAAACCGTTACGCGACATAGCTTTGGGGGACTCTTTATGCACTCTAAATATCTTATCAGCGCCCAAAAAGCAAGTCAGTTGCCTGAACAAACCCATCTTGCAGAGATTGCTTTTGTGGGGCGCTCTAACAGCGGTAAGTCATCTTTGCTGAATAACTTGACTGGAAGGCGACAGTTGGCCCGCACATCTTCTACTCCAGGGCGGACGCAAATGATTAATTTCTTTAGTGTGGAGAAGTCCAAGTCCGAGGTTTTGATTTTTGCAGATTTGCCAGGATATGGCTTCAATGTTGCTTCTCGGTCGGTCCAAGCTCATTGGAGTGAGCTTATGGATGCGTATTTTGAACGCTCCAATTTAGCGACGATTTTATTCTTATGTGACTGTAGGCGCAAGTTAGACTCCTTCGAATTGGAGTATCTGCAATATTTGTCGCGGAAAGCTCAGCTTGGTCTTGTCTTGACTAAGGTAGATAAGATTAACAAACGTGATCTTGCTGCGCAAAAGAAGAAGTTCTTGGAAACGAGCAGTAAAAATGGCATTGAATTTGAGGCTGTATACTGTGTTTCGAACTTGAAGAAACAAGGGGTGGCTGAGCTTTCGCGTGCACTTTTCGATGCTTTTGTGGTTACAGAGTCGGAAACGGATCTCTCTGAAGAGCCTTAGATATAACGGTGCTGAATATCAACACTGTTATATCTCATCAAGAACGGCTTGTTTACGGAGAACTTTTTCGCAGACGTCCCAGATTTTAGAACGGTCTTCTATGTTGCGCAGTAAGGTTCCGAGACGATGTGCGAAGAGGCCAGAGAGTTCCTCGGGGCTTAGACCATGCCTTTCGATTCCTGCAATAAGTGCTTGGTCGATCGTATCACTTGCAGCTTTCCAGCGAATGGCTTCTGCGGCGCTGCTTCTCTTTTCGACAGGAAACCGAATAATTTTGGTCATGTCTTTTATGCCTCCCCAGCTTAGACCGTAGGTAACTTCATTGTAACAGAAGCCCTCTACGTGTGTCGGACTTGAAGTGTCCCATAAAGAGTAAGATGAAAAAACAAAGATTTTTTAGAGGCTTGCGCTGCACATGAAAGTTTCTCAAGCAACGCTGACAGCTTCGAACGTCCTGCTTACCATCACTTTTATCTGTCCAGGGTAGGCTACATCCTCTTCGATACGTTTGGCGACTTCTTTAGCAATACGCTCTAACTCGCTTGCAGGTATATGTTGCTCGTTTACCTGTACGTGTACTTCACGTCCTCCGTTCATGATAGCATGGTGTGCGACCCCTTTGACGCTGCGTACAGCTTCGTTAATTGCGTCCAAGCGAATTTGGTATCCCTCTTCGAGGTTGACCCGGGCTCCAGGGCGGGCTCCTGAGAGGGTGTCTGCAGCACGAAGGATGTAGGCTAAAGGAGACTCTACAATTAAATCAGCATGATGACTCATTACGGTATCGCAAATCACCCGTGTTTCTCCGTATCGATCTGCGTAGTCGCCGCTGATGACAGCGTGACTCCCTTCAATACGATAGTCTATTGCTTTGCCAATATCGTGTAAGAGGCCTACTCTTTTAGCACTTTGTGGGCAGACTCCTAATTCTGAGGCGATGACACCTGCTAATGTTGCTACTTCTACTGTATGATGCCACTGGTTTTGTCGGTAGCTTGTGCGCCAGTTCAGTGCCCCCACGAGCTTCTGGATTTCTGGATGAATATCTTCTAACCCCAGCTGCGAGGTTGCTTCTTTGCCGAGGTGTTGTGCTTGCGATTCTAACCTTGAGCGATGCTTCTTGTAGATAGAATTTGCACGTCCCCAAAGCCTTGGAGGTAAAATCATCAGTTCTTCGATAGTGAGCCTTGCTGCTTCTCGGTAGACACCGTACCCTCCATTGACTTTGATTAACCCAGTGTTTTTTCCTTGGTTTTGGCGAGGGAGTAGCGCAACGTTTATCTCTGCAATTTCAGAAATATCTTGAAACAATTTCTCGTGGTGAGATTCAATATTGCTCCACTGTGCTTCTTCGCTGATTTCTACGACATTGCTATTTTTGGGCCAAACAAACTCAGGGTTGTATCGTGAGTATGTTCTATCGAGTGTTCTGTACGCTCTTTTACGTGCAGAAGCGTTGAGTTCTTCCATGAGGGAACGTAGTACTTTTTGGCCTTCTAGTACACGGCTCGTACGTATTTTTTCAACAATATCATTTGTTTTTTGTGCAGAGTTCACTTCACAATGTTTTGCTAGAGATGTTTGAACATCTTGTTGCATGTTGCCATACTGTTGTCTGGTTTCTTTAAAACGTTGGTCCAGTTGTGTCAAGGTTTGTTTTTTTTGTTCGATGTGGCTCTTTTTGCGATCGATGCGGCTTGTACGCCTGTCGAGTTCTTCCTGTTCTAACTGGAGTTCTTTTTCACTCTCCTGTATCGCTTCTTTGTCTTCTTCGATAGACTGTTCGAGATCTTCTTTCCAAACATCGAGGTGCTCATTCGATTGGCTTTTGGAGTCGGCAAGAATCGTCTTCCTTTGGCGGTGCGCTTCTTCCAGAACAGCTTGTTTTTGCTGTAAATTTGCTCTTTTTTCGAGCCTAGGGAGTGCTTTGAGAAATCCGAGAAACAAAGTGTACCCTGCAGCTATGGAGCCAATGGAGACTGCGACATATAAAAATAGAGAATTCATGTTATTTTCCTGAAAAGTTTCTTAAGTGAAAGGGGCGAGCTTTTTTGAACCCTATCGCTAACCGGTGTATCATAATTTTTCCATTTACCCAAACCGAACTAGTGACAGATCCACACCCCTTTGGCAAACTCTATATTCGGGAGAATAGATGCTTTTCATTTAGAATATGAATAGAATCTTCCGATTACAAAGTTTTCCTTTTGGAGGGGTATTTATGTCCTCGCGTCTACTCTTATTTTTATTATGCCAATTGTTTGTGTGTTCTGGTATTCAGGCTATTCCTGTAGTGGAACAGTTTCAAGATTTAGAAGTTAATTGGAGTCGGCACCGTATTCGCTTTCTTGGTGCAGCTGCGTTAGAATCTGACTCTGAAACCTTTGCAGATGTTGAAGAAAAAGCCTGGCAGAAGGGGTTATACCTTGCTTTGGGGCAAGTGGCCTCCCTCTACGATCGTTTGTACTCCCACAATGTAGAAAATACCCAATTTGGACAAGCAAGTTCGGAGGGGCAGCAAGCTGGAAACCGGGTCACTTCGGCTACATTTTCCTATGCAAATGAGTACTTGGCGAATGGAGCTGTGCGCGTGCACTTAGGAAGTTCTTTAGCGACAGCGTTGATGGCAGATCACTTAGGCCTGAGTGAGCACAAGGACCTTGAGGG
>JAPPOJ010000214.1 GCA_028817975.1 Zetaproteobacteria bacterium | reverse complement strand
GCGCTTGTTCTTCAATATCCCTTCACTCAATAATTGGTGGCAGGTTTAGGGATTACCCTAAATATAGTAAGCAGAGAAGGGGGATTTGTATAATTTACTTTATTTTACCCAAACTATTGACAAATTACCTAATTTATGCTATTCTTTCTCACAAGTTCTTTACTGGCATGGTCTCGCACATCCAACGGTGGATGAGCAGAAAGACAAGCCAATTATTACCTTTGGAGGAATAGCCCATGAGTGGGACAGTCCGACAGATGACAGCAGGTCAGGCCAAGGATTTGGCTCTCACCCTTGGTGGGTTCGCTCTCACCGATCTCACCTACGAGCAGGCGCAGCAACTCCTTTCCAGCAAGGGAGAGCTGGGCGACGCTGTCCGTGCGGCTCAACACGGTATCATCGGTGGTGGGCAGTCCTCGGAGCAGATCATCACGCCCAAGCCCCTCGACCAGCGAGTCTACCGTATCATCGTTGACTGCACGGTCAGCGACGACCCCGTGGAGCGTTTCAAAATGCTGCGCGACGCTGGGGGCTACGACTGGACGAGCGATCTGGTCAAAGACAAGCAGGCGCACCACTGGGCGATTGCTCAGAGCGACTGTCAGGAGCGTGAGCTGGTGCTGGTGCATCTCGACCGCACTGCCAGCAGTGAGGACGTGCTACGCTACATGCGCCAGCATGACCTGAAGCGCCCTACGGTCGCGGACGGTCTGGCGTTCGGCGCACAGCACGGGCATCTGCAGTGTCAGTTCCCGATCGTTGTCCTCAGTGAGCAGATGCCCGTGTTCGACGGCCGTCAGCGCCTGCTGGCGCTCAACAGGTACGGTGACTGCCGCGGTCTGTACGTCAGCTACTTCGACGACAACTGGCGTCGCTACTATCGTTTTCTCGCCTGCAAGTAACGGCACTTGGACACTTGGGTACTTTCCGCTTGGAACTTGCCCTTGTGTCCTTGGCGGGCAACATACAAACCTCACATGTTCGCACTCCTCAACGGAGAAGCGTCATGTGGGGTTTCGTTTTTTATGCTACAATTTTCTTGGTTTGTAATGAAACAGTTCATGGTCACGGCTCTGGTCGGTTACAGACTAAGCATGGTGTGTATGCCAGAATAGAGAAGACTACGATGTTTTCTGGTGAGCTGACATCATGCTTTCATGAATATACTTGGTGTATAGTGCTGTGAAAGATTTGCTTTCGTATACGATTCAATCCAAAGAGTATTCAATGGGTGGTGGTAAAGATGGCATTGTACATAATTAACGTGACCCGTGTTGGGCGGCAATCAGCACGTGCTGGTGCTCAACAGGAACGGTGACAACCGCGATCTGAACGTCAACTACTTCGACAACGACTGGAATCGCAACTATCGTTTTCTCGCGCTGCAAGTCTATTTATGCATAAACTTCTCCCAATAAAAGGAGGAGTTTAGCTATTTGAGGTATTTCATCCATCCACCAATCATCTTGCCTATCTCGGCAAGATGTGTGGAAAGGATTGCATATTTATTGTTGTCTAATCCTTTCAAATCCCAAAGTACTTTCAAGAAAAACTTTAAGGCATCTATTTTGGTATTTAGTCTTGCAACAATGCGTAGCTTCTCTGCCTTTGGCGCATATCCTGCGCTTAGTGCCAGCTCAAGGCAATCGGTGTAGAGTGAGTCTATCTTCACACCCAGTGTGTATCTTGTTAGTCTTGGGAGGTGAATCAAGGATCCATGCCAGTGCTTGTAACTTGCTTGGAGCTTAACCACTATTGGTAAATCATCTAGAGCGTTGGGGGGGAGGGAGACTTGTGAGTATTATGAAAATTCAACTGACCCATACATTTGAAGATGTTATTGCCATAGAGAATTTATTATCTGCATGGCGTGAGTTTAGAGTAGGTAAATCTAAAAGAAAAGACGTGCAGCAATTCGAGCGTAACTTAATGGATCATATCCTAACGCTTCATGGTCATCTTGTAAACAAAACGTACAGCCATGGTGGCTATCATAGCTTTATCATCACTGATCCTAAAGTACGCCACATTCACAAAGCAAGTGTGCAAGATAGGTTAGTGCATCATGCCATTGTACGCAAACTCTATCCATTTTTCGATAGGACGTTTATCGCAGACTCGTACTCTTGCCGTATTGGCAAAGGAACGCAAAAAGCACGAGATAGATTCCGTGCCATGATGTGCAAAGTAAGCCAGAACAATACCAAACATTGCTGGGTATTAAAATGTGACATCCGCAAGTTCTTTGCAAGTGTGGATCATGGCATTCTCCTTAGTATCCTCAGACAATACATTCCAGACAAAGATATTCTTTGGCTACTGACCAATGTTATTTCAAGTTTCTCACTCGCAAACAATCAGAAGGGTATGCCACTTGGCAACCTCACATCGCAACTCTTTTCTAATATCTACATGAACCAGTTTGACCAGTGGATGAAGCACAAACTAAAGGCAAAGTATTACATTCGCTATGCAGATGATTTTGTATTTTTATCTTGTAGTAAAATTCAACTTGAAGAGCGCTTACCAAAAGTACAGTCATTTCTTCAAGAGCAACTACAGCTCTCCCTGCATCCAAACAAGATACATCTTCAGAATCTATCATCTGGTGTAGACTTTCTCGGGTGGAAATTATTTGTCGATCATCGCATACTACGCACTGTAACTAAGCGGAGGGCATTGAGACGTATAAGTGAAAATCCTAAAAATGAAACCTTGCAATCTTACCTAGGAATGCTGCAACATGGAAATGCAAGAAAGATTAGAGGTGAAGTGTTTGGGAGGTATTGGGTTGGAAGAAATTGATAAATCAAATCCGCTACTGTGAGTTGCTCAGTGTCCCTGATCACGCTATACTCCACCCAGTAATTAAACCTATGGAAGTGGTCGTGCTGGTAGATTGTAAAATGTTGCAAAAAACTCTGTTTCTTTTCTAAATTAAGGCTCAAATCGGGGTTAAGACCCACCCTCTATTCCATGGTAAGGATGAGGTCTCCGGCGAGGCTTGGTGAGTCCCGGATGATGGCTCCAAGAAAATTTATCTATAATCACTAACCCCACCCTTGCATGATGCTTGGGTGGGGTTTTGTGGTTTGGTTTTTCACTCATCCTAGGACAGGAGAGCGGTCCTGGTTAAGGGGCTCATGCTTGGAGGTGGGCGCTTAGAGCTCACCCTTGAGCTCGGTGAGAGCGTTTGCAGTGGCAATCTGCCCGCTCTTTTTTGCTTTTACTGGTGCCTTGCGCGATCGGTCGTTGACCGAGCATGGCCGCGAGAGTAAAAACTTTCGCGTGGGCAGGGCCTGAGCCTTCTCTTGGAATTCGCTGATTGGATCGTCAAATCCGGTTGTAATCAACTCGTCCAAGATCGGGGTCATCATGTTAAGGGTAAAAGTTTTCGTCACCGCTGACCTATGCAATTCCAACACCAATGAAGACTAGCCATTCTGGAGTAATGCTACGATGTTGACTTGCCACGAGGGTGATGTGAAGGGCACTGGCAATAATTGAACAGATTCCTGCTAGGGAATCGTAAGTTCTTTTTGAAAATGAATAGATAATGTTTACAAATTTCCATTAACTTTATCGTGCTGATGGGTTAGCGCATTTACGTGAGTTGTTTACAATTTAAGCATGGTTGGCAGTAGAGACTTTTTTATGCTTATATAATGTAGTAAGTAACTATGTATGCCAAAGACAAAACGACAACGAGCAAAAGCCAGAGAAGCAGAACGTAGAAGACAGGCACAAGCGGAGAGGGTGACAAAGCCAGGCATGCAGGTTGAAATGCATGTGGGTTCAGAAGATGCTCCTCAACATGAACAAGACGTAGAACGTCAGTGTCCTCCTTTAGAGTTGCCAAAGTATGCGGAGCGCTACTTAGGAAAGGAGATTTTTGAGTCCTTTCATTTGATGGCAGATGAGTTGGCTGATTACGAGCAGCTTGTTCTTGATGGTGAACTAGATATTCAAGAATTAGCAGAATATCTAGGAGTAATTGATTTTTTTGAGGAGTATCCGGATTTCATAAAAAATTTGGCTGTTGTTTTACAATTGCAAACAGAGAAGATGCAGGTGGAGTTAGAAAAACAATACTCTCCAGACAAAGCGTTCCAAAAGGTGTTAACGGGAATTCAAAATTGTTTTGCTGCCGCGCGTAAAGATCGTCCGGTATTAAAAATGGTGTTGGCTGAGCTTGGTGCTGAACATGAAACACTGGTGAACTCTCAGATATTTGATCAAGAGAAAGCTACTCTTAAAAAAGCTGGTAGAGATTTTGAAAGTGATCCAGATCCTACTGCGCTGGAAAAAGAGTTTCTTGCAAGAAGAATTAGAGCATCAATGGACGCTGGTGTAACTGACCCGCAAGATGTTATTGATTTTAACGGGTATCCATTTGCGTTGTTATTTGCAAAAAGAACTTCTATAGAAAGTCCCACTACTGAAAGTGTTGGAGATGAGGAGGCACAAAAAAATAAGCCTGCTGATAGAGAGTTGTTAAAATTATATACAGTAGAATCTGATTATTATCCGCTACCGATTACTAAAGAGTGGCCATGGGTTTCATCAGTAGATTTGGTGATACCAGAAACAGGAAACCCATATATTTGGGGTAAGATTCTGGTGACGTGGAAAGAAGATGCGCCAGGCTCTGGAGCGTTTGATTCTCATACCAGCTTTAATATTTCTCACTTCACTGATGAGTTGTGCAATTGGTCTTCAGGAATGCTTCCAGCAGCGAGAATTTTTGAACGATACGGAGGGGCTGACGAATTTAGAAATGTAGAAAATCAGTTGCTTCAAAGTATTTTGGATAATATTGACTCTGGTGCAATTCCGATTGTAGAACAGCAGCAAGAAGAGACTCAGCGTATCGAGGATGCACTACTTGATGTTGAAATGCCTGAAATTCTAGAAGAATCAGATGAAGAAGAGGCAGTGGAAGAAGTGGTTGATGTGGCAGAAACAAAAACCATACTCGATCAGAAAATAGCAGCGGCTCAACAAGGCACAGTTAAACAAGAGCAGAAAAGAAGAAAAATTAGGTATCGAAATTTACGTTACTCAAAAGTGTTGGCAACATTCCAACGTCTCGGTGTTGAGGTTTCTCACGGTGGAAGACATCCAAAGTTGATTATGACGCGAGATGGAAAACAGCGTAG
>JAPPOJ010000146.1 GCA_028817975.1 Zetaproteobacteria bacterium | reverse complement strand
CTCTTTTGTGTTTTTAAAATCATTTTTTGTTTTCATTTCTTTCTTTAATCATGCGACGCTTCTTCTATTTCGTCCTGGGGGCTTGTGTCCTGGTTGTGCGTTATGCACTTTTCATAGAACAGCTCGATACTGTAGCCTTGTAGGTTAGAGTGTTGGGTCCCCGAGGGAGTGCGGTAGCTTTGCCTTGCAACGAGGGGGATTTTAGCGACCACTCCGAGTCCACGGTGGGTTGTCCGCACAGCTTTGGATTTCTGGGGGAGTGTTTCTGCTTTGGGGAAGCTCAGCACCTTCATTCCTAAGTTGAGTGAGGTGAGCTGTGAGCCGATCAGGTAACGCCTTTCAAAGGGGGTGTGGGGGTTGCGCGCATCGGTGCCCTGCTCTGGAATCGACTGGTGCCAGACTTGTTGGTGTCCGCGTGACTCAAGTGCTGCGGTGGGGCTGAGTGCCCAGTTGGACTCAGAGAGGTGCCAGGTTTTCCACAAGTAGTGGTAGCTGAGGCGCCCCCCAATTCCTTGCGCCACAATCAGGGTACGTTGTGCACCGACCGCGTGCTCCAGTGGGCCTTGGCAAACATCGGTGAAAGGCCCGATTGCAGTGAAAATGCCAAAGTTCCACCCCCCCCAAGGGTGGTCCTTGCCATATGCAGCGCCGAGGTCCAGCCCTAGGCCACTGAAGTGACGATTTTCGGGGTGGGCAACCCGGTTGCAATGCAGCCCACTGTGGACGACCCAGCGGCGGTCACTTGCCCAACTGGTATGTAGGGTGGACGTGATGATGATAAGCCCGTAAAGGTAAACACAGATGGGTTTCATGAAGCGCTCGCTTTGCTGTTGCGCAGCATGATACGCATGATCACGATTGAAATTTCAAACATCATATACATGGGGATCGCCATGCCAAGCTGGGAGAGAGGGTCGGGGGGAGTCATGATGGCTGCGATAAATAAGATACCAATGATTACAAAGCGACGTGACTTCGCCAGGCTGTTGGGGTCGACTAACCCGAGTAGCCCCAGCATGATCAACACTAAAGGAGCTTCAAAGACCAGGCCGAAGCCGAAAATCATCATGCTGAGGACGGAGATGTAGTCTGTGATGGTGATCATGGGAGTGGAAACTTCTTTGCCAAGCTCAATGAGAAAGTCGAGGGCAAGAGGAAGGATGGCGAAGTAGCAAAAGCATACGCCGGCCAAAAATAACAGCAAGGAAGTCAGGGCGAAAGGCAGGATGAGTTTGCGCTCGCGTGGATAGAGTGCTGGCTCGAAAAAGCTCCAAAATTGCCAGAGCCACACCGGGCTAGATAAGACGATACCACTGAGCATGGAAACTTTAATATTGACGAGGAAGACGTCGAGAGGTCCGGTGAAGTGAAGGGAAGAGGTTGCTCCAGCTAAAACATGATCGAGAGGTGCGCGTAAGAAGATTAAAATCTGGGAAGAAAAAATGAGGCACGCAAAAAACATGCCGAGGATTGCAATCCCAGAGCGTACGATGCGGGTGCGGAGTTCGGCCAGGTGATCGGTGAGGGACATCACTTTTCCCCCTCCAATCAGCTGCTCCTCGGTTTCATCTGGAGAAGAATGGTATGTGCTGGTATTTTCCGCAGGAGAGGTCATGTGCCATCCTTTCGTCGTATTTTAATGGGCTTCTAGCCAGTTATCCCCTACCCCTATGTCGACTTCAAGAGGAATCTTTAGAATATCACTGAGGGCGTTCTCCATCTCTTCCTGGATGACTTTGGCCACGGAGGTGACATCACCTTCGGCCGCTTCAAAGACAAGTTCATCATGGACTTGCAGAAGCATCTTTGCTTTTAGTTTAGAGCTTTGGAGCCTTTTATCAATATTGATCATGGCCTCTTTCATCAAATCCGCCGAGCTGCCTTGGATGGGGGTGTTGATCGCCATATTTTTGGCCATGGCACCTCCTCGTGATTTTTCGCCGATCCCAGGAATGTTGCGGCGCCGTCCGAGGATGGTGGTGGCGTACCCATGTTGTTCGGCTTCGGCAACACTGGTTTCCATATATTCTGCAATGCCGGGGAAGGCCGTGAAATAGCTTTCGATAAATGCTTTGGCTTCGGCGACGCTGACGCCGGTTGTGGCTGCGAGCTTGTTGGCTCCCATGCCATAGGCAAGGCCATAGTTGATGGCCTTGGCCCGCGCACGGTGTTCGCGGGTGACCTCGTCGAGTGGAAGCTGAAACATTTTAGCCGCGGTGGCGCTGTGAATATCCACTTGGTTGGCAAAAGCCTCGCATAGTCCTGCATCCCCCGCGATATGGGCGAGTAGCCGTAGCTCGATTTGGGAGTAATCCGCCGAAATCAGCTTGTAGCCAGGTGCGGCACGAAAGGCCTTGCGTACCTGCTGACCGCGCTCCGAACGGATCGGGATATTTTGCAGGTTGGGGGCGGAGGAGCTGAGGCGTCCGGTCGCGGTACCTGTTTGATGGTAGTGGGTGTGGATGCGTTCTGTTTTAGGATGAATCATTTGTGGCAAAGGGTCCACATAGGTGTTTTTAAGTTTGCTTAATTGACGAAATTCGAGAATGTCGGCAACAATAGGCTCTTTGGCCATGGCTTCGAGGGTACCTTTGTCAGTCGACCAACCGGACTTGGTTTTTTTGATCTTGTGCACCCCTTGCTTCTCGTGGACTTTGAGTTTGTCGTAGAGAATAGGTCCCATCTGTTTCGGTGAGGCGATGTTGAACTCTTCTCCAGCAGCTTCGTGAATACGTGTGGTCAGTCGGGCAATGTCAGTTGCTAAGACATCGGAAGTCTCGTCCAGTGCCTCAAAGTCGATGCTGATGCCGTGGCGCTCCATCCGCATGAGAATTTCGGCTAAGGGTGCTTCTAAGGTATGGAGAAGCTTTTGAGAGTCGGCGTCGAGATCTTGCTGAAAGAACTCGTAGATTAAGTAAGTGGCGATAGCATCTTCACAGGCGTAGAGAGAAATTTCGGCCAAAGGAACGTCGCGCATCGATCTTTGTTTGTCTTTACCCATCAATGCCGTGGTTGGGATCTTTTGCCACCCTAAACACTGTTCGGTGACAGGATCGAGTCCGAAGCGCCCTTCATAATGTGTCGAGCAGTGTGCGGCGAGCATCGTGTCATAGAAAGGGCCGACAGGCTGGATGCCCCAGTTGACTAGCATATGGAGGTCATACTTGAGGTTATGGGCAATTTTAAGAGGTGAGGGGTGGGTGAAAATCTGCTGTACTGCTTGGTGGAGCTGCTCGGTGCTTACATCTTCGAAGTGCTTGATTTCGAGTGGCAGATAGCTCGCCTGGTGGGTGTCGCAGCTAAAGCTTAAACCGATGGGTAGGTCGGTGATCACATCCAGACCTGTGGTTTCGGAGTCGAAGCTGAATGCTTGGGCCTGGCAGAGTTGGGTGACCAGTGCGTCGAGCTGGGCTTGGGTGCGGATGGTGTGGGCGTGAAAGTCATAGTTACTTTTGAGCTGCTCCTCGGGGGAAGTGGATGCTGCGGCTGTGGGTTGGCTGGGGGCATGGTCTTGCTGCAGGTTGTGCTCCAATTCACGCATTTTGCGGTGCAGAGAGTTAAACCCAAAGCGTTGGGCCCATGCTTGGATGCCGGGGTGGATTAGGAGTTGTTCCGGGTCGCAGGCGCACTCCTCGATATGGATCGGGAGGCTCATATCGGTTTTAATGGTGACCAGTGTCCTGGAGAGTTGCACACTTTCGGTTCCCTCGCGCAGGTTCTGGAGTGCTTTGCCTTTGAGGTCGTCGAGGTGTGCGTAAAGGTTGTCGATGTCGCCATACTTTTGAATGTACTTGATAGCGGTCTTTTCTCCGACTCCTTTTGCTCCGGGAATGTTATCACTGGTATCTCCCCAGAGGGAAAGCACATCTACGAACTGTGCCGGCTGGAGTCCATATTTTTCGTGAAAACTTTGCTCCGTGACACGTACGAACTCGCCTTTACGATCTTGTTTGAGTAGACTGATGTTAGGGCTTAAGAGCTGCTGAAAGTCTTTGTCACCTGAGAAGATGACCACTTCGATGTCATCCTTGCTCCATGTTTTGGCCATGGTACCGATGATGTCATCGGCTTCAAAGCCTGGGGCGATGATGCAAGGGATTCCCCAGGCCTGAAACATTTCGAACATCCCGGGAAGCTGTGTGGCCAGTTCCGGCTCCATTTCGCCGCGATTTGCTTTGTACTCGGAATAAATCTCGCTGCGAAAGGTTGGGGCTTGGTGGTCGCTCGCAAGTACGAAGAAGTCAGGTTTTTCCAGGTCGATTAAACGCCAGAGGCTTTGCAAGCAACCATACATGACTCCCGTGGGTTGTCCATCGGGGCTGGTGAGGTTTGCGCGTTGTAAGGCATAAAAGCTACGAAATGCCATAGCCATGACATCTACGACAATCAGTTTCTTGGTCATATGAGACTCCTAGAGAGGGAACCCTTCGATCAAAAAGGTTAAGTAGGGGCATTCTTGTGAGTCGAGGATTTTAGCACAAATGAAGAGTGGAAAGATATAGGATTGTAGTCCTTTGATTTTAAACATAAAAATCTCTACGCTTATTTATTCGATAAAATTTTCGACAAGGCTGATGTACGTGAGCAGAGCTGATGATTTAAAGGCTTGTGCGCGTGAGTTCCCCGGAGTTAGGGGGCTACAGGGTGGGATTGAAAACCGAGTGGCAGAGTTGTACAGACAATGTTAGAGTTTAGATGCCTGTAAAGCCATTTTGGTTGGAATGTCCTGGCCCGAAAATCTGGTGGTGACGAAGCCTTATGTGTTCATTGAGTCTGTCTTTTGGTTGAGGTCTCTCACCTTAGGGGCGATTGTCCTAGTTAGATGTGTATTTATTTAATGGGAAGGAAAGACTATGTCAGAGGATGCGAAGCTGAAAGTTGACGGGAAGGAATACAGCCTCCCTATAATCAAAGGTACGCTTGGTGACAGCGGGTTGGATATTCGTAAACTCCGTGGTGAGTCAGGCTATATTACGGTCGATTCAGGATATGGTAACACAGGCTCCTGCAAAAGCTCTATTACTTTTATCGATGGTGAAAAAGGTATTTTACGTTATCGTGGCATCCCGATTGAACAGGTCGCTGAAAAGTCCACTTTTGTGGAAACAAGCTATCTCTTGATTTATGGGCACTTGCCGACTCAGGCGCAGTTGAGTAAGTTTTCGGATGACTTGAGATACCACTCGATGATTCATGAAGATATGCTCCATTTTTATGATGGCTATCCGTCTACGGCCCATCCGATGGCGATTTTGTCCTCGATGGTATGCTCGCTTTCGGCTTACTATCCGGAGTCTTTGGACCCTAAAGACCCGCATCAAGTAGAACGCTTGATTCCTCGTGTGCTCTCTAAAATTCGTACGATTGCAGCGTATTCTTACAAGAAGTCGATTGGTCAGCCCGTGATGTCGCCGCTGAATGCATTGAAATACTGTGAGAATTTTTTGCATATGATGTTTGCCATCCCGGCGGAACCCTACGAAGTCGACCCGGATATTGCGGATGCGCTCAACATGCTGTTGATTTTACATGCAGACCATGAACAAAATTGTTCCACATCGACCGTACGCCTCGACGGTTCTTCGGATGCCAACTTATTTGCGTCCATTGCGGCAGGGATTTGTGCGCTCTGGGGACCGAAGCATGGGGGAGCCAATCAGGCTGTTGTCGAGATGCTGGAGGAAATTCGCCGCAATGGGGGAGATGCGAAGTCAGCGCTTGCAGCTGCGAAAGATAAAGATAACCCGTTCCGTCTTATGGGATTTGGTCATCGTGTCTACAAAAACTTTGATCCGCGGGCCACGGTGATTAAAAAGCAATGTGACAAGCTCTTGCAAAAGTTGAATGTCAGTGATCCTTTGTTAGAAATTGCCAAGGGCTTGGAGGAAGCAGCCCTTGAGGATGAGTATTTCCGTGAACGCAAACTCTTTCCGAATGTCGATTTTTATTCCGGAGTGATCTACCGTGCTTTGAATATTCCAGTGAATATGTATACGGTGATGTTTACCTTAGGCCGATTGCCGGGCTGGATAGCCCATTGGCGTGAGATGCATTTGGAAGGAGATGGGCGAATTGGACGCCCCCGCCAGATTTATACCGGAGAGACTTTGGTGGATTATAAGCCTATCGGAGAACGCTGACCCCTTTTACACAGGCCATTCTAGATCCTCTTGGGGTGGCCTGTCTTCTTGTAAGACCCTGCAACTTCTTCCTTTACTCAGCCTACCGGCATGGGGAGACCTAAATGCCGCGACCTGCGGCCTAAACGGTGTCTGGACCTCTGCGAAACCCTAATCTAAGCTAGACTGAAACTGTGGCATGGTGTATCACATGGATGTGCATAGAAACCGAAAGATGATTTTGATTAGGTGGTAAAGACATGAGCCTTTTTGTGCGACTCTTTTTTATCTTCCTGGCTCTAGCAGGTGGAATGGCTGTGATGCCGTGGGTAGGGGCGCAAGATGTGCAAGTCGAGAGCTTGCAAAACGCTGTTGCTCCAGAGGTTGTCGAAGTAAGCTCTGTCGACTTGGGCCCCTCTTTGCTAGGCCGTCTGTTTGCTACGGGTGTGGTCAGTGGCCTGGTGCTGTTGATTTTAATGTTGATGTCGGTGGTATCCTGGGCGGTGTTACTGGCAAAGTTTTTCTTTTTGAAAAAGGTAGAGCGTGCTTCGCTGGAGTTTAATAAAACTTTTTGGAATACACGCTCCTTGAGTGACCTCAATTCACGCCTCTCGGAGTATCCGAGTAGTCCTGTGCTAGAGCTTTTTCGGAGTGGGTATAGTGAGTTGACACGTTCGAATAAGTTGCGTGATGTGAGCTTACCGGCGGACTTAAGTGTGAAAGGGACTTTGGATAATGTCGCGCGCAGCCTTAAGAAAACACGTTTAGTGGAGCGCAGTGCGTTAGATCGTTATCTTGTTTTTTTGGCGGTGAGTGCATCGGCTTGTCCGTTTATTGGTTTATTCGGTACGGTTTGGGGGGTGATGGTTGCCTTTGAAGGGATTGCAAGGTCGGGGTCGACCAGCTTAGCATCCGTTGCGCCAGGGATTTCCGAAGCCTTGATTGCGACGGCCTTTGGTTTGGCGGCAGCGATTCCGGCGGTCATTGGCTATAATTTAAACGCACATAAGATCCGGCGGATTGTGCAAAGATTAGATGGCTTTGCCCTTGATTTTCTCAACATTGTCGAACGTCATTTAATTATTGAACGTAAGCAAGATAAGACCTCAGCCTCCAAAGACACTGCTGTGGCTGAAAATCGGGTACAGGAGTCTTAGGGATGATCGGATTTGATGACGGCCACGACACCGAAGCAGATATTGGAGAATATGCGGATCTTGCGGAGATTAATATCGTTCCCCTCGTAGATATTATGTTGGTCTTGCTGGTCGTCTTTATGGTTGCAGCGCCCCTGAGTATTTCGGGAATTCAGGTGAAATTGCCCGAGTCGAACGCCGGGGGCCAAGCCGCGGCGGAAGGTCCCGTCATTTTGAGTATTGATGCGCAGGGAAGTTTTTTTCTCGATAAGTTGAAGGTCCCTGAGCAAGAGCTAGAGGGGCGTTTGCAGGCTATCTTTAAATCCCGTGAGCAGAAGTCTTTATATATTCGTGCGGACAAACAGGTGATTTATTTTCATGTGGTGGACGCGATGACTGCCGCGAAAAAGGCTGGAGTGCGTAAGCTCTCGGTGTTGACGAAACCCTTGTCGGCGGCTTTATAAGGACTTGTACAGATGGCGCTTTTGGCACCGACATTTCTCTGTGAAGATCGTCTGCTGACTCGCTTTATGGGTTTGTCGGTGATGCTGCATGTTATCGTGGTGGTGGTGGATTGGAGCTTTATGATCTCATCCTCTCCGTCACGGCCTCAGGAGCTGGAAGTTATCGAGGCGGAGCTGGCGGAAGCGCTACCCGTTGCGGTGGAGTTTAATAAGTTGCCCCCGCCCCCGACCCATGCGTTTACCTTAGAGGATTCCAGTGCTGTGGAACAAGCGGAAGTGGCACTCCCACGCAAGACCGCAGAGGTGGCAATGGGGAAGGAGGATGTGAAGGGGGACCCTAATGCCTCTGTGGATGTACAGGCCTCGGTTCCTCAGCCTGATGTAGCTGCAGAGGAATACAAGCAGCAACTTTTTGAACGTTTGCAGCAAGAGCAGACGCGTAAAGAAACGCAGAAACGTCGGATTAATGCACGTAAGAAAAAACAAGAGGCTGCGCGTCAGGCGAAGATAGCCGGTTTGCTGCAAAGGAGTCAGGATCAGGTACAGGCGAATGCTACTGGGGTTTCTAAGGCAGCCACGGCATATATCTTTTCCCTCAAAGCGATCATTCAGAAGCACTATGAGATTCCTGACCTGTACCGGCAGCAGAATCAGAAGTTTGTCGAGATTAAGCTACTGCTGGGTCACGATGGTCGTATTCGTGAAATTGACTTGGTGCGTGGTTCGGGCAAGTCTGCATTAGATGAAATTATTTTAAATAGTGTCGAGCAATCGCAACCGTTTCCGGCTCCTCCACGCGAGCTGCGTGGGCAGCCCTTTATCTTGCGTTTCCAACCTTGAAAGAGTGGTTCAACATGAGCATAAGAAGAGGTTTTGGGTTATCTGCCTTGGTTTTTTTGTGGGTGAGTGGAACGCAAGGGGGTGCTGCTGCGCCGATTGTGTTAAATATTGATCATCCGCAGTTTCGTCAAATGACGGTGGCCATTCCTGAAGTGGCGGTACAGTACCCGGGGAGTATCCCTGATTGGGGATTAGATGCGTCTCCGCTGTTAGAAGGCTACCTGAATTTATCTGGCTACTTTCGGGTGCTGGATAGGCAGGGTTACCAAGGCCTATGGCCGGAGAAATCCTTTGCATGGGGATCTCCCCTAGCGAAGACAGCTCAAAAAATGGATCGTAGCACTTGGAAACAGTTGGGAGCCGAAGCACTCTTGTTGGTGAAAGCGGCTCCACGTGGCCGAGCGGTGTCGTTGGAGCTTACTTTGACGGAGATACGTGGCCAGGATGGGCGTACCCTTGCTAAGGAGTACCGCGTTGCGTCGCGGGCGCAATTGCAGCAGACTTTGAAGAAGTTTGTCGATGAGGTACTGCGCCGTTTGAGTGGTAAGCCAGGCATCTATGGGACGAAGATTGTTTTTGTGGGTAAAAAGACTGCGCGTGCGCACAAGGCCATTTATATGTGTGATGTAGACGGCTCTAACGTCGAGCAGTTGACCCAAACCCGTGCAATCCATTTGTCCCCTTCTTGGCACCCCGAAGGTAAGGCAGTGCTGTTTACCTCGTATGAGAGAGGTAACCCCGACTTGTATCAGATGACCTTGCCGGGTCGCCGAAAATCAATTGTTTCCGCAGAAAAGGGACTGAACAGTGGGGGGGCCTTTTCTCCAGACGGTAAGACCATCGTTTTTTCAGGGAGTAGTGGGGGAGGTAATACGGATATTTATTTGAAAACGGATCCTCTGAAAGGGCGTAAAAGGTTTATCTATGGTACGGGTTTGGATGTGAACCCTGTTTTCTCTCCGAATGGGAAGTGGCTGGCGTTTGTCTCTGGGCGTTACGGAAACCCGCACATTTTTCGGGCTGAATTGGAATGGAATCGTGACCGTCAGTCTTTTCGGGTGGTCAAGGATATCCGCCTTACCTATGCTGGTTGGTACAATGCTTCTCCGGCGTGGTCGCCCGACTCGGATCGAATTGCTTTTGCTGGTTTTGACCGTGCAGTGGGCCGCTTTGATTTATTCACGATGAAGGCAGATGGAACTCAAATGGAGCGTTTGACACTGCGTCATGGGGATAATGAAAGTCCTTCTTGGTCGCCCAATGGGCAACTGTTGGTGTTTAGCTCGAATCGTGTGGCAGATACCAACCGGAAAGGCCCTTTCCAGATTTATATCATGCGCCGTGATGGCAGCCATGAAACCAAGCTTGATGTGGGCATGTACTCAGCGGATTCGCCCAAGTGGAGTCCCGTTCTCGACTGGGTATCCAGCTAAGGTTTATGGATGAATGGAAACATCGATGCTGTCATGGACAGTGCCTTCTAAGGGGTCCGTAAGCGTGTCCTCCAGGAATAGGGGAGGAGAGTCCTCGCGTTGAGGTGTGAACGGTGAGAACAGGCCACTCGTGTGTGCGCCTGCTTGCTGCAAGCTCGGAGGCAGTTGCAGGACCGTTTGTACACTGGTGCCAGGTGCAAAAAGATCTTGGTAGGACTCGCCGGTGCTGCCGATATTCGTGGTTTTCCAGCTTTCGACATCGGAGCTGCGTGCAGAGCGTAACACCACCCCACGTGGAAGGTCGACCAGTTGTTGGGATAAATCATGGTCGTTGTAGTCGAGTGGCCATTCTTTTCTGGAATGTAGATTCAGGTCGAGTGGGTCGAGAAAGGAGTGGTAGTCTTTTTTGTGGATGATCTCTTTGGCGAAGTCTGTCCACATGGGCAGTGCTCCGCTACCCCCGTAGATGCGTTGCCGTCCGTTGCGCATGACACGGTTGTTATCGTAACCTACGTAAGCTGAAATCACGTAGCTGTTCTCGGGGTTGAGGGGTGCCCCTAAGCTTGTGGGGTAGGGTAAAAATCCAGCGAAGTAACTGGTCTGATAGTCATTGGTGGTGCCTGTTTTACCAAAAGCGGGTACGCGGATGGGAACATTGTTCTCTTCGTTGAGCGAAGGGGGTAGCTCGACGTATAACTCTCCACGGGCGCGTCGTCCGGTACCATGGGTCACGGTGCGGCGTAAAATCTCTTTCATTTGATGGGTGATCTCGGGGTCCACCAGCTGGTGGGTTTCACTTTGAGCTTGGAAGAGAATGTTGCCATTGCGGTCTTCGATACGGCGTACGAAGTTAATCTGATTGAGGGGGCCTTTACGGTAAAAGCGATAGGTTTTACCTGAAATGAAGGTCTGATATAGTTTGGCGACTTCACTGGCAGTCACATCATTCGAGCCTAAAGGAAAGGACAAGACCGGTTCGAGAGGGCTATAGACACCACCTTGGTGGCTGAGTTCCACCGTATAGTTGAGCCCTAAGCTGATGCGAAAATCGTGATGATTGTAGTAGCGTTCCAGTAAGAATTTTGAACGGTTGTTGATGAGTTCGGTGTACATGTTTTCGACACGTTCGTCGAGTTGACGGACAATGTGTGCACTGAGATAGCCTCCGAGTTTGACATCTTCCCAACGCAGTTGAAGCTCTTGGTACGGGTCTCCCCAAATAGCCATGGCATCTAAATAGTTGAGTTTGCGTCCCGGAGGTGTCTCCAGGCGAATATCCTCGACTTCGACGAACTCGGCTTCGCTTTCGAGCACAGGAAAGTAACCGACTTCCGGACGTGCCCTGGAAGTTGAAAGGATGCGGAAATCATCGAAAAATTCTTGAGCAATAGGGTCACTCCAGACGCTTTCGAATCCTTCTGTTGCAATGCGTGTTTGAAGCCCTTGCCAAACGGATTGGAGTTCTTTACTTTGGGCGAGCATCCGTTTGTGATTGTTGAGTAGGAGCCGCAAGCGGATGTGTTTTTCTCGCAGGGTGTAGTCTTCTGGGTCGAGTTGGCGAATGGCGACGGTTTCAGCTAGGTAGCCATTGCCCCACCATAGTTTGCGTAGACGCTTAAGTGTTTCCATATCGTTATCGAAAATCAGGTCGGTGGCAATCTCATCGGCAGCAACGCGTAGTAGATGAGACTTGATGCCATCGTGGTCGAGAGAAACGCCAATCTTTTTTTCGACCCGATAGTGATAGTCGGTGGGTGTTTCATCGGCGCGGGGTAAAAGGTCGAGGCTGGAGAGTACTTGTTTAAACTGTTCAAAGTCGGCTTTTTCGAGCAAACGGCTGCCAATGGACACCGAAGCTAGGTTTTCGGACATGACCCCCGACCAAAGGATAGACGTTTGATCGTAGGGGCTGCGGTGGTCTGGCCTAGGAAAGTAAAACTTGCCTTGATGTACGAAGACGGTGCGATCATTGTCGATGGTATCGAGCATGCTCCAGCCGAGTTGGAGTGCGGAAAAGAAGATCAGCGCTTTAAATAACGAGCCGGGTTGGCGTTTGGCGTGCATGGCCCGGTTGTAGCCTAAAGTATCAAAGCCTGAGACGACAGCACGTACTTCGCCGCGGTCAATGGCAATCATACCTCCACTAATCTCAGGCCGTTTTTGGAGTTCGAGGGTGACGTGATTTTTCTCCCGGTCGTACTCTTTGACTTGTGCGTACAGAATGTCACCGGGTTGGATTTTGGCAAAAAGTTCCTTGGCCACTTGATCGTAGCCTTTGCCAATGGGGAGGTCGAGTAGCTTGGCGTAACGGATGATGGATGCGGTTGGGATTTCACCTTCAGGAACTCCCATCGATACGGTCAGGCGAAAGTCTTCGATGCCTGTACCGAGTACTTGCATGACCTTGACGTAGACAAAATCATCTTGCTTGACGTCGCGCAGGACTTTGTATTTGCTTGGGTCCTCGGGTTGGTAACCGGAAAGAATGGTCTCAAGGCGCGAGAGGTTTTTACGCATGGCCAACTGTGCTGCATTTTGTAGCTCGGCGTCGAGGGTGGTGAAGACTTTCATCCCTGCGACATTGAGGTCGTCGACACTTTCCACGCCGAGCGCTTCGAGCACCTCTTGTTTGCTGAGTTGACTGCGAATGAGGTTTACCAAAGCGACTTCTGCAGTACGAAACTCGCCGCGGTTGAAGGGCACATGTTGGGAACTTGCGTCGATATAATCGGCCTCCGAGATCCACCCTTGTTCGTACATGCGCCCGAGTACATAATTTTTGCGTTCGAAAGCATGTGCTTTTGCTGCTTCCCGTCCTGGTTGGCTGTACTTGATAAAGGGGTTGTATTTACCTGGGCCTTTGAGAGAACCGGCGATAAATGCGGCTTCCACCAGGGAAAGGTCTTGTACTTCTTTGTTGAAGTAATAGCGTGCCGCAATGCCAATACCGTTGCCGTTGCCTGAGACGTGAAATTGATTGAGATAAAACTCCAGTACTTGGCGCTTTGTATATATTTGTTCGAGTTGAATGGCTTTGATCATCTCGCGGAATTTACGGGAGAAAGAAGCCTCCCAGTCCCCCACGATGTTTTTGACGGTTTGTTGCGTAATGGTACTGCCTCCACGGCGGAACCGTCCCCCATTGAGTAACCCTTCTGCAAAGGCTTTGCCAACTGCAAGTGGGTCGATGCCGAAGTGGTCATAAAAGCTTTTGTCTTCCGCGGCAATCACCGCGTTGATCATATGTGCTGGGACTTCATCAATGCCGACGTACTTGCGATGCCTGGACTCAAACAAGCTGCCTAGCCTGGTTTTTTCATCGAGATAGAAGATGGTGGTTTCTTCGTTGATCTTGGAGAGTAGGGTAGACTGGGCGAGTTCGGAGCGGTCTCCATGAAAGACGAGCCAAGCAACCGCAGCGCCCAGGCCGAGTGACATACTGGCCCCAAAGATCATGAGGTAGAGGAGCCAGCGGGTTAATTTGTGTATAAACTTCATTATTTACCTCATCAGCGCAAAAAGTATGGCTGGCTGTTCACTTAAACAGGCGAGTCAGAACCATAGAGGAATCGAATATATCAGAAATCCTCGTCTTAGCCAAAGTGAGGCCTGTATAGGTGTCCTGTGTTAGTTATAGCCTAATAGATTTTGGCTGGGGTTTAAAATCCCTTTTTGAGTTTGGGGGGAAGCTCTGTGTAATAGGCACCTTGTGCGGGGCCGGGAAAAAGCTGATCTGTGCTTCGGGTGCTTTTTGCGATAGCCTCTACAGTGCGAGTGTTTTGCCCTCCTGGTGTGCTAAGGGTTGTGGAGTATGTATAAAATACTGTGCAGTGTCTTGTGGCTGTGGGCGACGGCCTCTTCTGCAAAGACTTTTTTCTCCTATGCGGATATCGCTGAGCAAGCCATACCTGGCGTGGTCAACATTCGTACCAAGTCCTATGTGCGCCGTGATCCTCATTTGGATCTATATGAATTTTTTATGGGAGGTAAACTCCCGCGTCAGGAGTCCACGGTTTCCTTGGGGTCGGGAGTGATTATCACCCAGGACGGCCAGATTATTACAAATTATCATGTGATCAAAGATGCAAGCCGGATTGATATTTTGTTTGCCAATAGTAAGAAGTTGGCTCAGGCGGATGTGATTGGGGTTGATCGCAAGACGGACCTTGCGCTCCTGAAAGTGAATGTTTCTTGGCCGTTGACGGTGCTGACCTTAGGGGATTCGAAATCTTTGCGTGTAGGCGACATTGCGATTGCCATAGGCAATCCTTTTGGATATTCCCACACGGTCACTCAGGGGATTATTTCTGCCAAAGGCCGGGTTATTGGAGCGGGGCCGTATGATAATTTTTTGCAGACGGATGCGACGATCCATCCTGGTAACTCAGGGGGGCCTTTGTTGGACCTTCGTGGGCGGGTGATTGGGATTAATACTGCGGTGAGTCGGCGTGGTGGAGGGATTGGGTTTGCGATTCCCATCAATCTGGCGAAGAAGATTGTTGCGGACCTGAATCGCCATGGTAAGGTGCGTCGTCCGTGGGTGGGCATTGTGGGTAAAAATATTCTGTCCGATAACGATTTGGATCAGGGAGTAGAACAGTCAGGGATCTATGGAGTAATTATTGCCAACCTGATTGTAGATGCACCCGCCCATCAGGCAGGGGTGCGTATTGGGGATCTGCTGATGCAGTTTGATCACAAGAAGGTGTTTGATGTGCATGCCTTACAAAGGCATTTGAGCCAGCGTCAGATCGGAGATCAGGTTCACTTGCGTCTATACCGCCGGGGGCAGGGATACTTGAATGTCAAGCTTGTCTTAGAAGAAGTGCCTCGTAGCCGTGACTTGCCTGATGAGGCCGACCTCTTCTAGCTTTCCCTCCGTGTATTGCAGATAAAGAGCTTGGAGTTCAGCGCCTGGCACGGTTATAATAGCCTGCTTTATGTGCAATAAACGGATCTTAAATATGAGCAAATATGTAGATGTGCATACGCACCTCACCGACACGAGCTTTGATGCGGATCGGGACGCAGTGATTGAGGAGTGTGCACGATTAGGCCTGGAAGCGGTAGTGGTCAACGGTACAGAGCCGCAATCTAATCGGATGATTCTAGAGTTAGCGGAGCAGTACCCGCATATTCAGCCAGCGTTAGGTATTTACCCTGTGGAAGCGGTACATGAGTTGTTGCCGGTGGACTACCCGCGGCCGACATGTGTATTTGATGTGGCTGCAGAAATAGAGTTTATTGAGGCTCAGGCTGCTGCCAAGACGATCGTCGCTGTGGGGGAGTGTGGCCTGGATGGCTATTGTTTGGAAGAGCAGACCTATGTCGCTCAGGAGAAGGTGCTGGAGGCCTTGGTAGATATTGGGATACGTTACGATATTCCAGTGATTTTGCATACGCGGAAGCGTGAACGCCGTTGTTTAGAGATGATGGCTCACTTAGGCGTGCAAAAAGCCGACTTTCATTGTTATGGCGGCCGTACGAAGCTAGCGATTGCCGCTGCAGAGAAGCATGGGTGGTGTTTTTCCATCCCGTCGAATGTACAGCGGAATGAAGCCCACCAAAAGTTGCTCAAGAGTTTGCCACCTGAATGTATCCTGACCGAGACAGATGCTCCCTATCTCGCTCCCGAGCGTGGCACCCGCAACTGGCCAGGTACGGTGATCCAAACTGTGGAGTTGCTCGCGTCGCTACGTGGTTGGCACCATGCCCAAGCGGCGGACCAGGTCTGGCAAAACTACAGCCGCGTTTTTGTGCCCCAAGGATAACTCATTTAAAACTGACGCTGGCGGCGAGGCGTGCGTTGCAGCCCTCCTAAGATGAATTGGATGCGGTGCGGATGGAAGGGGCTTGAAAATACAGCTGACGTTGTTTCGCTAGCGTAAAAAAAACCCTGTTTAGGCAAAGGCGTGGTTTGCAGTTGGAGTGCGCCGAGCCATTCTTCGACTTGGCTTGTCGGGTTGACCCGTTCAAAGCAATCGAGGAGGATATTGCTCTCCTGATATGCTGCGTTATGCAGTGGAGTGATACGGGTGCGAAAATGAAAATTATGGTAGTAAAAGTCGCTTGTCCCCGTGCTGGTAGCACGCAAAATCATGAATTGTGACAGGATTTTATTCTGTTGTTTTGGGTGTCGTTTGCCCTTGTGGTGTGGTGTGGACTTCAGGAGGCGAATCTGTAGCCCTAAGCGGAAGGGCATCGCACGTTGGAGCTGCGTGAGCGGTGCTTTGGGTGGAGCTTCAAGCTGATTGGTGAGCTTGTGTGCCGTACCGTTCACCGTAGGCAGTGACAGTGCCGCGGTGCTGAGGAGAAGCTTTTGCCAAGTGTGAGGTGCCACAACGAGACCTTTTCGAGATGTGTGCTGTCTTCTGGATCTGATTATAGCGATTTGTGTCTGCTCCTGCACGCTCCTGGGTGCCGAGCAATTTCTTCTGGATACAGATCGCCCTAGAGGAGGGGGTGCAGGCTTTCTCTCTCACCCGTCTGCTTGTAGGCTGGCAGTGCTACTAAAGTCCCTGAGTTAGAATAGAAACAGGTGAGAGGAAACCTAATATGGGGTGTCTTGTGTGTACACCGAAAGTGGGTATCTGTGAATCTTGAAAGACTAAGTCTGCACGTTGTGTCGATAGCCTTTGTTTGGGTACTCGGTATCATCTGGGTGGTCTTGTTGCCCAGCTCGGATCACTTACAGAGTGGGCAAGGTTCCCTTGCGGTGAGTGTGACCCGGGTGTTGCAGAACAGTTTGGTCGTCGAAAAATTTGTAGACGAGTATGATTATGTCCCCCTTTCTCTACGTGAGGTAGAGATTTTTGCCAAGTCGAAAAATAAAAAGTTTTATATCTATGACAACTCTGGAAATCGCATCGCGTATTATCCCTTGGGGGTCCGAGATTGGCTGTTGCGCTCGTTTGGGGAGGATGGTGGTAAGTCTTCTTTGTTGGCTCCCAAAGATTTGGTGCGTACGAGTCCTGGGTTGCGGAAGACTAAGGGGGTTCGTTATCAAGGCGGAGTAGGGGAGCATTTGTTCCCTGCGGTATTAGCCGAGGGGAGTTGGTCGGCAGATTATTATTTATTGGCGCATATCTATGAGCACCCTTACACGGGAACACGGCGCCTGGTGGTTAGCCAGCCTGAAAATCGCAGTCAGGTGTGGATTGCTCCGCATCCCTATGTCGAAGAGTTTTACTGGCTAGATGGGATGAAAGAGATTATTTATACGGCTGGCAATTATGGTTCACGAGCCTCAGGGTTATACATTTGGAATTTGCGGAGCAATCGTAGTCAAAAGCTGAGACTGCCCGGGGACGATGATCTGCACTTAGCGACCTCGCGTGGTCCGATGTTTTATGCCTTGATGGGGGTGGATCCCCAGCACCATCAGCTGCGTGTACGTGCGCACCGTTTGTATGCGGTAGACCACGATTTGGATCGTTTTTGGCGTGACCCGGCATACCTTCACGTGTATGACTTTAAGCAACAGAAGTGGCTTGCTCCGTCTTTGCAGGAGTCTCTCCCGCAGAATATGCATCAGGCAGCCCTGTTTTGTGAGACTCAGGTGCAGATGCATTTGCGGGGTGTTTTTTGGTGTCAACAGGATCTTCAACGCCGTTATGACGAGGTCATTACAGGTTGGCAGCAATATGTGATGGAAGCAGAAGGTGCGCCCTCGAAGATGGCAACTTTGTTTGCTTTGGCACAAATGTATCGTAGTGTGTTGTCCAGAGCAGATTTGCCTGCGGATCAGCGCACCTTTGTACAGGCACTGCTGCATGAGATTGTCCTAACGATGAAAGAATCTGATTTTATGACGGCGTGGCAGTCTGTGATGTTAGATCATCTTTTGCTCGAACGCGCACAGATAGATTGGTATCCGCAGTTGCGCTTGGAGTAAGGTGGGTTACATCATATCGTTAAGAATAGGGAGAAAGGCAGCTCCAACCACGCCTGCAGAGTCGCCCAAGTCGTTTTGTAAGACCATCGGGCCGTCTTCGGGCAGGTAAAGATAGTTTTTCATCATCTCTTCAATGCCTTTATAAATTTCGGGTTGCTTGCTCAGCCCTCCACCGATGACGATTGCATGAGGGTCAAAAGCTTGACTTAATTGAGACAAAAACTGTGCAAGATGTTTTTTGTAGCGCTTGACGATTGCCATGGCAATGGGGTCAAACTGTTCTGCTAGTTCGAAAATTTGATTTGCGGATGGACGGCTTTCGATTTGGGCATAAATCCGGCGCGTAAAAGCTGCTTCGAGTGCAGGTCCGGAGAGGTACTGTTCTGAGCAGCCCAACTGTCCGCAGTAACATGGATGACCGTTCTGGAACAAGGTCATATGGCCGAATTCCCCGGCACTGCCACGTTTACCTAACAGCATTTTGCCATCGACAAAGCAACCTCCTCCGACTCCTGTACCTAGCACGATACCGATAATGCATGACTTAGGGTTTTGGGCGGTGAGGTGACTCGCTTTGCCAATACAAGATTCTGCAAGGACAAAACAGTTGGCGTCATTGCCACAGACAACTTTACCGTGAAAACCGAGGCGGGTAGAAAGTGTGTTGGAAATATCTTTATCGACAAAAATAGCGCTATTCCCGTGAATCATTTGATTGCGGATGGGGTCGACAGGCCCGGGCATGCCGATACCGATGCTCATGAGGTCGTCTGCGCTGAGGTTGTGTGCCTGGAGGCCTGTCATCGCCAGCTCGGCAATGCGACGCATCACCTGCTCGAAACCTTTTAAACGCAGGGTTTTGACCCGTTCACGAAAAATAATTTCGGGTCTTCCACCACTGCTTGCCCACTGGGTGAGGTTTTTTAAGGAGAGGTGAGAACTGATGTCCATAGGCATTTTAAGAATAGAAACCTCTGTTTTGGTTCCACCAATGTCGATTCCCATTAGGTAAGTCATATCATAGCCCTTACTTTAGTTTGAGGATTCTCGCGTAAAGTGACCTAGGCAGGATTTTGATTGGCTTCCCCCTTGTCCCAGGTACGTCACTAATTGAAAATGATACCACTGTGAGCAGGGTTTTTTCACTCTCAGGGGGGATTATTCGTCGGTGTGTCTTTAGAAATAAAGAGTGTGTTGTGCGTGAACATTAGTGGTTGCGGTTGAGGGAAAGGCGAATGTCTCTTTGATAGGAGCTGAGTTCATGAAAAGAAAGCTGGAGAAACGCGCTATTTTGGGTGCGGATAAGGTTTAGGTAATCGATGATGCGCTGAAACTTTTTGAGTGCGAGAAGGAGATAGGTATGTGATTCTGGGCTGTGTTCGTCTAACGCTGCGGTGAGACTCCGACGTAGGTATCTTTCTCCGGTGGAGCACATGGAGATGACGTCAGAATATGTGGTCATGCCAAAGAGGTTTGCAATCGCATTGGCATAATCGCGGAGTGGAAAAATCTTAGTTTCGATGAGTTGATGGTGTTTTTCCGCAACGTCGTGAAGGGGGAGCTGCGCAAACTGTTTTTCGACCAGCTTGAGTTCGGTACAAATGAGTTCAATTTGGATGGCAAAGTCGCGCATTTGTTGGCTGTCTGAGATGCGCTCTGCGGAATCCAAAAACTTTTTCGAGCCGTGCAAGATATAGATGCCAATAAGTGCGATGGAGGCCCCTAAAAAGAAGTGGAACCAATGCATTTGAGCAGGGTGTAGGCACGCGGCATACGCAGCCCAAGAAACTCCAATATATACAAAAATAAAGCCGTAATGAGGCATCGTAGCACTGTCCTTATTTAACGAAGGGTTAGCTGTGTTGAGTAATATCTAAGATGGCGAGTAAAATGCCGCATAAAGATTCTCCGACGATACAGCCACTGGCGATAATGGTTGCTGGAAGGTAGTTGCCTGATGGGTGCTGGTTAAACTTCTCATTCAGAAAGTGAAGTAGGGTGCCAATCCCGTAGCTCATTACGATAGGAAAAGGGAAGTAAAATCCTAGGCCGGTGAGAATACCGAGTCCACCGATCCCACTTGCACTGAGAATGGCACCTAAGCCCGCACCGGCAAGGTATTTGGATATGGGAAGCTCGTTCATGCGGATATCCTCGATCACCTGTGCGACAATTTGGGCTTGAGGGGCCGGCATGGCTGCGGTTCCGAGTCCGTATACTTGATGGAGAACGTATAACAGCCCTGCAATGAGTAAAGGGCCAAGCCAACAGCCTAACATTTGTGCCATCTGTTGCTTTTTAGGTTGTGCTCCGAGGAGGTACCCTGCACGCAAGTCCGTCATGAGGTCCGTAGCGTGGGCCATGGCGACGCTAGCCGCAGCGCCTAAACTGATTGCTGCAGTGATCATGGCTGGGTCTGCGGAAGTTTGGGCTACTAGGCATAAGACCGTGATCACGAGGAGTGTCATGCCACTAAGAGGGGTCCAGTTGGTGCGCCCTAAACACTCGGCAAGTACGATGCTCGCCATCCAAATCCATGCGAGTGACAAGACCACGTAAGCGATGGTAATGGACAAAGAAAGCATGGGCAGAAAGCGATGCATCATCAGGAAGAGGATGCCAGAGCCTAAGAGAATACAGCCCAATATCGTGCGCGGGGCGAGTTCTTCAAGATTGCCTGAACTTTTGGAGTCACGCGCTTCCTTATGCATGGTGCGTAGGGTACTTGCAAGAAAGGGAAGTGCGCCGATAATTCCGATGGCAGCCCCTCCGATGAGCATGCCAATGCCTAAATGACGGAAATAGTGATCGCGGACGAAGGCGGGTAAGAGTGGCTCTCCAGCTTGGCTGCTGATCACTAAGGGGGTGATCACCAAAGAGGCGATACTGCCGCCGATTACAAAGAACACCCCCCCTTTTCCAGCGAGGAAGCCAGTTGCAAGTGCCAGGAGGGAGACCTGCACGCTCAGGTCCACCATATGATCAAGTCCTAAGAGTGCGGAGAGGGAAAGTTGGTTTGTGGCGAAATACCAAGAGAGGCACTTTACCCCGACCCCTGCAGCCATACCGATCCCTAAGCCGGAGAATTGAATGAAGTTGACATTTTTAGTTGTCTGAATGAGTGTGGCCACTGCAATCCCACTGGGGAAAGGTAGTTTTTCGAGATCAATCATGTGCTTGCGTAGGGGAGCAATAAAGCCAATCCCGAGAATGGCTCCGGCGATGCACGCAAATGTAATGGGGAGCATTTGGATGTGAGGGGTTTGTAAGATATACATGGCCGGTAGGGTGAACATCATTCCTGCGGAAGCCCCGTTCACGGCACTGGCGATCGTTTGCGAAATATTAAGTTCCAGCATGGAACCTTGATAAAAGCGATTGCGTAGGAAAGCTACACTGAGAATGGCACCGAGTTCTGCTCCTTGGGAGGAAAATCCGATCAGCACAGAAGCATAACCCATGCTGAGTGCAATCGCAGATCCAACGCACAGGCCACAAATTATCGCGGGTAGCGTAAGTTCTGGATAGGGGCGAAGATTAAATTTGTCTTGCATATAAAATACCTAAGTCATGTCTTTCGAATAGGTCATGATTCAAACACGATTTGCTTGCTAGGGCAAGTAAGGAATACGTGCATAAGGTATTTAAAGAGGTTACTATCTACGCGAGTGTTTCGATTTTTGTCTTGCAATCTCTTCTTGTACTTTTGCGAGCCGTGCACGAATTTCCGGGGAGTGTTTGAGTTGGTGGATGATATCACCGTATACGACCTTGGCAAAGGTCAGTGGCTCAATATATAAAATACCTATTTTTTTATAATGACTGACAAGAATCGCCGCGATTTCTTCGCGTTCAATATTCCAGCTGTCGATAATGCGCATGACTTCGCGATCGTCGTTGATCAGTGCCTTGATATATTCTTCCACGGATGTTTTTTGAAAGTAGCGTGCCATAAAGGTTCAATGTCGGTCGTGTAGGTTGATCCTTGGAGTGTCAGATGCGACCTTCTCTTCGGAAATGCTTGAGAAAAAGTGAGGGAAGTGATACCCTACCTCGGTTTTTATCTTTGATTTGTGTGAGTAAGGCCTAAATCTTACTTTGTTTTTTATTTTAGGAGCCGTAGCCCTATGGT
>JAPPOJ010000032.1 GCA_028817975.1 Zetaproteobacteria bacterium | reverse complement strand
TCTCTTTTATGAATATATCCATTACCTGTTTTTTCTATAGCAAACATTCTAAAAAAAAATCTGATTGGATTTTCTTTGGAGTTTCCACTTTATTTATTGTGCTTTTTATACACGAAATGAATCTCTATACAGGAACTGTACAGGGATACAGCATTATTCCTATACCTATGATCATATGCGCATTAACACTTAACCTTTTTTTTCGCCAAAGAGTATCACTCGCATTTATTGAACGCAACCTGTACCTAGATCTTGCAAAAAGAAAAGAACTCCTTCTTAAACAAGTTTCAAAGTCCAACGAAGAACTTACCTACGCAAACAAGTCTTTAAAAGAACAACAAGAACACATCCAAAGCCTGCAATCTGAAATCATCTCCAAAGATCGCATGTGCCAGCTCGGCATACTAGCTTCTGGATTCGCACACCAATTTAATAATGTTCTCAACACCATCAAAGCGAACACTCAAGTACTCGCCCTCGAAGGCTTGGAACACGAAGAAAAAAACGAGCATATCAAGGTTATCAATCGCGCCACTGGACACGGAGCAGATCTAGTTAAAAGCATCAGCCTATCTGCCCAACAAAACCAAGAGATCCGCCCGATCACCCTGAGCCAAATCATCCAAAGCTCTGTTGCCCTCATGCGAGGTAAACTAGGGGAACAAACCAAAGTCATCCGTGACTTTCCTCCTACTTACCAGATACAGGGCAAAGAATCGAACCTAA
Source organism: Zetaproteobacteria bacterium (assembly GCA_028817975.1). Classification (GTDB taxonomy): domain Bacteria; phylum Bdellovibrionota_B; class Oligoflexia; order Oligoflexales; family Bog-1112; genus JAPPOJ01. Next base: position 21,414 of record JAPPOJ010000032.1, on the reverse strand, counting down.
TCAATATTTTTATGGTGCTATTCGGAAATTCTGCTGATGCTGGAGCCACAGAAATCCGTGTCGAAGCAGAAGGCAACCAACTAGTGGTCAGCGATAATGGGCATGGTATCCCCGAAGACATTCAAAATAAAATATTTGAACTACACTTTACCACCAAAGACCAAACCCAGGGCATGGGAATTGGCTTATCCATCGCAAAGCGCGACGCCGAAGCCATGGGAGCCACCATCGCTTGCGACAACTCCATGACCAAAGGTGCTCGATTTCGAATCAAGCTAACAAAGGAGACGACATGAAAATCATTTTTGTCGACGATGAAATCGATTTTGCCAAGGGACTTGTACGTTTGCTCGAAGCAAGAGGGTTCGAAGTCGAGTACTTCTCGGATGGTTACAAAGCTGCGGAAGCTATTGAAAAAAAACCACCTGATATCATTCTCACCGACATGAAAATGCCTGGTGTCCACGGGATGATGATGCTCCTCACAGCTAAGAGCCTTGCTCCTCAAGCACACCTGGTCGTACTGTCCGGAAATACCAAGCAACAGAGCGAAAGCGACTACGAAGGCACCATTGAAGTCCCTTACTTCGAAAAGCCTTTCGATGAAGGGCTTTTCGAACACCTCCAGTCTTTATCTCCTGTAGAACACCAAAGTACTCCGCAAAGCATCTTCGAACTCGAGTCGATCGCAAAAGACTATGAGACCTGGCAACGTGGACTGTACACCATCGCTCAATGCAGTTTAGACTTTTACGACTTCTCCGGAAATTTTGTTGCGACACACGGCACCCAAGCCTATGAGAATATAGATACAGCACGGGAGAATTTCAACCGTGGGGTCACCTACCTATGCAAAGGCAACTCAAATAAAGAAGAGGCCATTGTGGCCCAATTCAAGCAGAATAATTTTAATGCCGCGACAGAAATCATACGCAATTGGCAAGACTTTTTGGGAGAAAATTGTATAAAAGAATTTACTCAACCCCAGGAAATTTCTTTCATGCTCCATGAGGCACAACAAATATCACGACAAACTAAAAACATCCTCCGCTTTGAAGACAACTCCCAGGACAGCCCCCTCTTTCTTCTCGATGACACTCGGCTCACTCCTCATGACCTGTGCACACACGAGCCCAGCAAGGGAGTTTTAGAAATGGCCAAACTCAAACGCGCTATCCTAAACCTTTAAGCCTACGGCCCCCTCCAATCTCCACAAAAATGGGCCCAAGCTCTACCGTCTTTCCTCTACGGAGCTATGCTAGGATAGGAAAGCCTTGACACAGCAAGGACGATCAAATGCTCCCAACGAACAAGTAAACCCAACCTAGAAAGGATCACGGATATGCTCGAAGATTTCAGACAAGACTACGCGATTGTGACTTCCATGCCTTGTGTCTGGCGTGAAATGGACGCCTTTCAGCACGTCAACAACTCTGTGTTTTTCACCTACTTTGAAAATGCCCGCATCGTTTATTTTGAACAAACTCAGATCATGGGTCCTCAGGCGGACCCTGAAGTCGGCCCCATCCTGGCCAAAACCTCGTGCAAGTATATCCGCCCCATTACCTTTCCTGATACCCTCTGGGTCGGTACCTCCGTCACCGAGATCCAAGAGTCGCAGTTTTCTATGCGCTATGGGGTGTGGAGCACCCAACAGAATCATTTGGCTGCCCTCGGCGAGGCGGTGATCGTCAGCTATCACTATCCTAACAAGCGCAAGGTCACCTTGCCAGACAGCTGGAAAACGCAGATCAACCAACTCGAAGCGCGGGAACGCACCTCACCCACACCTAAAGCATGATCGCTGCGGGTGCAGCCAGACGCGCAGCCAAATAATCGAGGAAGCAGGCGAAAGGCTTTTGCATACCCGCAGGTTTGATGTCACCACGAGCATCTGGCTCCAACATCTTCAACGACTTCATCCAGTTGAAGGCTACATAATACAGCTGCTCGTTCGGCAACGTACCGGGACTGACCAAGAAACTATTCAAATCTCCCGCTTTGCCCCCAAGCACATAAATCCCCATACGTCCGGCTTGGTAGGTCGCCCCCTTCTGTCCTTCCACAGGAGTAACTGAGGGTACAAAGGAAACAATCCCCACTTGGCGTACCACTTCGCGCGCCGCGTGTACAGAATGCCATACCACCTGTTGCTGCTCAGGCGCGAGCATCGGCAAGCGGATATCCCCTTCTTCCATTTTCGTCATCGCATCCTTGGCTCGCAAAGCTTGCACCTGCTCTCCTTGCTGCACGTAGACCACATGATCTGGAGAGACCACTAACTGATAACCGGACTCCGTCTCAAAACGCACAAACTTGTGCAGACCTTCCTTTTCCAAATGGCTGAGACTATGAAAATAATGGGTTGAACCTTGCGGGCCCAGCAACGCATCATTTTGCTGCAGCGCAAGCACCGCTACCGGCTGAAAATTGGCATCTAACACCTGGGCATCCGCAGCTAAACACGCTCCCCGATCCCGCTTAAAAGGAGGTACCCGAAACTTGTCATTCCGCAACGCATCCTGCAAGGCACGTGCAAAATACTCATTGGGTACGGCAAAGTTGAGTCGCGGCGAGCCTGCATTGTGCAGGGCCACAAGCCGTGCTTCTCCCCCCTCAAACTGATACAACGGCGACCCCGAAGAGCCCTTGGTGGAATCACAATCATGCCTTACCCGGTAAAATCCACGTTGGTCGGTAAGCGTCGTCCCCACAATCCGACAACCAAAATGACCACCCGGGCGAGAATCATAAATGTCCCGCGAGTAACCCACCAGATTGACGGGCTCATCGCGTAAACCACCGCGTTTTTGATAGTCGTACCGTTCCAAGTTCTCCACTCCAAACGAACCATAGACATCAGCCAAACGCTTGTCTAATACCACCAAAGCCCAATCATTCATAAAGCGTGCTTCATCAAAATCTTCAGGAACAATCAAATATTTTCCCTTGGCAGAATCCTCGGACCCATCGTCATACGCAGGAGAAAAACGAATCTCACCTGGATCACTCACGCGGCCTTCACGGGTCACACAATGCATATTGGTCAACATAAAGTTGGGTCCGACCAAAGCCCCGGTGCACAGCTGATTCACCGACCCAAAGTCCACCACAACACGCCCAATCGCCGAGATAGGAAAACTCGAAACATTCGCAGGACGACGATCATCCTGATTAATCACTCCGGAAGGAGTCACCCCACTCGACTGTGAGGTAACTTCCGGCAACATCGCCTCAACTTCCACCTGACGCGAATCCCGCACCGTGTCAATGCTATAAAAGATATCCGCCTTCTCACAGCACGCGAGGCCACCCTCCTGAGTGAGCTGCGGACAGAACAACTTACAATCGGACGCCTGTGGTGCAGAGAAGGGCAGCCCATGCACCCATGAGGCCAACGATAAACCCAAAACCAGAGCTAGTTTAGTGGTCAACACAGAAGCCTGCGCCACCAAACTGAAAGAGCCAGCAACCCAGAAACATATGCCTAGAAAAATTCTCTGCTTCATTCTCGCTCCCTAAGTATGAAATCACATCATCCGACACGACCACCGTACTTAAGCTATTTTCATGATTCAATTGCTTTTTTAGGACTTGCTTTTCCGCAGAATAGGCGTCGAAAGCAAAAAGGCAGCACACCAAAAAAATTTAGCCCAGGTTAAGATCAACCTGGGCTCACAGACATTTACAAGCGTCGCGATATCTTTACCAATCCATATGACTAACGCTTAATCAACAGACGAAACTCAGGAGCCAGTACTGCCGCGAGCAACAGCTCAGCAATAGGTCCCAAATCAGCGCTATTTAACTGCACAGGCTTCTCCGGTACCAAACGATCGTACATCGTTTTCAACTGACACAAATCACGCTCTTTTGCCGGCCGCGCTTTGACAAACTCGTACCACTGCTTGGTCAAGCAACCCGGACCCGCACTACTCTGCGCAATGGCTTCGACAAACTGTTGATAACTTTGCACTTCAGGATCACTGGGATGATCAATATTGGGCATCGTCTTCGCAACAATCGGCAACGCAGCAATAATCTGCGAGCCATTCTTATTGTAAATGTTCTCATGAGTACGCATGCGCCCTAAAGAGTCGAAGGACTCCAAGACAAAACCCGGAGGGTTGATCTTAGCATGACAAGATTGACAAAAAGCTGGGCTGGTACGGGTTTCAATCTGTTCTCGGGTCGAACTCTTCGGGTTCGGCACCGGAGGTGCAAGTTGCTCGGCTGGAATATCATTCGGGGTCCCAATCTGATCACAGAGCAAATTGCGGCGCACCAACAAGCCACGATGGACAAGGTGAGTTTCATCCCGACCCGTGGTTAAAAAAGCCACCCGTGCCATGGGTCCAGGACGTTCAGCAGGCAACAACCCTGTTGCGGGCTTACCTTCGGGGAAATACAAGCGATCTAAGGTGGGAGAAGAACGGACCACCCGACGCCCCAAAATAAAGTCCTGATAGTCACCTTTTTGGGTCCAAATGACGTCTTCAAAATACGCATCCAGTTCCTGCTCCGCTTCGCGGTAGAGCTGACCAGCGTTGATCCCCATCGCAAAGTGCGAGGAATAATTAGGGTCTGGCTGCTCATAGTATTCAAACAAAAACTGTAAGAACTCACGCACACGGGTCTTGCCCTTCTCCGAGCGTATCAGCTGAAGCGCATGACGACGCAACCCTTGCGAGTCACCGAGCTGCCCTGCACGTGCGGCTTGCAGCAAAGCGGCATCCGCAGGTTGATTGGTCAAGGCAAAGGCGAGCCGGTGCGCCAACTCTTCACGGGACAGACGTAAGGTGCCTTGTCCAGATACCGACTCACCTAACTCAAGCCGATAAATAAATCCAGGGCTTTGCAACACGACCATCATCATCACACGCACCGCTTCTTCCCGTGAAGACTGCGCCGCCTCGACAAACAGCTCACTCATCTTGCGCAGAAAGTCCGCCGACCATGGACGGCGTAGTAACTGCGCCCCTAAGCCCTCCGCAAACCTACGCGCACACGCCGTGTCATAGTTACCACAGGCAAAGTGTCGCTGCCGAAAAGAGTCATTCTTCGCCGTCACATCGGCAATCTTACGTGCAATCGTGTAATAGCTTTGAATATGATCAATGGAAATGCCTTGATCGAAGTGATCAAAAATACCGACCTTTGAATCCGAAGGCGCCAAGTTGACGATTTCCTGCCACTGAGCTGCCGAAAGATACTCTCCCACTTCACTTTTGAGCAAGAGCAAATACTGCTTCTTACTCAGACGCGCCAAGTAATCCACATCAGCCTGTGGCGCGGACGACATAGCTGCACATTCAAAAGGATTCTTCCCTTGGCTACCTTTAAACCCGACGCCAATGTCCATGGCATCTGCAATGCGCCGCACCGCTTCCCCACTCAAAGTACGCAAGTGCTGCATTTGGGGAATCTTCTGAATCGCCATCGCAATAGTATCCGCAGATGCTCCCTTCTTGTCGGACTTGGCAAGCTCCATGTGGCATGTCTGACAATTTTTTTGGTAGAGCACCTCACCACTTTCAAGTTCATTTTTCTGCGGATCTTTTACATCCTTGTTAGGGTCAGGATGCATCATGTCATGATGTGCTTTTTGCACCCGCACGTTGGTAATAAAACGAAAAGAGTCAAAGTCTTCATCTCCCTTGCCCCGCGGGGAAGCGGGCTTTGGCTTCTTTCCCATAGGGACACGGCGGGCATCATCCCCTTGCGCCCCGACAGTTGGGGTCGGCTGGTCTTGCTGTTCCTCTACAGTAGTCGCACCACTTTTTACCGGAGTACTACGCCTCCCTCCTCCACAAGAGACAAGCACAACTGCGACACACAGCCACTCCAACCCATATCTGATCTTGTTGTTGGCATCCAATCTTTTCACCACGGTGACCTTTCCTGTGTTAGCTAACGATAGGTAGTTTCTCTGTCTTGTGATTCCTCGCCGAGTTTTGTTGCATGGATTCCGATTTGGAGCCATAGACCCCAAAGCCAGCACCGGGCTGGGTTTCATATTGATCGGGGCGTACCCCTAAGCTTTGCAACATGGTCAACAGCAGTTGATTGACCGGCCGACCTTGATAAAAGCCACCTGCGGAGTGAATACGCTTGCCTTGACCATAATTACGCCCATAGTCCACAAACTTGCCCGACTTCCACTTGCCCCCAGCTTTCCCACCAATCAAGATCGGTAAATTCGCCCGCGCATGATCATTGGGTGAATTTGCCGAAGAACCGAGGTCATTCATCCAAGCCACTAAGGAATTATCTAAGACAGTGCTCCCTCCCACCGTATCTTCCACTTGGTCGAGGGCGCGCATAAACTCCGCGACCTTCTTCGCGTAATAACGCTGCAGGATCAGCTTCTCCCCTTTGGCCTCACCATGCCCAATGGACTCATGAAAAACGCTCTTCAGGCCTAAAAAGCCTAAAGTGCCATTAAAATAATCGTACGCATGCAGCATCACCGTGGCGACTGGAGCAACTCCACACACCAAGCCTAAACGCATCACCTCCATAGACTGGTCGAGTACGATTCCATAGTCCTCGCTGCGCCCCGTATTCAGCGGAGCTGGTCCAGGACTTTTGGGATTTTTACACATCGATTTAGGCACCCCTTGGCCGCCACCGCTCCCCCCTTTGGTCGGCTCGCTGCCTTTGAGTTTGCCCTGCAGCTCGCTAATAAAGGCGACGTGCTCTTCCAATTTCAACTTATCCACCTGGGATAGCTTCGAGCTATTCCGCAACGACAGGTATTGCTCACGCACCAGATCAATCGCTTTGAGGTTGTTTTGAGCCGGGGTCGGCTGGCCTGAGTTATTTTGCACTTCCACCGCTGCAGCAGTATTCCCAAGATTAAACAGGTTATCAAAGGCTTTCGCCGGATTACTCACCCCAACCACAGCGCGGCCATTTTTGGTAGAAATATGGTGCTTATCTTGCGAACTTGAGTACGGAGAATTCACCGCCAAGTTCAGTGGCGAACTCCCAAACAGAGCCTGCGCCATCACATGATCCATGCTGTCGCGTCCTTGACCTGAACTTAAGGTGTCGCCAAGCAACAAAGCCTCACAATTATGGTTGGGACGATCACTCGCATAGTCAATCCGACTCATTAAAGTAATCTTGGCACGGAGTGGGTCAAAGTCTTTTCCTATAATCGGCGAAATATCTCCCGCAATCCGACTTAAACTCACATAACGCTCGTACATAGAATCCTGCTCCCAATTCACCTTATTGGGATCGGGCAGCCAATGTTCTGAAAACTGTCCGTGGCCAGAAAAAATCATCGCAAAACGTGGAAGAGGCTTATTTTCCGCTGCCCGTAACTTGTTGCTCCATAACCAAGAACCTAAATACGGCAGAAAAACAGTCACTCCCCCAGCCCCTTTGAGTACAAACCTCCGGTTCACATAAGAGACCATGCACAAAACCTCATTTCATAAAGCGTGGAAATCCCGTCTCGAAAATGAGAGGGGACGGGTGAAGATATCGGCAAATCTTGCGGTGTCATTTAGGCCTTAGGTGAGATTTTTTGTGGTCACCAAGTAAAAATTTGATTTTACAAGGTAATTGCAGAGAATATGATAACTTCAACATTCATTTCAGAGGATTTATTGCATGTCATTTGTATAGGTCTGTACCTAACACAAGATGATGAAGCACCCGCAAAAAGGCTACAGGCAAAAGGGAACCTATAAATAACCAGGTCCAATAGAATGCAGGACAGATCCAGGCTTATTTTGGCTTGAGCTTCACAGAAGCCACGCTACGGCATCAGATAATTCAAATCTACAATCGGTTGGGCTACTAACGGAGCTTTAGGGTCCATCTGCCTCTGCTTTTGGGCAACAACCTCTTGCAGTTTTTCCGGATTATTCTCTAGATCAAAGAAAAGCTCTTCGTTCGAAAGGTGTCGGTACTGAGCGTCAAACACAGGAAGCGGTCGATCATAGCGGTTTTTACGTTTTCCGTAGGTCTGATACCACAAGTTGTTATTTTTGCCCAAATATTTATAGATTTCAACGTCACCCGACCCGGTAGCTTGGAGGTAACTCCCGCTGCGCGCCCAAAGAGTGTTCGCATATTTTTGTGCGTCATCTCCCCTGATTCCAAAAAAAGAGAGAATATCTAGTTGGGATTTAAAATGGATACTACTGTTCCAATGCAACATCCTTCGATGGTCCGCATTATGCGCCAGCCAAGCTAGTGCACCGATTGTTTGTTCATACTCATTCAGGGGCTTCCCGCTCAGGTTCATTTGATTAAACACCTCGCGTTGCCGGGAGTTCATTTTCTTACCAAGTTTTTCGGGGTTTCGATAATCCGGAAGGGGCTCTAACAAGACATGAACAAAACTCAGGGAACGTCCAAGCTGAAGACGCTCTGCATAGTCGGGAACCAATTTTTTGAGATAGGGATCGTCCACAATAATAGCTCCACTCGTAACATTTTGCCGTGCCGTTGAGGCATCACGCCCTTCCCCAATCCGACCCGAGCGACACAGCGCCCCCACATGCGCAACTTTATTGAGAAAATTTGGGTCTTTTTCCATATAAGTCTGGATACGCTTTCCTATTTCTGATTCCGGAAAGTGATGATGGAATAGATTTGCGGCATCCACGGAGAGGGCTCCCGAGCGTACACCATGATTGAGCCCATGGTTGGGGCGATGTACCGTTTTAGTTTTTCCATCGAGGGTTTTAAGCCGAGTCGTGTAATTTTCGATGCGGTAGGGAGTAGAAAAATAACGGCTAAGGTCTGCGGCTTGATACGCTACCTTCTTTTGACCAAGAGGTAAGCTTTTCACTGGCTCTGTGGCCAATGGGTCACGTATCACTTGGACAAGGTAGGCATTCGAATCGTTTGGCCCTCCGACCTGATGATAAAAATTACGAATGGTTTCCGACTGAGCAAAACGCAATTTATATTGGGGTGGAGTAAACTGCTTGCGCCACGCTAGCTCAGGCTTGTCCGAGAGGTAAATGGCGGATGTTGAGTCTCCGCTTTGCGGTAACGAATCCTTTACGCCTACGACTTTGAGTTGGCCGGAGATGAAGGAGCGGTGCAAACTTTGTTGGGTACTACGTGCTTCCATATGTAATGTGCGTTGGGAACGTCGATACATAATACTTTGACGTAAATGCACACTAAGGTAATACAAATAGGCGACCCCTACACGTAGCTTCTGATAAGCGATGGCAAGGGGTTGAAAAATGGCCGAGTTTACTTTACCGAAGGTGGATTTTTTCATCCGTAATTGCACCACATGTTTGGGCGCATATTTGAGAAAGTGAGCCTTAATTTCGGTATTTTGAGCCAAAAATTTTTCCACAGTACGTGATGAACGGATCTTAGCAAAGTCTTGCGGGTCAGGGCGGGTGATGGATATATTATCCATATTTTTAAGTACCCAAAAGTCTCCTTCACTTCTCTCATGAAAACGTACAGAGACATTAGGGTCGATATAGGAAATATCATGCTTACTCACCCCATTAAGCGCTAAGAGCGCACGTGTTTTAGGGTTCGTAAGATCGATGACACGACTTCCTTTCGGAATCGAAAGACGTATCATCTCGGTAAGCTCGCCTTTTTTAACCTTGCTGTAATCTAAGCCCATCGATTTGGCCACAGATCGGGCCACTTGCTGATCTGCAAGATGGTTCAGTTGGTGAAAGTTTTCCAGATCAGAAGCATAGACCCCACGTCCTACCCGTCGTCCAAAAGCAGTGCCGCGTTCGTGCTGATTGATATTGAAATACTTGTCCATTGGGGTAAATCGACCTGCATCAACCTGCTTATCTGCGAGCCATTTAGGCACAATGCGGTAGAGTGTCATATCTTCTTGAAGAGGCTTTGCAATAGCTTCAATAATATTTTTTTTACGCACTTGAGCTGAAGTCAGCTGCTGGTAGGAAGAGGGTCTTTCAGATACGCCTTCTTTCCACTGAATATGTGGGTTAAAGTCGATTTGAGCTGACTTCAGTGCAGGTGCAAGATGTAACGCACCCGTAGCTTTTTGGACCCCTAAATTTGACAGCTCCGTATGAGGGATAAGCTCAATACTGTCCATCGGGTAGGCGATCGTGACCATCCCATCCACACTCGCCCATTGTCGCAGCGGAGAATTTGGGTCAAGTAGCTCAACCTCCAAGGTACTGGTCGCAAGTTCTTCGCTCGTGGCAAGGCGCTTAACAATCTGCTCCGGCTCTTGCTGAGGATGGAGTTCAAAGCTGTTGAAAAAATCTGGACCCAGACCTACTTCATACACGGCCCCAGGCAAGTGTTCACATACACTTCCAGCACAAGCAGAGCGCACCTCAACAGGCTTACGAACACTCCGACAAGAGTACAGACTCATGCTGCAAATGATCGTGATGCATAGCTTATATGACCTTAGATACCCCATACGCAGGGAATCGGCAGCATCTTAATAAAACTTTAGGAAGAACAAAACAAATGGGGCACAGCCCCCACCTACCAGAGGTCAGGAGTTAATAACGATAATGCTCCGGCTTAAATGGCCCCGTTTGCGGTAAACCTAGATAATCGGCTTGCACCGGGGTCAGCTCCGTGAGTTTCACCCCAAGCTTTTTCAAATGCAACCGTGCCACTTTCTCATCCAGCTCTTTGGGCAGGGTGTAAACTCCAATACTGTATTTATCGGGATTTTGCCATAGCTCAATCTGAGCAATGGTCTGGTTGGTAAAGGAATTCGACATCACAAAGCTGGGATGCCCGGTGGCACAGCCCAAATTGACCAACCTCCCCCGAGCGAGGACAATAATCGAGCGGCCATTGCATTCCAAGGTAAAACGGTCCACCTGTGGCTTGATCTGATCTTCGCGTGCATTCGCCTTATCTTCCAGCCAACGCATGCCGATTTCTGAATCAAAATGACCGATATTGCATAGAATCGCCTCATCTTTCATTTGGGTAAAATGAACATGGGTGACCACATCTACACAACCCGTGGCTGTGACGAAGATATCTCCCAACGGCGCGGCATCTTCCATCGTGGTCACTTCAAAGCCTTCCATGGCGGCTTGTAACGCACAGATCGGATCAATCTCCGTCACCACCACACGTGCACCTAAGCCCCGCATCGCCTGTGCACAGCCCTTGCCCACATCTCCATAACCAGCAATCACCACTACTTTACCAGCTACCATAACGTCGGTGGCACGTTTAATCCCATCTGCCAAAGACTCACGACAACCATATAAGTTATCAAACTTCGACTTGGTCACCGAGTCATTCACATTAATCGCCGGAACCTTAAGGGTTCCCATCTCCAGCATCTTATACAAACGGTGGACTCCCGTGGTGGTCTCTTCGGAAAGCCCCTTGATACCAGGGAGGTATTCAGGAAAACGGTCATGGACAATCTGGGTAAGATCCCCACCATCATCCAAAATCATGTTCAGCGGCTGCCCGTCATCAAAGACCAAAGTCTGTTCAATACACCAAACAAACTCCTCATCCGTCATCCCCTTCCAAGCAAAGACGGGTACTCCCGACGCCGCCATCGCTGCCGCAGCATGATCCTGGGTCGAAAAGACATTGCAGCTCGACCACCGAATGTCCGCACCCAGCTCACGCAAGGTGTCCATCAATACCGCCGTCTGAATGGTCATGTGCAAACAGCCCGCAATCCGCGCGCCTTTCAAAGGCTTCTGCGGGCCATACTCTTCGCGCAAGGCCATCAATCCGGGCATTTCCTTTTCGGCCAGTCGGATCTCTTTCCGTCCCCACTCGACCGTCTCCATACTCATGTCCGCGACTTTATACTTGCCTTCTTGCATCTTCATACTCAAGACTCCCTTCCTTCCTAAAGGAGGACACGCTCCCCCTTTTACAACCCCTTGCCCCCCAAGATGCGACGCACCTTGCTATACATACACGATGCAACGATTCAACTTCGATGGCCAACACCACCTACGGGTTACTCTAATAGCACCCTATCACGTATTCAAAAAGTCGCGGCACTCCAACGACGGGTATGGCGTTTTGACAAGTAAACGTGTAAACTCTACCCTTTAAACAAATGAGGAAAAAACGCCTCAATCACTCCGTTCATTTTACGCATGTCAAAAGGATGGACCAAGATGTCACGTCATCAGAGCCATACACACAAAAAAAAGCCCCCAGAGAAGCTGGCGACTTACAAAGTTCTCTTTTTCGAAACGATCCACGAACTGCTCCACAATCGCAACAAAATCATCGCTGCCATACAGGATTGTGACCAGCTCAACCTCGTCGTCCGGGCCGAGTCCGACATGGACAATCCCGAAGTACAGAGTATCGATCCTAAGGTCAAGCTGTTTGCCGGAGCTGCGTGGCACCTCATCCATGAGCGCCGTCAAGAAGACGGCTGGTATGATCACCCGCAGTTTTGGAGCCGCCCGTGAACCGGCAGAGCATTTGCCCCCAGGTTCTCATGAAAAGAGTCTGCACTCCTTGAATGGCTGCCACCCATGGTAGACATGGGATGATCCCTACAACCACGCAAACGTAGCGATGGGTGGCAGCAACACAAACGCTCGATGGTCTATATTGTTTGGTCCCATGGCTCCTTTCCTGGGATTCTCTATCATTCATCCTTTAGCGCTTCGGCAATTCAGAGGTCCCTCACTTATGTTACGAGCTTCATCTTTTTTCGCAGCATGTTCACTTCTGGCAGGAATCGCCTTGCAAGCATTCGGGTTTTATTTTTTTCTATTTTTCGTCACATTACTTTATGCATATCACTACGTGCTGGGTATTCCTCCTGCACGTTTACACAACGCACGCACCCAAGCCTACTGTGCCTTTGCCCTCTGGTTCATCTTCCCTCTCAGTAATCTCTTGCATCAATGGGAAGGAATGCCTGTGCGCTTACAGCAAACAGGAGAGTCTGTCGCCACCGCCACCGAGTGGACGCTCCCCCTCGGAGCCCTACTGTCGAGCCCACTCAACAACGCCATGCTTGGCTTCGCCTTCATGCTGATGCTGGTGGTGCGCTTATGGTGGAACCGTCAATATGTGGATGCTTCGCTCAAGGTCAACAAACGCCCGTCTTTTTTACAATTTCCTATTCTGCAATGGTTTACCCATGGTCTCTTGATTGCCAGCGGCATTCTACTGTCCTACTGTATGATTCAACACCTGACCGGACTCGATATCTACGCTCACGATTACTATATCGGTGACAGTAAGCGCTTAGCCGAAAGTGGGTATTTTCGCGCCAAAGGTTTTTATAGCCACCCCCTCACCCTAGCAGGAGTCAGCCTCGCCCTTTTTTCGTTTTATTGGAGCTTGTTCTGGCAGCAAAAGGTGAACCCACACTTGAGCAGAGCCGCCCTGGCCATTGCGGTGATGCATTTTGTACTCGTGATCCTCAGTGGCAGCCGTACCTCCATCGCAGTGGCAGCAGGACTCACCCTAGCCATCCCTCTCTGCCAAGGCAGCCTACTCCAGCGCAAACTCTCGCGCAAATCCTGGTTTTTACTCAGCACCTGGAGCTTAGCCAGCATAGCCTTACTCTCACTTTCGGGAGTATGGACACGGTATGGCGACATTTTCTCCCAGGGTTTCTTAAGTTCCTTTCACCGACTTAAATTTTGGCAAGTACATTGGACCATGTTTGCCGATCAGCCCCTTTTTGGCCACGGCTCTGCATGGATTGCGGACCGTGTCCGCCTCGCGTACTACGACAACTTAGGCTTTTTCGACCTCGAAGAAAAATACAATGCCCATAATATCTTCCTAGAAATCCTAGCCAGTATTGGGCTTCTCGGCAGCCTGATCATGCTCGGCACCCTCTGGTGGTGGTGGCGCACCCTAAGACCGCACAAGATCACTCCTAGCGCACATATGCGTCTGCAGGCATTCATCGCCTCGGTAGCCTCAAGCTTACTCCATGGATTAACCCAGAATACGTTTTTTGACTCAGGCGTGTTATACGTATACCTATATTTTTTGCTGATCTTTTTCTGGGAACGTTTCTTTACCCTTGTCGATGCGGAATATTCCGTTCCCAGTCAACCCCAGCAGTACACCCCGTCCAAATCATAAAGGAGTTTGTTGACGTGAAGCATATGCCCCAAGCCCCCCAGCGACCTCACTCTTTAGAGCAATTTGGGGAAACACGCCAGGACCCCTGGTTTTGGCTCAAAGAAAAATCAAACCCTCAAGTGCGCACCTATGTGGATCAAGAAAATCACTATACCGCCGAATTTTTCCAACCCCTGGAAAACACCCACCAAGAAATCTTCGCCGAATTACGCCAACGCATGATCGAAGATGACGAGTCGGTCGGATACTTTATGGGTGCCTATCGCTATTTTAAGATTAACCGTAAAGGCCTCGAATATCCGATTTTCATGCGCGAAGAGCGTCACACCCGCGAGCGCGACGAAATCTTCGATATCAACCAACTCGCGCAAGGCCATGACTTCTTCGGGGTTGGATTTATCGAACCCAGTCCAGACCATCGCAAGATCGCCCTCGGCGTAGATCTGAGTGGCGAGGAATCCTACTCGCTATGGATCTATGATGTCACACTTCAGAGCTGGGAACGCGACATCCTCTCCGGACTCTCCGACGATATCGAGTGGAGCCACGACTCCCAAACCCTCTTCTATGTCCACCTCGATGAGCAGCTCCGCCCTAAATCGGTGCATACCCACACTCTCGGACACATTGGGACACAGACCCCAAGCCTGTTTTATGAAGAGGACTCTCGCTTTTTCGTCTCTTTGGGCAAAACAGAAGACGAGCAATATATCCTCATTTGTTCCCACGGCAACAACATGAGTGAGTGGCGTTTCCTCCCCCTAGAAAAATGGCACGATCATCCCCCAACCTTGATCTTACCCCGTAGCCCCAATCACGAATACGATGTCACCAGCCATGGCGAGCGCTGGATTATCAAAACGAATCTCGACCGCGAAAACTTCGAGATCATCGCCACACCTATGGCAGATCCACGTAACCAGGCACTGTGGCAACGTCTCACCGAGGTTCCTCCCCACGCCTTAGTGGAAGATTACCTCGTGTTAAAAGACTACCTCGTCTTCGAGTACAGCATCGATGCAACCCCCATGATTCGCAGTATGTGCTGGCAAACAGAGGAAACCTACGACATCCATTTTGATTCAACCGTCCGCGCCCTCGATATCTCCTTCCCGGGCGACTATGACCAGCCCATATGCCGCTTCACCTACGAAACACTGATTTCCACGGCCGAAGTCTACGACTACCAGCTCGAATCCAATAGCCGCGAGCTGCTCAAAAAAGAAGACATTCCCGGTATCGACTCGGCACACTACCGTAGTGAACGCCTCTATGCAAAAAGCCACGACGGCGCCAGGGTGCCCGTTTCCCTCGCCTATCACCGGGATACCCCGATCGATGGCACTGCCCCCGTACTTCAGGTGGGCTATGGTGCCTACGGAATCAGTAGCGAGTGCCGCTTTCGTACCCACTATATCTCGCTGTTAGATCGTGGCTTTGTGGTTGCCATCTGCCATACCCGTGGGGGCATGGACTTAGGATACCGCTGGTATACCAGCGGCAAACTCCTCCAAAAGAAAAATACTTTTTATGACTTTCATGCCATTTCGAACTGCCTGATCGAGAAAAAATACACCCAGGCGGGCAGAATCATCGGCTGGGGAGGCAGTGCCGGCGGCATCCTGATGGGCTATATCGCCAACGAATATCCCACCACCTACGGCGGCATCATCGCGCATGTTCCCTTTGTGGATGTACTGACCACCATGCTAGACAGCTCCTTACCCCTCACCACCATGGAATATAACGAGTGGGGCAACCCAAACGACGCCGAGTACTACCACTACATGCACAGCTATTCTCCCTATGACAATGTCAAAGCCCAGCAGTATCCAGAAATGCTGGTTGTCGCCGGCTGGAACGATACTCGGGTCACCTACTGGGAACCCACCAAATGGGTGGCCAAACTCCGCTCCCTGGCCCACAACCCCGAGCAAATCTTGCTGCGCATTCACGACGATTCCGGTCACTTTGGGGCTTCTGGGCGCTACGCCCACCTCCATGAACTGACCACTGATCTCGTGTACATGTGCTACCTGCAACACAAATGGAACAGCGTAGGCTAACCTTTTATGGATTTACGGAAAGAGAAACGACCCGTGCAAACGACACTTGTCTCCTGGAACGTCAACGGCCTCCGTGCCGTCATACGCAAACAAAACTGGCAACCTTTTCTGCAGCAGCTCGATGCCGACCTCATCTGCATCCAAGAAACCAAAGCCAGCGAGGAACAGCTCACCACTGACTTCGCCCCTGGCTATCAAGCCTTTTGGCACGCAGCAGAAAAAAAAGGCTACTCAGGCACCTTGATCTTGAGCCGCAAGACCCCACTCCGCGTACACACAGGTCTTGACGACCCGGAACTCGACCGCGAAGGCCGGGTGGTCACCGCCGAGTTTGGGCATTTCCACTTGGTCAATGTCTATACCCCCAATGCTCAAAATGAGCTGCGCCGCCTCGAATACCGCGCCCAAGTCTGGGACCCAGCTTTTCGTCGCTATGTCTGCGCACTCGAAGCCGTCAAACCGGTCATCATGTGCGGCGACTTCAACGTCGCCCATCAAGCCATCGACATTGCCCGCCCCAAAGCCAACGAACGCAGCCCGGGGTATACCCTCGAAGAAAGACAAGGCTTTTCGAACCTGCTACAACCTCATTTTGACGACTCTTTTCGTCTCTTCTGTAGCGACCCTGGACAGTATTCCTGGTGGAGCTATCGCGCCCGCGCCCGCGAAAAAAACATCGGCTGGCGCATCGACTACGTATGTACCAGCAAACAGCTCCGAGACCAGCTGGTGAGCGCCCAGATTCACCCCGAGATCTACGGCTCCGACCATTGCCCCGTATCCGCAACTTTCCAGAACTTGTGACAAATTCTGTCTATAAAAGGTTAAATACATAGGCTTTATGCTTATTTTTCAATCTTTACCCCACGGGCACCGATAGGACTGCTGGTGTCGGGTTGTACAAGGAATTTTAGATGAAGATAAAAGCACTCCTGACCATAGCCAACCTATGGGTCAGCGCAGGAACTGCACTAGGCAATGAGTCGAATGCTCACATGGTAGAAAAAAGTCGAACACAAGTCACCTCTTCTGCAGAGGAGCCACCTTTGAGGAACACGACAGAAGTCGCCGAAATTGTGGAAGAAACCCTGGAAGAAGCCTTGCTCGCCAACGAAAAGCGCCGCCAACTCAAGAAGGCTGGACGCACTCCCCCTCAGACCAAACAGCCAGGCTAGCGCAAGCTCGCCAAAATCATCTCCACCGGGGTCGATGCTTGCTTCTGATTGTTACACGGCTTACAACACGGAACTACATTGCCCTTGGTGGACCTCCCCCCCCGACTGATGGGTACGAGGTGATCCATGGTGACTTCTGTCTTGCTCAGCGGAGTGGCACAGTAGTGGCACACACAGGCTGCGATCTTGTTCTGCCACCAACGTGATTTTCGCAGTTCACGTGCTTTGGCGCGTTCTTTTTTTACAAATAATTCGTCCATCCGCACACGTTAACAAAACCTATCCACTTAGTCAATACAAAATATCAGAGAAGGCCGCAGCTTTCCAGCAGAGCGCGCTCCAATCCTCTTGTGCTAAGTACACTTAAAAGAATTGATTCTTTACACTTCATTAAAACCTCTGACAACTACTGTGGTTCCTACCACAGCAATCGCAGTTACCAAGCAGGAATAGGATCTGAAAATCGCTGCCAGACAGGCACACCCCCTAGATCCTCTTGTTGGGTTACCAAACATGCCCGTAACTTTTCACGAATGCGATCCTTATCAAATTTTTGGCCAATGAAAACGATCTCTTGTCCTCGATCACCATATGTATCATCCCAACCTTGTCGTAAACTCTCAAGACTTTCATGGTCACGAGGCCATTCTTCTTGAGGTAAAGCGGCATACCAAGCACCGGCGCATTGAATATTTGCAACATGACCAGCTTGTGACCAAAGCCCTATATAATTTGGACGGCTTGCGATCCAAAAGAGACCTTTTACTCGCAAAAAATTCTTGCCGTCTCCCTTTATAAATTTCCACAATCGCTCTGGATGGAAAGGTTTTCTTGCTTTAAACACAAAGCTACTCACACCATATTCGTCCACCTCAGACTGCTCCTGCCCTCGAAGCACAGCCATCCAGCCAGGAGCTTGTTTAGCCTTTTCAAGATTAAAGCGCCTAGTATTCAGAATCATCTCTAGAGGCACCTCCGATTTCACCGCTTCGATAACCTGAGCTGATGAATTTAAAGCAACTAAAATCTCTCTCAAAGCTTCTTTTTGTTTAATTGTGATTAAATCTACTTTGTTCAACACAATGACGTCTGCAAATTCAATCTGATCAATGAGAAGATCGGCTATTGTTCGTTCATCTTTCTCATCTGATTCTAACTTCCGTGATTTCAAGCTCTCAAAAGCTTTATAGTCTCGTAAAAAATTTTTACCATCTACGACTGTAACCATGGTATCCAGAACCGTTTTTTCAGCAAGGCTTTTACCCTCCTGATTTTGAAAAGAAAAAGTCTCCGCAACCGGCATAGGCTCCGAAATCCCTGTTGACTCAATCAACAGGTAATCAAATTTTCCATGCTCTGCAAGCTTATCGACCTCTGTTAGGAGGTCTTCGCGAAGTGTGCAACAAATACAACCATTGCTCATTTCTATAAGCTTTTCTTCCGTGCGACTTAGGGATGCTCCGCCCTTTTGTATAAGTTTTTCATCAATATTTAACTCAGACATGTCATTTACAATGACTGCCACTTTTAATCCTTCACGATTATTCAATACATAATTGAGCAGTGTTGTCTTTCCTGCTCCTAAAAACCCTGATAATACCGTGACAGGTAACTTTTTTTTCATTTTCTTCCAAACCTTTTTCAACTGCACACACAATGATCACGTTGATCGTATAGACTCTTAATTTCACCCTTAAGCAAAGTCAAGAGTCATCACTAAACGGGGCTGGTCATGCTTGGGGGAACGATGGATCACCGGATAGCAGCCTTTATCCCACCGAGTCCCTTTCATAATCACAACAGATCCTACAGGGGCCTGATTTATTTTTTCCCTTTGACTATTTTGAGCCTCTTTAACCCAACTTTTGAGGTGTGTTTCATCTGGAATATCTGCCTTAAAATAAAGAGGGTCCGCAAACCATTCGCACCCTTCTCCGCAAAGTGGATGAATCAGACGTGTAGGCACGTGGTCCACATGAAAGCTCGGACACATCGGAGTTTCTCGACCTGCAATCCTCAGCCCGACTTGCTCTAAGCCAAATAAAGTCGCAAATGTCTCCACTAAGTCAGCTATCCATTCCTTCATTTCCGCTTTCCCTTCCCCATTCGGCAGAAGGTCAAGGCTTGCAGATACACTGTCAATGGTCACCAGCTGTTTAAATTCAAATTTACCTAAAGCAAGCTCATATGCATACTGCTCAAGTTGTTTGTTCCTAGAAGGCTGCCATATACATAAGCTTACAAAATCTTGATAGATAGCCGTTAGGTCAATGCGCTCCTCGGTAAAGAGAGCATTGTTTTTCACTTCAGAATCATTATTACAAAACTCTTCCGAGACTGCAGGCGAATTCATAAACATATTTCCTCTATTTAAAAATCTTATATATTTTTATCGTCCAGTTAGGGTCAATGCACCGCCGCTGCTTCACCTTGTTGTTTGATGACAAATTCGAGTTGCTCAGTGATTTCTTGCCTTTTTCCCCATGCAGGAAAAGGGTCCTCCAATTCATTCCACTTAGAAGGATTGGCTTTTTCAGCATCACTTAACAATGCTGACTTTAGTCCTTCCATTAATTTGTCCTCATCAAAGTCTTGACCAATAAAAACAAGTTCTGTTCTACGATCCCCATACGTCTCATCCCAGATATCAAGAAGCCAGTCATAGAATTCTTTATTACTTTCTGGCGGTCTCTTTTCAGCAGGGACGGACGCCCACCAAATCCCTGCTTTATCAAATTTGGAATTCTTTCCTGCAACAGATAATAAAATGGAGATGGACGGCTGAGAGGCAACCCAAAAGTATCCTTTAGCACGTATAACCCCTTGTAAGAGATTACCTTTTTGAACTAAATTTAAAAATCTTTCTGGATGAAATGGCACTCTTGATTTGAAAGTTATACTACGTACACCATACTCCTCCAACTCTGAGAGTTCTTCGCCCCGAAGCACTTTTAACCAACCTGGAGATTGTCTAGCTTTTTCAATATCAAATAGACTTGTTCCCAACACCTGATTCAATGCAACTTCACTATTCTCGGCTAAAAGTACGTTTGCATCTGCATTTATGCCACGAACACTACCTTCAATTCTCTTTAATGTTTTCTTGTCAATGAGATCCTTTTTATTCAATATCAGAACATCCGCGAACTCCACTTGATCATTAATAAGACCTACTAATGAGCGCTTATCATCATCCCCAAGAGCAACCTCTTTATCAATAAGAGTTTCACGACTTTGCCAATAATCTTCAAAAGTAGAACAATCTACAACAGTAACCATGGTGTCAATGTGAGCAAAGTCCGACAAACTTTTCCCCTCTTCCGTTCTAAATTCGAACGTCTCAGCTACTGGCATTGGCTCAGATATTCCTGTTGACTCAATGAGTAGATAATCAAAATCCTTTGTTTTTGCAATCTTCTCAACTTCAAGCAAGAGGTCTTCCCGCAAAGTACAGCATATGCAACCATTAGACATTTCAACAAGTTTTTCATCTGTTCTTAAAAGCTGTAAGCCCTTCTCTTGAACAATCTTCGCATCAATATTGATCTCACTCATATCATTGACAATCATTGCAACTCGCATACCCGTAGTGTTTGTCAAGATATGATTCAGCAGAGTTGTTTTCCCCGCACCAAGAAATCCTGAAAGCACTGTTACTGGAAGCGTTTCTCTTGTTGTATGCATAGAAACTTTGCCCTCTTTACGTGAAGTTAATCTCATTCAGACTTGTAAAAAGCATATATCATCCCAACCATTCTACTCGCTCTAATATATAACTATTTAAATGAAAGAACCTTAATTGCCGAAGAACGTAGACTGATGAAAACACTCCGCAAAGCTGGACCCATCCAACACACCTTAGCCAGACCAGATCTCTGAGTCACCCCATCCGCTCACAGATGTCATTTACTCAACGAAGGTTTGCCACACCTCGTAAGGAGCAGCAAACCTTATCCAACCTCGGATACTACGCCACATCCAGTTCCACGCGTTGCTCCGGCTGCGACCACAACAGATAGTGCATCAGCGGCACCTGCGCCTCGGCATCCAAGCACAGGTGCAAGCCCATGCTCAGTAAGCGCCGCCGCAGGGCCATGCCATTCCCGGCCAACAAC
>JAPPOJ010000102.1 GCA_028817975.1 Zetaproteobacteria bacterium | reverse complement strand
ATTGCAACGACTCTCATCCATACCCCCTCGCACCACCACAGCCCCACCCCTATTCTATTTGAATCCACCGGTATTGAAAATCCACACCATCAAACTTCTCCACGCAAGAAGCCTGACTAGGTAAAAGTGGACATACACTCAAGTACCAAGAAATGCTAAGCTCGAGATGTAGATATTTTTACCTTCTATCACCCACAACAGGTAAGGCATGGCAGACCACGAGATCAGACCCGGTGACAACCTGCATATCATCTGGCCAGTAGAACAACAAACCCCATTTGGTAAGCAAACGGTCGAATCCAAATTCAGCTTCTCCTACACCGAACTCTTAAGGCAACTGACCGCCAAAAATCGCTCCGCCCTAGCCCAATCTCCAGAGTCCGAAGCTATACGAGCGAGTCGTAGTATCTGCATCACGGCACAAGCACTCCAAGCAGGAAAATGGTCTACAGGCGCCCCCCTAGATCAGGCCCAGACATCCGCACGCCTCCTGAAAAAAATCTCTTCGCTGTCACCTGAAGCACTCCAAAACCTATCTGGAAATGCACAGCAGTCCTTGCGAGCGCTCATCCACCCTAAAGACAAAGCTCTCTCCGTAGAACAAAAAGCTTTGCTCAAAGAAAAGATCGCAATCCTCAAGTAGTTTCGCCTTAACAGCGCTATAGGGAAACACACTTTACCCACTCAATGTTGGGTAAAGCACTCAATTGCTGTAAAGCCGCCGCTGACAAAGGCTCATCGACTCTCACAATCCCCAAGGCAACATCATTTTCCTTACGACGAGAAAGATCAAAAGAATCTATATTGATCCCATACTTGGCCATCAAAATGCCTATTTCACCAATCACCCCAGGCAAGTCTCGATTCTGGACGACGACCAACTCTCCGGCAAGCTCCACCTCAATGCGAAACTGATCCAAGCGCGTCAAACGTTCTAAGCGCGAATCAAACACCGTACCTGACAACATATGCACTTCTCCGGACTCTGTGCGAATCTCACAGCTAATCCCTGAGCGGTAAAACCCAGAAGAAGGTGAATGTTTTACCTGCCACTCAATCCCTGTCTCTGTAAACTTTTGCTCGACATTGACAAAAGAGACAAACCCTTCACGAGAGGAGGTCAGATAACCTTTCTTCCACGCAAGTTCAAGCAGACCACAGTCCTGCTCGCCAAGATCTCCCTGAAAAATAAGTCGAATGCGTTGTGGATTTGGGTGTGCCAACTGAGCGGCAAATCGGGCGAGTTTTTCCGCCAAAGAGGCGTACATACTCATACCTGGGTTCTCAATCACAGAAACATTAGGCATATTCACCGGAAAGTCGACCACCTTATCCTCAAGAGCTTTGCACACTTGCTCAAAGACCGTAACTCCAATCGCATACTGCGCTTCTTCTGTCGAAGCCCCAATATGTGGGGTAGCCACTACAGCGGGGTGCTCACTTAACGCACGATTCAAGTCTGGCTCCTGAAACCAAGTATCAATGCCAGCTGCAGAGAGGTGCTGCTCATTAAGAAGCTGGACTAATGCTTGTTCATCCACCACCCCCCCACGGGCGGCGTTGAGCACAACCGCACCACGAGGAAGCTTTTGCAGGATGGTATGCGATACCATACCTCGTGTTTCCTCATTCAAAGGCACGTGTACCGTCAAAATGTCACAGCTTGCAGCTAAAGCCTCTAGCTGAGCAACAGGGGTCACCTCATAACGTTCAAAACGTCGTGCACTGACATAGGGGTCATAGGCAAATACTTCCATCTCAAAGCCACGACAAAACAACGCCATGCGATGCCCGACATTCCCCAGACCCACAATACCTATCTTCTTGCCACGCAATTCACGACCCGTATACAAGTGTCTTTGCCACTGCCTTTGTTGCACATGGGAGTGTGCTGCGGGAATGTGCCGCATCACAGCTAAAAGCAAAGCAAAGGTGAGTTCTGCAGCCGAATTCGTATTTTTCCCCGGGGTATTTAAGACCAAAATACCTCGCCGGGTCGCTGCTTCAAGATCAATACCCGCCACTCCGACACAAGCCCGAGCAATCACTTTAAGCTGAGGGGCCACATCTAACAAGGTGGTATCAATCTCCGTTTCGCTACGCGTCACTAAGACCACCGCAGCACGCACTTCCTCGCGCAACTGCTCTGCAGTACAGTCAGGCAGATAGCGCACGCGACTGCCAAACTTTCTCTGAAACATCTCTATCGCAACATCATGCAATTTACCCGTAATCAGAATAGATTCACTCATGAGCATTCCTTGACAACAATGAGAATGAAAGCGCTCCTTCAAGGCACACACCCCGTGCAGGTGTGAAAACCATCCCAATACGGTATGATACCCCCAAGAACTGGCTTGAAGAAGGAAGAGTGTACATGAGCGACTACGGAGAGCCTTTAGCTGAGGGGGTGAGCCTTAACACAGGAGGCCATATGAGAAAGGTAACCGACACGACGGTCCCCAAAGACGAAAGGTACCTATGAACATTACACTATACTTCTTCCTCAAAGCCGACATGGTCAAATAAGTTCATCTCCACTCCACGAAAAGACTCCGTCGCCAGCTTAGCTAAATGGCTGCGCTGTTGGCTTCCAAAAGAAGCTAGCCAAACCGTGGATAAATGACGCAATGCAGGTAATCCCGCAACCATCCGCGGTATCCGTTGGACCAGCATACGATCTTGCAGAAACAAACGTCCCGCCTGTATGCTCACCCCGATCTCTTCTTGATATTCACGTACAAAGCCCACCCCAAAAGTTCCAAAGAGTACGCCTAAAGGCAACTTCCAAGCTAAAAAACTTGTCCACGGCGACAGGCAGTGACCCTGCACCCGCTCGACGACTTGCTCACCCACAGTCGCCAAACCATTAAAACAATGCTGCACCTGAGTATTGTTAAAAATACAGCTCGCGCGCTCCTTACAAAAGGCACCGCCAGCGTACGCACCTTTCCATAAGGTCTGCGAAAGATTGAGCGCCGCCTGACAGAAAGGGGTTTCATACAAGTCTTGCACCATACCAGGCGAAACAGGGTGCGGCATTTTTGCCTGCGCCAAGCTGGTCACACAAGCATAATCCGGAGTGAAATAGCCCTGCGGACACACGAGCTTGCCACAAGCATCCCCAAGATTGACAAGAAAGGTGACAAAGCCACCTACCGATGCCCAAAATCCACTCAGAACACCCACAGCGCCCAGTCTGGCATCCTCTTCTACAGTGTAACGATGATATCGCGAACCCCGGTGCAACCCATTCTCCCACGCCTCAAGGTAATAATCCCGATAAGATGGCTTTTCAATGTGTTGTCCAAGCACAACTGCCAGAGTCTGGGCTAGAAAATCTTGCCAGCGTTGCACACTCACCACTACATCTAAGTTCAGCCGGTCCCCCTGAAAAAGCATACTGGACCTAAGGCGTACCAACTCTTGCGGGTCCATCTGAGCGATAGACAAACCGGTTTCCGCTAATTGAACTTGCTGATGTGGCTTCAAAGCTTGCACCGCACGCAAGTAGGGGGACACATCCGTAGCCCCCGCATATACAGAACCTAAACACCAATATAGCGCGACGATTCGCTGCAGCATGTTGATCTCCTTTAAAACAAACGAAGGAAAAAAAACGGATTGTGCCACAACACAGATGAGACAGATATAAACGAAACAAGCCACGTAACAGGACACCGCCACATGGCTTGTTTGAAATAACGAGTGCTCACTCACAGATACTCCGTTAGACCTCTTCCTCAAAACCTTTCAAGTCAAAGGCATCTAATCTAAGACCCGTGAAAGATTCTGTGGCAAGCTGCGCTAAGTGGCTACGCTGCTGTCCTCCCAACGCGGCCGTCCACGCGCGAGATAGGTAGCGCAACCCAGACACTCCACTCCCTGTCCATCGGGCCCACTGCACAAGCACACGATCTTGCATGAAAGAGCGCCCGGCCTGCATGCCCACACCCACCTTCTCATGGTGCTCCTGCACCAGGCCATACCCCAAGGCTCCTACAGCCAAACCCAAAGGCAACTGCCAAGACAACAGTCTTTGCCACGATTTCAAGCAATGACCGGGCACACTCTGCACCACTTGCTCACCTACCTGAGCCACCCTCTGCAAGCAATATTGAGCTTGGGTATTATTTAGGATACAACTCGCGCGTTCCTTACAGAACGCACCTCCCGCGTATGCATCTTTCCATATAACCTGTGATAAGTCCTGTAGTGGCTGACAGAAAGGCACTTTATAAAGGTCCTGCTTGGGCAACGATTCCGGTAACTGCGCATCTGTCAAACTCATCACACAGAGATAAGAGGGCATGCCATACCCCACTTGCGGACAGACCTGTTTGCCACAATCGAGATTCAACACATGGCTAAAGAAGCCTCCGACAAGGGCCAAGGCTCCACTCGCAACAGACAGCTGCACCCACCTAGGAGGCTCTTCGTTTACTGGAAATTCACGGTACCTAAAATTTACAGAGTTCTGCTGCCGAAAGGCCTCCGCGTAATAATCCTGATATGCTGGCTTCTGAGGATGTTCCAAGATGACCGCGAGCGTCTGGACTAAGAAAGCTTCCCACTTCTCCACACTCACCACCGCACCCTCATGCAATCGATCTCCTTGAAAGAGCAAATTCGACTTGAGCCCCGCAAGTTTCTTCGCATCCATCTGGGCGATACGTAAGCCCGTTTCTGCGAGTTGAACCTGCTGATGAGGTTGTAAAGCTTGCACAGCTCTCAAGTAAGAATAGACGTCCACAGCCCAACCCAGTGTAGCTCCCAAGCAGCCATACACGATCACGATTCGTTGCAACACGGTTATTTGCCTCCTACAATGCAAAGGATTCCTGTATAAACCAGGCGCATTGTAGCAGGAGATCCAAACTTGCAACACACAAAAAACCATGCGAGAGGTCTCCCCCGTCACATGGTTTCTTCAACAACATAGGACTATAGGACTGGCCGTCTTCAGACCACTTCGGTTACCACCACCGACTAGTATTGCACACTCGCGGCAATGCAATCGAGATCAATGTAACGATAACCTTCCACTTGCTGGTCTACCCGGCGCAGATCTTCTTGAAACTGATTATTCAGGGCAATCAGACGATTATCCGCAAAGTTATAGTTCACATCCTTTAAGAAGGTGACATTCGTCGGGCGGTAGAACATCTTCATGGCCATCTCAAACTTAAAGGTATCTACCGGTTTGATCAAAGGCCCAGCCCCATCCTCTTTTTCATCCCCTGTGGGAGGAGGAACACGCAAGCGCATCGAGACTTTATTTAAAGGAAGGGAGCCAAAGCTCTCGTGATCCAAGGAGTGTGCCACCGACACATCCCAAATGAACATAGCAATCAAGTTGGTCACTTTACCCGTACGAATCAGCTCCTCACCCGAAGGAATACCTGGAGTAAACTGACACACATAGTTCGTCCACTGCTCCACATAAATATCATCCTCAGGGAGGTAAGACATGACATTTTTAACAAAGTTGTGGATCACATCGTAGTAAGCTTGGAGAAAGTCACCATATTTCGAGTAAATTTTCGGTGGCTCCAAAGGAAACTCATACTCCGGATAAGAGGAATTATCCACGAGTCCACGATACCCAGCCATAAACTGGTCATAAAGCCCCTCAGAAGGGCCTGGATAGCAACCATATATCTGCCACTTCCAGTTCTTCAAGATGGAAGATTCTCCCTGCAACACTGCATTTTCAAGCGGCAAGGTAAACTTACAGTGAGGGATCAACAGCTTAAAAAGGATATGATTCTTCGGCAACGCAGTCTTGGTCACCGCATTAATCGAATCAAAGGGAAAATGCAGCAAGGGGTGCGTCAATAAGGTCCCGACGATCGACGCTCCTTCTAACAAATAATGTTTGGCTAATTCCCAAGATTTACCGTCCTTGTTGGTAAAAATCTTTTCATTTACATGAATGGCTACAATTTCAATCGGAGCATTTTTATGAGGCCGATGAAAGAGAGCTACACTTGGAGAAACATAGATACCTTTATAAGTTTGCACAAATTTAACGGGAGCGAGATCAACCTTAAAGTATTGCCCCTTCTCCTTTTTCATAAATTCTGCAAACGTTTTCTTGTCCGGCTCGTCCAACTTTGGATTGAGCATTTTGGCAAACAAAGACTCTTCAAAAAACTTAGCGCACTCTGCATCCGAGACCTCCTCTAATTTTGTCTGGAAAGCAACACGCAACGCATCCGGCCAATCAAAAAGCATATTACGCGCATAACGTAAGCCTACTTCCTTTGTCCACAACAGCTGCTCTTGCCAAGGAAGATGGATCACAGCAGAACACACCCCAAATGGATGCCCTGGCGAGGGTTGTGGCCAAGGTCCTGCACGGTTATAAAGGTACTCAGATGCAGGGGTTTCCGGATAATCTTGATCAATGTCATTACGTTTCTTTTTCATTCCATTCAACTTCGATTTTGCTTCTGTGTAATGTTGCTCCGCCGCTTTAAGTAATTTCAAGCTTGGCATACCTTCCTTCTCCTATGGGTCTGTTATATATGGAAAGCAAATGCTACTCCTTTTTTCCCTGTAAAAGTGCATTTACCTTACTCAACACCACGTACAGCTGCTTCGGCTTCATCGGCTTCACGAGAAACTCATTCATCCCCACACCTAAACAGCGCTCCTTGTCTTCATCAAAAGCATTCGCGGTTACTGCACAGATAAAAAGCTCCGTTTGTCCAAGTTCGCCGCGTATCACCTGAGTCGCCTCAACACCATCCATATTTGGCATGCGAATATCCATGAAAACGAGGTCATAAGACTTTTGCCGACAGGCCTCCACTGCGACCAGTCCATCTTCCGCAGCATCCGCTTCAATCGCAACCTTCTTCAAAAAGCTCATCAGCAAATTTCGATTGACGGCATGATCTTCCACCACTAACACTCTTAACCTTGAAAAGTCCTCCGCAACTTCTTCCTTTGAAGATGAGGGCTTAGCAGCTACTGGCCGCCCCTCAACTTTCACAGGCTGCATCGGTAGGCGCACTCTAAATGTTGCACCTTGCCCATAAACAGAATAAACTCGGATAGTTCCATCAAACATATCTACATAGTTTTTCACGAGAGTCAGGCCAAGCCCTGCACCCTGTAACGCTCCTTCAACTTTTTCAGCTTGAGAAAAAGCCTGAAAGATTTTTTTCAAGTGATCTTTCTTAATTCCTCTCCCCGTATCCTTAATTTCAATTTCCATGTTGTGCTGGGTTTTATCAATGTTAAGGGTAAACGAAATCTTACCCATATCCGTGTATTTAAGCGCGTTCGAGAGTAAATTCGAAACAATCACTTTGAGTTTCTCACCATCCGTACGGATAAACTCGTGTGGACTCCGATTAATAATGGCATGTTCAAACTCCAGACCTTTCTCCCGTGCACCACGTTGAAAGGTCACAATGATCGACTCCAGAAAGTTTTTAGGTACCACAATTTGCAGACTGAGCATCGACTTACCCGACTCAATCTTAGCCATATCCAAAATGTCGTTGATCATACTTGAAAGACTTTGTGCCGCCTTATTCAAAGAGCTAATATTTTTATGTTCTTTTTGACTTAACTCACCATCCGCCAAAATCTCAGAAATGCCAATGACCGTATGGATGGGCGTGCGAATCTCATGACTCATATTGGCAAGAAACTCACTCTTCGCTAGACTCGCTTTCTTCGCCTTTTGCAAAGCTGACTGGAGCCGTTCGCTTTTTCCTGCGACCTCGTCGAAGTAGCTTTTAAACGACAATGCAAAGGCAAGCCCTCCAAACAACGTACAGCTATAGGTCACAAAAAGGTGCATCACTTCTAATTCGGAGTAACGCAGAGCATACGGCCATAAGTCAATGAAGGCCAGGTATAGGCCAATGATCGAACCGAACAAAATCGAAACGATCACCCCCACACGAATGGGAGAAAGAATAAAAATAATAATGTTGAAAAAGCTAATCCAAGGCAAACTCGTCCCATCAACCATCCGCCCAAATAAAGCAATCAGAAAAAAGATAAAAATAACAATTGAATAGGCAATATTGGCGATGACTAAATTACGATGCAACATAAACAGTATAAAGTTAGCAATCACCAACACGGCACCCGCAACATCCAATGTGGCATTGACATATTCTTGATGCTGATATGCCATAACCGCTACAATCAAGGGATAAATCACCCCAAGACCTGTAAACAAAACCAAGAGGTGGAGATGCCTACTGTCGATATGGGCACTATAGATCGTGTCTTTTTCAATCGATCGGATCCACTCGAAGTAAATCTTTTTCAATTTATCCACAGAAAACAATATTTCTATCCCAAAAAAAACATAGGCTTACGTCTCTGCTATCGGATTTTTAGCCCAACAGATCAGTATTCCAAGATAAGCATCTATTTTAAAAGGGGTTTAATTTATAAAAGCCACATACAGCTACTATTTACCGGGTGATTCACGAGGGAAAATTTGCACAAAAGAATCATTTGTTTTACACCTTCTCCGTGTTAGGTTAAACATGAAGCAACAAAAATCTTTTTCGAAGAATTTCCCATGCCCGAAAAGAGCTTTATCGATCAGATCGACGGCCTCGGGTTACCGAAGCGCAACCACTCGAGACGTTACATCAGCGTGCGCGAGAAGCTCCGGTGCCGACTTTCATTTCAAGGCAAAAGCATTACTGCAGATATCCTCGACCTGTCTGTGTTCGGCCTGGCACTCTCAATTTCCACACGCGCAGCGAGTGTCTTACCACCACCTCAAGCCACTGTCCAGCTCAGCTTCGATCCCCACAAGGCTACCCAATTCACCATGACCGCGACGATCAGCCACCTAGAGCGCCTCGGTGGAAACCACCATAACCTGCTGCGCCTGGGCGTAAAGTTTGCAAGAAAATCTGTCCCATCTTTACAGCAACTACGCTCGGTAAAACATCAAGACAGTATTGACCTCGACACGCTCGAACTACGTGGCCACTACATTGACCCCTCTTTTTTCGCCGAGATATGCATCCTCAAATTTACCTGTATCCATGCCACAGGTGTAGAAATAAGTCTGGACAACAGTACACACGGACTCATACCTCACCAAACCGTACAAATAGTGGCTGCTTTACCGGGATTTGGGCACATCACCTTTTCAGGCCGTGCAGACGACAACGTCATTTATCGGGATAATCAACAGACACGTGTATGGATACATTACACCGAAGACGGAGAAAGCTTTCGCTCTGCAATCGCGGCAATCTTGTTAGCTATGGCCCCCCAAACAGAGGTCGCACAGATCAAAAAGCTCCAACCACGTGCCAACTTTGGCTGTCCATTTCTTACTGCCCAGAACAGCCTAAACACAGAGAACTTTCACACACACAAGGTCATCCTTTCCACTGCCCTCGAAAGCACTCACATGCGCTGGGAAAATTACTTTGCCGGAAATCGCCCCATAGGAAGGGCAAAGTATGGTTTTTTCACAGGGAAGATTTGGGCAGATGCAACTCAAAATCCAGCAGGAAAGTACCTACAGCAACGCCCAAGTCTGGGAATCCTCGTCCTTGAAATGGCTCAAGGCTTGCAAGTGGAGGATTTCCAGTTGGCTATGATCCGACGTTGGATACAAATCGCCGTCAACGAACAAATGGGTATCCTATGGCTCGTGGTACCTCCAGCGCAACAGTCGAGCTGGCAAGGTTTTGGCTTTGTACTCTTGGAACAGCCCAATCCCCAGTGGCAACTCATGTACCTTCCTATCAAAATGATTCTTACTCACCAAGGTAAACTGCTTTCAAAAGCCAACTGGCAAAAATGGTACCAACCACTTAATATTTACTACCGGAATAAAATCAAACAACTCAAAAATATGGCTTCTTAATTCAAACCATCTCCCTTCAAACTTGCTTCAACTTAGCAACTACCGAGCCAAGAGAAGGAAGAGAGGGCAGCCAAAAAGCGATAAAAGATATCATGAGTCCAAACAGTGCACTCACTTCAGAATAATCAAACCACATACAGAGTCCCCAAGCCATGAGTCCGGCACCCATCGCACAAAAAGCATTGATTGCTTTTGGAACGACCGTATACAGTCCCAGCCAAAAAGTCACAAACTGAGTTGCCGTACTAAATGCGGAGGCCTCCAAGAGAAGATGGTAAATCCGTGGATTACGCGAGGCGTACCAAGCCGAAAAAAGGCCTGAGACCACGACACAAAAACGGATCAACCGTAAAAAATGGCGATCGGACATGCCCGGAGCATAAGGACGCACCATATTTTCAGCAACCGTCACTGCAACCGCAATCAACCCTCCACTGGCAGAACTCATAATCGCGGACAACAGCGCTCCAAAGAACAGTACCTGGATAAACTTACCAGTATGCGCTTGAATGCCGTAAATCAACACCTGTTGTGCAGGCACTTGACTCAAATCCGGATATATCAAACGAAATAAATAAGTCAACACCACAGGAATCAATCCTACCGCTAAATACATGACCGCCGCGCTATATGCAGCTTTTGCAGCAACCTTACGGGATTTAGCTGAAGCCACCCGTTGAAAAACATCCTGACCACAAAGGTCTCCAAAACCAATTGCAATCCAAGCGCTGACGTACTTGGCCCAGTCTAACCAGCCCCCCCCACGAGGATAAAACAAAAACAGGGACGTACCCGACTCTGTTACCGTGGGTAACACGGGCTGCAAAGAAGCGGTTTGCATCACCGCATAGCCACAGATGACCACCAGGCTCACTAAAATCACGACGGTCTGAATCACATCGTTGTAGCTAACCGACCACAACCCTCCTAGTAATGTGTAAGCACAAACGAGAGTCGCACTGATCCACAGGCTGTAATGACTCTCCACTCCTACCGTCGTCTCGATCACAACACTCATGGCTATAAACTGTGCCCCAATCCAGCCGAAATAGCACATCACCATCATCGTCGAGAACCAACGTTCAACCCCTGCACCATAGCGCTGCCGGATAAAATCCGAAACCGTCAGTAAATTTAAATCATATATCTTACGCGCAAAAAAGCGCCCAAGCAAAAAGAAGCATAAGGTGGTACCAAAAGGATCTTCGATAATTCCCAAAATACCATGGTGTAAAAACTCCGCCGGAGACCCGACAATCGTCTCTGCTCCAAACCAGGTCGAGAACATGCTGGCACAGCAGACCCAAACAGAAAGTTTGCGACCCGCGAGACAAAAATCTTGGGAAGTCTTCACGCGTCGCCCGGCTACCACTCCAATCCCCAACGTCACCAGCAAATAAGCCCCGACAAAAATAGGCACAACAGTCAATACACTATCCTCCCCAAGCAGGGGCCGCAACATAATCGGCCCACGAGTTTGGGGTTTCGAAGAGACGCAAGCGAACAATCTGCAAACCTAAAGGGGTCAAATGAGGTTCTACCAAAATACGGCACCAGTTGACTAAATTTTCCGCGGTAGGAATAAAATCCACTGCACAAGATCCTGCAGGGAAGTGAGCGGATGCCCAGTCTGCGACAACACGATCCTCCACATGGTACACAAACTTATGATCCAAGCGATCGTGTACCTGAACTTTGAGAATCTGCTTCAATAAACCAAAGTCCACCACCATCCCCTCCGAGCTGTCTCCCTGACGATCACAAATCTTGCCCGTAACTGTCGCCTCAAGACGATAGCGATGACCATGGGGAAACCGGCATAAACTATCGTGGTTTGGAATGCGGTGTCCCATATCCCACTCAATAATTTTTGTAATCTCTATCGCACCCAAGGACACTCCTTCTCTTCTTATATCTTTATCTTGGCAGATCCATACGAGCATTCACACGACTTAGCTCTGCCCCTGATTAAACCACATATTCTCTCGAACTGATTTTGCACCAACACCATCTCTCCACCTTTCTCACAAGAGCAAGGAACTTATAATGGAAATATCGCCCCAGCATACGGAGCACTTATGACAAATAGGTCACCCCGCACACACCAAACATGTCGTGTTGTTTTAGCAACTTCGATGTTACGAGCTTTCCATCGCGAGAGAATAAGAGAACTATTTAACGCAAAGCTCGTAAAAGATCAATCCGTATCATGTCCAGCACCCATTTGCAAACAAAGCTACAAAGCACCCAAGTGTAACCAGACACTCAGATTTAACTCACCACCTTCCCAAGCTACAGAAAAGCCGCCACTCCTCACCGACAGGGTCGACCAAGCCCTCGGCTTCGGTGCTCAAAGGGTCGCAAGCCAGCAAACGCGCCTTTACTCACAGGAGGAATTGAATTGAGCAACTATGAAATATGGTATGGCTCCGAACTCAGAGACCATGAAAAAAGCGTATTTAAAATCCATGGACAGCACCTTGCCAAACAATTTATGCAGCAAGCAGGTATGAATATTGCACGAAAAATGGATGCTCGCTTCGTACAGGCCCACGGCCGACTTGCAAGCTGCAAAGTCCGCATACTCATCCTTGCAGGGCCAGGATGCAATGGAGGAGATGGCGCCACGATCGCTTATTATCTCAAACAGATGGGATACATCTGTCAACTGGTCTGGCTACCAGGAGCATCGCCGGAACAAGCACACCCACTGTGCCAAACACAGATCAAAGTGGCACGGCAAAGTGGAGTCCCCATCGAGTATTACACTCCTGGAGTTCTCGAAGAAACCACAGACCGATGCTTAGGCTACCAGTGGGTCGTCGTGGATAGCCTACTGGGAACGGGTATCAACCGTCCCCTGATGGGACTCTTTGCCGAAGCTGTGGAGGAGCTGGCCAATTTACAAGCCCCCATACACTGTGTCGACATCCCCAGCGGGCTGGATTCTGACAAAGGTATCAACTGGGCAAACGTCACCAAACCTTTTTTAGCTTGTGCCACTTATACTTTAGGATTTGCGAAATCAGGCCTTTTTCTCGCAGGAGCCTGGGATCGTGTCGGAGAACTATGTGTTGTCCAGTTCGGATTGGAGCATTTTCCTGGCTCTGCGACACACAACCGTCTCGGCATGTGGCAAAGCACCATGCCGACTTCTGTAGATACCGCTGTGACCGCCCACCGCTCTGCACATAAATATAACATGGGCAGGGTGCTTATTTGGGCAGGAACGCCCAACATGCCTGGAGCAGCTTCGCTCGCCGCAGCTGCAGCTTACCGTGCTGGGGCTGGCTGGGTCGGGCTCTTTGCTTCAAAAGAGACCTTATCCTTCAGCCATCAGCTCGCACTCGAAGTCGTCCGCCTCCCTGCTGGAACAGCCACCACCCCTCTTGAACACGAAAAATTTCTTCATGCCGATGTCTGCGTCCTCGGACCAGGGCTTGGGAATACCCCTGCTGTCGACATACAAAGCGTGTGCAGCCAACAAAACGTACCTTTGGTCATCGATGCGGACGCCATTGCGGCTCTCACTCCAGGAACCAAGATCGCACCTGGTTCCATCCTAACCCCCCATGCAGGAGAACTACAGTCCCTATTGGGGCGCGCTACCAAAGTTCCTTTAGATGAAACCGGATACCTTCTTTGTCGCAGCTTTGCTCGGCAACACCGAGTGGTACTCCTCGTAAAAGGAGCACCCACAGTTATCTTCCCACCCGATGAACGTGACCCCTTCTTTTGTACCTCAGGCTCTCCTGCACTCGCCACTGCAGGCACAGGAGACTTACTCGCAGGGATCTGTGGAACTTTACGTGCCCAGATTCAAGACCCTTTTCGCGCCACCATTCTAGCTGCCAGCTGGCATGGCATTTCCGGGGTACTGGCTGCTCAAGAATGGGGCAACCGCTCCACCATCGCAACAGACTGTATTCATTACTTAAAAAGTAATATCGAACCCGAGCTTGCGTAGAGGGCAACGGTCAAAAACTAAAGCCCCAAAGTCTGCGTCCGATGGCATGACCTAGACGCACACAGAAGGGTATGTCATGGGTATATTTGGACGAAATACAAACCTCATCTCTATCATTGGACTTGCTTCCCTTGGTCCAATATTGGTGGCCCCCTTTATCGGCCTCATTCTCCCTCTCTGGGTCTGCGCCGCTTTGGCACTCCTTGGCTGGGTCTTTATGAGTGTGTCGCTCATACGCGAGACCTCTGCACGCCACGAGACAGATTCCGATATCGATGCCTGTGAGCATAAAATTAAAGAACTCACGGAAGCCCTTGAGGCACAGAAGAAAATAAAAGCACAGCCACAATCCACCAATGTTGCACTCGTACGTAAAGTCGTCGAACATGAATTCGCTGAAATTCAAGCCAACCTGGTAGCTGAAAAAGAAAAGATACTGGATGATTTAAAGCGGATGAAACAAAAGCATGCCCAAGCAAAACAAGAGGCCGAAGCTGCACGCAAAGATTATCAACACATCCTGGAAAAAGCGAAGTCCGAAAACCCTGAAGGTTCAAGCGCAGTGACTTCTATACTCTCTGCAGAGATCCGCGCGAAGGCACTTGAAAACCAGCTCGCACAGCACGATGAAGCGCTCACCACACAAGAAAATGTGATGCGTAAAATTCTCAATCTGGTTCCTAATATTTCTGCACAGCTGCAACAAGTCATTGTGCATACCGAAAGCTCAGCAATAGAAATCGGCGAAAAAATTCGCACCATCTACGACAAGGCACAACAACACCTTGAAGAATCGGTGGAAATCAACAAGCAGTTCTCAGGTAAAACCCCTGGAGGAGTTGAATCTGCGAGCAGCTCCGAGCAAATTTCACTTTCTGCCGTACTCGACAAAGCTCTCCAACTCTTGAAAGAAATGACCGAAATGTTGGACGAGAATAGCCAACTCAACGTAGACTATTCCAAAGCTATCGAAGCCATTTTGGAAAATACCGCAACTATCAATAACATCACCGAAGATATCCAGTACATCTCCGATCAAACGAATCTCCTGGCACTCAACGCTGCGATCGAAGCGGCACGTGCCGGGGAACATGGGCGTGGATTTAGTGTGGTTGCCGAGGAAGTACGCAAACTTTCAGATCGCACCAACCAAGCCTCAAACGATATCACTCAAATTGTCGGCAAAGTGAATGATTCCGTACAAAAGATCTCTCTTTCCCTTACCGACAACCTGCAAAAAACCAAAGCTAAAAAAGAGTCTGTCGATGAAGCTGTCGACCTCCTCCTTACCAGCGCTAAAGAATCCACCGAAGTTTTTTCTCAACTTGTCGAAAGCTCTGTGACCAGCTCTGAGTCCGTCGCACAAAATATCGACCAAATCATCTTAAGCCTTCAATTTCAGGATATTACCAAACAAGAAATTGAGGCTGCTAGCGTCCCCCTGACACAAATCGGCCAGCTCGCGAATGAAATGATCGAACGCATCGGCTCTTATGGAAATAGCCCAAGCGACACACAAACAACACCCAAAACAACAACACCAGCCGAATCTCTCGAACCACCTGCACCCGCTGCCCCTACAAAAACCGAGCCTGCTGCTTCTGCACCTGCACCTGCTGCCCCTACACATACTGCAGAAGGCCAGGAAGAGGAGGACGAAGACTCAAAAGCTGCTCCTAAAGATGTTCTGCTATTCTAGAGCGAACCCACTTTTCACTTGCGGGTACGGGAAGATTTTCTTGTACACCCAGAGCAGCGCACGACCCTAAAAAAAGCAAATTTGCATTTATCTGTGGTTCGTCTATAATGCATCGCTTGGATCAAATCTGTGGCAACCACGTCATTTCCATTTAGTGAGTAACCTCGATAAAAAGGAGAACTATTACTCCAACGGTACAATCTATTTCATCTTGCTCTTGAAGAGGATTTTTATGGTATTTTTGCTCGACCAAACCCAAACATTTTTGGCGTCCCTCGTGGTTTTTTTTCTAGGATCACTGATTCACGCGCGCTTTTACGGACTACGGAAATTTAACATTCCTGAACCGGTTATCGGGGGCATCTTGGTCGCGCTTGTATTTACCTTTGTTCGTCATCAATTTGAAATTCAGATTGTGCGGGATATGGGCGTACAAAATCAGCTAATGTACGCGTTTTTCGCGACTGTAGGCCTCAGTGCCCGCTTTTCTTTGTTCAAAAACGGGGGGAAAGCTATTTTCACCTTCCTTTCCGTCGCCGTATTCTACCTTGTCATCCAAAACTTGATAGGAGTCTCGGTAGCCAGCATGGTTGGCCTGGACCCCCGCTTCGGGCTGTTAGCAGGCTCCATCACCCTGTCAGGGGGACATGCCACGGGCGCCTCCTACGCAGCTCAATTCCACCATCTCGAAGGCGCCGTCGAAATTGCACTCGCCTGCGCAACCTTTGGCCTTGTACTTGGAGGCATCATCGGCGGCCCTGTGTCCCAGTGGCTCATCGCACGCAATGACTTAGCCCCCTCTGATAAGGTCAATGACCCCGATGAATGTCTCAAAGGACACGGATTTAACGAGCCCGAACTTGTGACAACATGGTCCACTTTCCAAGTACTTTTTCTTTGTCTTCTCGCCATGGTCTCTGGAGATCTACTCTCCAAATTTGTTCATTTTGAACGCATTTTAGTGCCAGAATTTATCTGGATTCTTTTTTCGGCGATTTTCTGGACAAATATTGCTGCTCTACACCCTAAAACACAGCTACAAGACCAAAGTATTGAGCTGGTCAACATGATTTCCCTATCTCTGTTTCTTTCCCTAGCGATGATGGGTCTTGACCTGATGGAGCTGGTGAATTTGGCACTTCCTGTATTGGCCATCGTCATTGTCCAGGTCGTCGCACTGGTCATCTTTACCACCCAAGTAACTTTCCGTCTCCTCGGTAAAGATTACGATGCTGCTGTGATTGTCTCTGGACACTGTGGCTTCGGACTCGGCGCCACTCCCACTGCACTCGCCAACATGGAATCTATTACCAACCGCTATGGAGCAGCGCCTTCTGCTATTTTTGTCGTGCTCATGGTAGGTGCCTTTTTTATCGACATTGCCAACGCCCTCGTGATCCAAGGCTTTCTCGGCTGGGTTGGTTAAACGACAAACTACCAACGGGTACGGAAGAGCCAGCCCAAGCCGCCTCGCCGGTAGGCCACTGCCATCGAACGTTGCGCAACTCGGCTTTGGGTAAGACGAGTATAGACCACGGGGCGGTTGTTGCCAGTCAAAGCATTCATGCCCAGAAAGGCTCCCCAGCTATGAAATACACACAACATAAGCATCGTCACCCAAGCCCTTTTATCTAAAGCCAACTTCCACTTAGCCGCATAACGTGGAAAACCACAGAGATAAAACCAAAAAATGGTCAGGGGGGTTAGCACAAAAGAGTAAAGCTGCATCCGCAAGGGGTCAAACTCGTCCGAGACCCAGATGGCTGCATACACACTTGCACCAGAATAGGCCAAGAAACATAAATGGGCTAAGTGTAGCCTAAGCATACGTACAGGCATGTTACCCCAAGTCGAGGAACTTTCAACAGGTGCTTGCATCTTTCGACCTCTCCATAGCTCTCGTGACACTCCTTCAGCATATGGGGTTTCCGCCGCAGAAACCAGGGTCATTCTTGCTGTGTTAGCATGGGAACTTCACTTGCAGATACATCTGCTTCTATCTCACGCAACACGTAGCTGAGAGCCTGCAACCCTTCGTGTTGCAGGCTCCCTTTAAGCGCGTAGCTATGCTCTCCAAACCGCGAACATTGCTGCGGGTGCTGCTGTGCATACTGTACAAGATTTTGCGCACATTGCGCGTGCTGTGGAGAGACTTCGAGCGTAAAAAAGCCCTTCTCTCCTCCTGAGAGCGCTTGAATACCCAAACGAGCTAAACTCACCCGAATATGCGTCCAAGCAATGAGCTGCTGCACCGTCTGCGGCAATGCCCCAAATTTATCCCGCATCCAATTCTGGACATTGTATACATCCTGGTGGTCTGCAGCCGCCACCAGCCTTTTGTAAGTACGCAAGCGCTCAAGCTCCTCAGGGATATAACTCGCTTCAAGACAGTCACCCCATTTGACTTTAATCTCAGGCTGCAAGGGAGGGACCCAATCTTCCGCAGAAAGCTGGGCAATGGCCTCATCCAACATACGTGTATATAAATCAATCCCAACACTTTCCATGTGACCAGCCTGCTTTCCCCCAATCAGGTCCCCGGCACCACGCATTTCCAAATCACGTGAAGAAATATGAAAGCCTGCACCTAACTCCTGATGATTCACCAACACCTGTAGCCGCTGCATGGCAGCTTCCGAAGACGAAGGTGCCATAGCCGTGACAAAATAGCAGTACGCCTGTACCGAAGAGCGCCCTACACGGCCACGAATCTGATGGAGCTGGGCGAGCCCATAACGCTCCGCATGCAAAACAATTAAAGTGTTCACACTCGGAATGTCGAGCCCCGACTCAATAATCGTCGTGGCGACCAATACCGCATAGCGATGATGCATAAAATCAACAATGATTTTCTCCATCTCCGCCTTAGACATCTGTCCATGAGCTACTGCCACCGCAGCTCCCGGAACCAAGCCACGTACCCGTTCTGCAACACTATAGATATCTTCCACCCGGTTATACATCACAAAAGCCTGACCCTCACGTTGCAGTTCGTACTGCAACGCCCGTGTAATAATCTCGTCGTCATTTTGGCACAATTGCGTGAACACGGGACGTCGCCCCATAGGAGGAGTGGTAAGCACGGAAATATCGCGGAGCCCAATCATAGACATGTGCAAGGTACGTGGAATAGGGGTAGCCGAAAGGGTGAGCACATCACAACCCATGCGTAATTTTTTAATCTTCTCCTTGTGCATCACCCCAAACTTGTGCTCTTCATCCACAATCAACAAACCAAGATGATGCGGACGAATATCCGCAGATAAAAGCCGGTGTGTTCCCACCAAAATATCCAACTTCCCTGCTTCCAGCGCCGCTAAAATCTCCTTTTGTTGTTTGACACTATTCCGACTACTGACTCCCTGCACATTCACTCCACAAGGGTAAAGGCGCTTATGCAGCGTTGTCGTGTGTTGTAGACACAGCACCGTGGTTGGCACCAGTAACAGCACCTGGTAACCTTCTAAGACCGCGCGGTAAGCCACCCGCAGGGCCACTTCTGTTTTCCCGAACCCCACATCTCCAATAATCAATCGATCCATCGGCTTAGACGCACACAAGTCTTGCTCAATATCTTCTAATGCGGTGAGCTGATCCTCGGTTTCTTGATAAGGAAAATCTTCACAAAATTGCACATACTCCGGTGGAGGCGCTCCATATACTTTACCTTTTGCCAACTTTTGTTCTGCCAAGATCTTCAACAAATCTTGTGCAATATCTTTCACAGCTTGATGGGTTTTGCGCCGGCGCGCTTTCCACCCGGAACTACGTA
This sequence comes from Zetaproteobacteria bacterium, assembly GCA_028817975.1. Taxonomy (GTDB): domain Bacteria; phylum Bdellovibrionota_B; class Oligoflexia; order Oligoflexales; family Bog-1112; genus JAPPOJ01. The sequence continues at coordinate 2,872 of JAPPOJ010000102.1, read as the reverse complement.
ATTTGTCTAAGCGTGGTGGAGCGGATGCTTCCCCCTGAGCCCCGACTGCAGGGTTAGCGAAGTAACGGTACAACTGGCCTACTTCTGCAACCGGCACATATACATAGTCCTTATTCTGATATTCAATTTTAATAAAATCACTTTGCCCATGTCCCAGCTCCAAAGTAACCATACCTCGGTAAATACCGATTCCGTGCTCCACATGCACCAGTGCGTCCCCATGTTGCAGGTCATGTAAGGAATCCAAGGTGTCCTGCAGTTTCTTTTTAGCTTTTTTACGCACTTTCCGTGCACTTGGCATAGCTAAAACACGGTCTGCGGGCAACCACCAGACACCCGTGGACTCATCTACAAAAGGGCTTTCCAAGAGGCCCACCACAACCTGCAAGGACTGCGCTCCAGGGACAAAAGTACGCGAACCAGGTGCAAAACAATATGGCTGAGGTTTAGGTAAGTGGTGTTGCAATAGAACTGCAGTCAATGGAGCAAGATCTGCTTGGCTCTGCACAACGATCATACACATCAAACCCTGATCAAGACGAGCGCGTATCTCCGCAAGACACGCCACCGGGTTATCTGGGTCAAGCCGAGGAGGGAGTGACCCTTCGACTCCCTTCAGATGCAAGCAGACAAAACGCTCGCGTTCATCTGCAGCAACCTCAGCACATGCCACAATGTGCCGCTGCAGTATATGCTGCACCGAAGGTGGCACCCTAAAATGAAAAGCCGGGTCATAACTTGGGTGACCCATCGCTAAATCATCTTCATAGCCAAGCTGACAATCTTGCATGTGATGTTGGAACTGTTCCCAGAGTTTTGTCTGTGTCTGCGTACAAAAAGTAGGCACCGCACCCGGAAGGTGCTCCACAAACGAGGCCTGTTGTTCACGAAACATGGGGGCAAACATCGCAAAGTGGGCACAAGGCCGCTTTTGACGTAAGCTATCCAACATCGCGTGGCGTTCCCCCGCATGGATAGATTGCTGATTGAGTGCTTCATGCACTGCTTGGGTGCCTTGCCTCCAAGCAACATCAGCTGTGGCAACCTCTAGAGCGCGAGAAATCACGACCTCGGACAACTCCTTCCCCGAAAATTCCGAGGAAAGCTCAACCTGGTGTATCGAGAACACCGCATCGGCAAAGAACTCAATTCTAACGGGCTTGTGCAAGTGAACAGGAAAAACTTCCACAATCCCACCACGCACCGCATAGACGCCTGGATCATGCACATTGGGAGCACACTGATAACCCAAACACTGCAGTCGCTGCACAAACTGCTCTGGATCACACACATCCTGGCATTTCAACGTAAATAACGAGTCTCGCACGAACTCAGGAGTAAGTGTCTGTTGACACAGCCCAGCAAGGGTCGACACCACTAAAAGAGTCTCTCCTGTTTGCAGCTGCGACAAATGGCCCATAGCTGACAGACGCGCGATTTCTTCATGACGAGGAGGGTTTGGCACACGACGCCCCCAAAAGCTGTGGTGAGGAAACGTCACCACACGCACACTCTCTCCACCTGGATTCTGCTGCAAACGTTGTAAGCTTTGCGCCCAATCCAACACTTCCTTACGATTTTGTACCAACACAAGCCCTACAGAGTGCTGGTGCAAGCGCAAACTCTCGACAAAAGTCCATAAAAGAAGACTTTGATCATGGGGACCAAAATAGGGGCAGTAGGTATCCTCTCTCACCGACAAACGCGAGGCAAGCTCGTGTAAGCCACACACATCTACAGGTGGTTTAGACATACCGACCGGCCTCAATCTTTTCCAAAATAATTTTTTCAAAAATCAATGGATCTGCGCCATCAATGGAAAACAGTGCTTGCTGCTCACACCTCTTTTTTTCAGCAATCAGCCAGTCTAATATCTTTGCCAATCCACGATTACTACGCGCTTGAAAGAAAGGGTCATTCGCCAATACATCTTGTGCTTTTTTGAGGGAACGAGCTTCAGAAGAGTCTTTATTGTTGACGTTATAGTAAAAGAGATCATACCTTTCAATATCTTCTGGCAAGACCCCTAAGAACTTAACATCTGGAGCAGAAAAATCTTGATTACGAATCAAAGAAGACGCCGAACCTGCTTTTAAAGTGCGAAAAATGTTCTGTAGAGTATAAGCATCCAAGTCACCGAAAAAAAACAAGGGAACTCCCAGCTGGTCTTGAATACGCCGTACCCAGCCACGCACAGCATTCGAAGGGACCCCTTGTGCACCAATCACAATGCAATTATGCCTTTTCGTCATTCCATTGGCGACAATCGTGTTTGCCGTACCTTCTGACTCCACAATTAAAGCAAAATCTATCTTTTTCTTCGCTTCTAATTTCAAGTTCTGCGGCCTGTTTTTCGGCATGAAAGGGGAGGTTCCAAGCATCGATAAGTCAATGGTTGCTTGGGTACCATCTGGCATGGTTTCGGTGACCACCAAATTTTTAGAGTACGTCTGCCCTCCACGATCATTTGCATAACAATTTAACTCTTCACGGTAGCATTCCAACATCTCACAGATAAAATCGACCACCGAATCGGATTCGGATTGTTCATTAAAATCCAAAGGCTTGCGCGAAGGGTCTTGCTTCAACAGACCCTTACTAATGTAGTAGAGTTCCCTCTTGGTATTCACCCCCCCAGAACGCACATTCCCAAGCAAAATCTCTAACATAAAGATCGCTCGCGCCATTTTTTGTACACTGCTCACGTTTAGCTCCGTACGCACTTTTTTCTTGCCGGGAGTAAGATATCCTTTACCTGGCTTATATTCTGCGTTATCCAAAGCACATTTAGTAGCCTGTAAAACAGGGCGTTTGGACTTTTCTAAGTCCGCTAAAATGCGATCACATAAGGCCTCCACTTGACCCACAATAC
>JAPPOJ010000208.1 GCA_028817975.1 Zetaproteobacteria bacterium | reverse complement strand
GAATTTATGATGATTAAATGGCTTTTAAAGCCAAATATGAAAAATACTACGCAACCCACGGTCCATATGAATAGATCGATTTAATCAGCCTTTCGTCCATAGTGTGTGGATAAAATATCCATTGCTTCTTCGGTTCTTTCGAGTGATTCAACCATGCTTAGGCGAAACCATCCACGAGTATTTTCCCCCATCCAGCTGCTTGGGGTGGTGAGGACTCCTTTTGCTGCAATATCACGGCAGAACTGTATATCGTTCTCTCCATAAGAGCTTGGGACCTGTACCCACAGGTAAAACCCGCCTTGAGGCTTTCTTAAATGGAACCCAGCTTGTGTGAGCTTGTGATAAGCTATGTCGATACGGTGATTAAAAACTTCTCTCCTGGAACATACATGTTGCTCATCTTCCCAGGCAAGTATAGCAGCTTGTTCCATAAAGATAGGTTGCCCGAGCCCAAAGTGAGCACGTGCACGTGCATGTGCTGCGAGGATATCTTGATCGCCTGCGATATAGCCGATGCGGTGCCCTGTAAGTCCTGAACGTTTGGATAAGCTTAAAAAGCTCAGTACTCCTGAAGTTTGGTATTGTAAGGGTGATTCTGGTATGGGTTGGCTTGCTGGATAAATATCTGTATAACACTCATCCGATAGCAATACGATGCCGTGTGTTGCGCACCAAGAACATAGCTTTTCCCAATACGGACCTTCTACAGATCTGCCGGTAGGATTGTGTGGGTAATTCACCCATACCGCTGCTATTTTGTCGGTGTTGAGGCCTTTTGTGTTCCAAGGTTCCCAAAGGTAGTTGTTTCCTTCGTTGAGTGTATAGGGCTGTGGGGTCCCGCGAGCAAAGAGCACACTGGAGCGATAGACGGGGTATCCGGGTTCAGGATAATAGATGTTGTCTCTTTTTCCGGGTTCTACTAGAGATAATGCAATATGAAAGATAGCTTCCTTGCTTCCTCTGGTTGGCAAAGTCATGATGTGAGACATCTTTTTATCGTTGAGGTGGTATCTACGTTGAAGGTGATTACGTTGGGCGTTATTGAGTGCTTGTGACCCGAGAATGCTTGGATATTGACTGATTTCAGGGAGCTGCTGAGCAATCGCTTGATTAATTTTAGGCCATAAGGGGATACGTGGATCTCCAGTCCCAAAATTATAGATAGGAAGTCCTTGTGCTTGTCTTTGTTGAGTGAGTTTACGGAGTTGTTCTGCTGGATAGGGCTGAAGAGATTGGGTGAGGGTATTGATTTGGTGCTGCATGGTGTCCTTGCCTTTATACGAACTTGGTTGGCGTATGCTTTCTTCTGTTTACTGATAGGGTGCAGCATAGCTTGAGATGCCCCATAAAAGCAAGCTGATGCCCATTGTGACTGGGCTTATCTTTTGAGCTTCACTTTTTGTAACAGGTCGGCGATTTCTTGGGAGTTAGCCACAGCAGAGACTGCACCAATGTCAATCGCGACTCTGGGCATTCCGAATACGGTACTCGACTGGACTCCCTGGGCAATTGTCGTGTGTCCTTGTTTATAGAGTTGGAGCATACCTTCTGCACCATCGTCTCCCATTCCTGTTAGGATAAAGGCTAAGATGCTGCGTTTTTTGGGAGGGGTAGTGGCTGCTGATTTGAATAAGAAATCTACACTTGGCCGGTGGCTTTTGATCGGTGGGGCCATGTCTGAAAAAGCTGTGATTCCTGTGCTGTTGGTTTCTATGCCAATATGTCGATCGGGAGGCGCAAAGTAGATACATCCTTTTTGTAAATCTGTTCGGTTCTCGACGACGATGGTCTGAAGTTGAATATAACTCCCTAAATACTTTGAAAAAGATACTTGGAAATTCTCTTGAATGTGTTGTACAACGACGATGGGTGGTGCATCTCTTGTGACGTACTTTAAAACATCCACCAGTGTTTTCGGTCCTCCCGTACTAGAACCGATCAAAATAACGTCATAGTTGTATTGTTTGATGGAATGAATAGAAGATATCTCGCCGGAGAATTTAGCATAGGTTGCTTCTTGTAATGTGGATATAAATATTTCAGGTTCGATAGGTTTTTTGAGGCATTTGTAGATGACTTTTTCTTTTTCGAGGTTATTGAGTGGGATATCGGTAAATCCCGTAACCATGATAATGGGAAGGTTTGGCTTTAACTGTCGAATCTGTTTTGCAAGCTCTGTACCGAGCATTTCTCGCATTTTATAGTCAATAAAGACACAGTGTATGCGATTATCTTTAATATACTCCACAGCATCACAAGGGTTTTTAAATGTCTTGACGTTATAGTCGTTGCTTGTGACGTATTCTGAAAAAAGATGCAGAATCTCGATTTCATCATCCACCACGATGACATCTAACCTAGATTTATGTTTGTGTAAAGTCTTACCCAAGATTAAAGATTCTACTTTTTTAGATAGAGTATTCGTATCTTTTTCTAACTCGGATACGGAAAAAATACCTTGTACATTGAACTCTAACTTAGCAATGTAGCGATGAATGTCCAGATCAGTATGTTTAGTGAGGACAAGGCATGGAATATGCAGCCCTTTCCCCCTTTGTTGACGAATCCAGTTTGACTTATAGTCCTCTTTATTTTGCATTCCTAAGATTATGATTTCTATTTTGTTTTTTTGTATGATATTTTCCGCTTGCTCTAAATCTGATATCATAAAACACTGAAATCTTTGAAGCTTAAGGCTCGACTCAATGACTCTTTGAGTTGTCTCGCAATCAGTGATAATGAGTATGCTAGATGTAGCTGATAGGTGTGCTAGAGGTACTGCTGTAGCTCGTGAAACGGGAGAGTGTTTGGGTTTGTCTTTTATGTATACCGAGCCTTCTAAACGTCGAATACTTACTTCATCATATGGAATATTTTCGCTGTGACCGATGCATAAAACTCCTTCGGTATGAAGTTTATCTACGAGGTCACGAATAATTCGATTAACTTGATTTTCTGTAAAATAAATGAGCATATTACGACAGAATATAAGATTATATTTGTTATTTTCAATCATATGAGTTTGTAACGCATTTTTTACATAAAATTTGCAACGTGACCTTATGTCTTTACTTAAGGTCAGTAAACCTTTTGTCTTGCCAGAGCCCACTAGGATATGATGATGGTATTTTTTAGGAATTTTTTGTAAGTTAGATTCCGAATATACTGCCTGTGCTGCCTTCTGAACGGAAATGGGGTCGACATCGTAGCCTTCTACGGTGTAATCGAAATCGTTATCTGTTTGTCGATAGCTTTCTAAAATAAGTGCTAAGGTATAGACTTCCTCGCCCTCAGAGCAGCCCATGCTCATCACCCTTAACTTTTTTCCTTTCCATCTTCCACATGCCAACTGATGTTCCATAAAATGAAAATGACGTGGCTCTCGAAACCAATAGGTTGTATGTATTGTGATTGCAGATATAAATTTTTCGTGCTCTTTAGCATCAGACTTGAGGTATTGAAGATACTCCTTTAAATTTTTTTTATTGGTTTTAAGAATTCGTCTTTGTACATTATTGAGAAAGATATGCGGTTTTTCTTGGGCTATTTTTTCGGTACCTACGATTTTCTCAACAAGACGAAAGATTTCTTTTTGCTCGTTCTCGCTGAATGGTTGGAGTAGAGAGGTGGGCATATTTATGCTCTATACAAGATTATACAGGGCGAAAAGAGTCATCATCAGCGATATCTTCACCAACGACATGTCCTTCTTGGTCGGGTAATGCTGGATCGCTTTCGTGCGTTGTGAATTCTTTTGGATATTCGGATGTAGAACTGGAAGAAGAATGATCTATGTTTTTCTCCTGGGTATCGTTGCCGAAACCTAATATTTGGTGGCGTAGCTCAGCCGAAATCCTTTTAAGCTCACGGCTTTCTTCTCGCAAATTTGTGGATTGACGTTCAATCATTTGGGCTTCTGTGGTGTTGTGCTGAGAAGCTTGATCAATTTGACTGACAGCTTCAGACACCTGGTCAATGCCTAAACTTTGCTCTTCGCAAGCATTGGTCATGTCATCGGAAAAACCTTGAATTTCTATGACCGACTTGTTGATTTCGTTAAACACGGATTTTACTGATTTGGCAGACGAAGAGCCTTGGCTGATGCGGTTGTCCACATCATGAGTGATTTTGTTTACTTTTTCTTCACTCTCATCTAAGAGAATGTTGATATGCTCAGAAGCTTCCCCGGATACCTGCGCTAATTTGCTGACTTCACCGGCAACCACAGCAAACCCTTTACCATGCACCCCTGCTTTAGCGGCCTCAATGGAGGCATTAACCGCAAGTAGTTGGGTCTTAAATACAATGTCATCAATTACTTTCGTCTGTTTTGCAATGGAACGAATGATCTTATTTACTTGCTCTAATTGTTCATTAGACTCTGCGAGTTGCTCCATAGCAACTACCATATTATTCACTGCTTCTTGTGCGCGATTGGCTTTGGAGCCAATGTCTTCTGAAGAAGATTTTGCTTCTTTAGATTTGTCGAGTGTGCGGCTAACCATTGAATTCATTTCGGTCATCGAACTGACTGTTTCTTGCAAAGCCGCGGCTGTTTGTTGAGAGCCCGAGGATAAGTTATGGCTCGTTTTAGACAGCTCTATGGATGCATTGGATACGTGGGAGGTGGAGTCGACAATCTTTTGAATAGAATCGGACATTTGCACACGGATATTACGTAAGGAAAAGATAAGTACCAAAAGAACTAAAATAATATTGAAGCCAACTTCTAAACTGTGCATCATAAGGTTATGTATTGCGGACTTTTTCTCTTCATCCGTAATTCTCTTGATTTCTGCAAGGTCCATTTCAATAAAGGAACCAACGTCATCTACAACTTTAGTAATTGTCTTAAAAAATTCGCTCGCATCTTCATCAAATCCACCTTCATTGGACAGGGTAATTACCGTCTTGAAAACCTCTTCAACCTTGAGCCAATGACTTTTTTGTAGTGCTCTTTGAATAAAGTTTTGCTGTGATGGAGAGAGGTCGAGACCTTGTGAGTTTAGATTGCTATCTAAACCTGATTTAAATGAATTAATCTTTTGAAACTGTGCGTCACTGAGGGGTAGGTTTGCCGCTAAAATGGAAGATAGATTTGCTCTTAGGAGCCCTGCATTTTCCCGTGCAGACTCAATCAGAAGGAAGCTTCTTATTTTTCCAGAAATAGTTGAAGATGAAAATAATGCAGTAGATTTTTGTGTATCCATCAGTCCATGAACAATTTGAGTATATTTCGTAAGAACCTCTTTTAGGTTACCCCCTTTGT
>JAPPOJ010000123.1 GCA_028817975.1 Zetaproteobacteria bacterium | reverse complement strand
GCTTTAGACCATAAAGAGGTTTACAATGATGATTTGAAGTTTATATCTTTATCCGTTGGAGGGTGTCGCGTATGGCCGTCGTCAAAGTGTTTTCTAAAATGGGTCCGGGGCTTCTATTTGCAGGAGCTGCAATTGGAGTCTCTCATATTGTGCAGTCGACACGTGCAGGAGCAGTGTATGGTTTATGGATGATTCCTGTGGTGATCTTGGTCTTGTGTCTGAAGTATCCAGCGTTTGCCTTCGGTCCCCAATATGCCCAGGCCACAGGTAAGTCACTTCTCCATGGTTACCAAGAGCGGAGTCGTTGGCATCTGGCTCTTTTTATACTGGCGATGATTCTCCCTTTTTTTATTGTCGTAGCTTCGGTCACCCTGGTCACAGCCGGTTTAGCTGGTGCGGCTTTCGGTCTAGAGTTTCCAGTGCTGTGGATAGCTATTGCGGTGCTCTTTGCAAGTATCTTACTTCTTCAAACTGGGGGCTATCGGTTGATGGACCGTATGATGAAGTGGGTGGTTGCCTTTATCACCCTATCGACCTTTGTGGCAACTTTTGTCGCGTTGCACAATCTGGAGTTAAGCGGGTTGACTTGGTCTTCGACAGAGTTTTTGCAGGTACAGACTCTTTTTTTTGTCGTTGCTCTGTTGGGGTTTATGCCTGCGCCGGTAGATCTATCCGTGATGCACTCGTTGTGGACGGTGGAAAAGCAAAAGCACACCACCATTTCGGGCACCGATGCTTGGTGGGATTTTAATGTGGGTTATCTTGGTTGTGGTTTGTTAGCTTTGTGTTTTATTTTGCTTGGGGCATCCTTAATGTATCCGTCTGGAGTGCGGTTTGAGAATAGTGCTGTTGGTTTTGCGCAACAAGTGATTCAGATGTATTCGCAGAGTTTAGGACCATACATGGGATTTTTGGTGGGTATTTCTGCTTTTCTCATTTTGTTTTCGACCACGTTAACTGTTTTGGATGGTTTTTCCAGGGTAGTGGCGGAATCAGCTGCGCTCTTGAGTGTGCGTTTTACAACTATTTCTTTACATGGTTGGAATTATTCACGTGCTCTGTGGGCGTTTGGTATCGGGGCTATCACTATTTTGGCTGTGTTCCAAGTGTCTATCAAAGGTCTGGTAGACTTTGCCACTTCCGTGACCTTTGTGTTAAGTCCATTTGTGGCCTACCTGAATCATGATGTCATGTTTTCGGGCGCACTTGACCCTGTACATGTTCCTAGTCGTGGCATGAAGCTCTTGAGCCTGCTTGGAACCATCGTACTCGGTGCCGTGGTTGTGGTCTTCTTCTGGGTCAAGTGGTTTTACGTCTCAGGATGATCCGGTTTTTGTTCTGCCTCCTGCTGCTCCACATCTTGCAGCAGTGCACAGGCATCCTCAGCTTGTTCCTCCTCGACCCACAGGTGAGCGCCGTTTGCCATGTGAAACGCGGAACATAAACCTGCGAGATCGTCCGCACGGACTTCGGCACAGATCCCATGGCCTGCGAGAAAAATGCGACTCAATTCGGCATCTGTACGGGTCATGAAAGTACGAATGTGGATCATCATAGGGGTTGTGGCCTCCTGTTGAGGTCAACAGGTTAAATTTTGTCCTTAAAAATGTGGTCTACTTTCGTACGTAAGCTTGCTTCTGTAAAAGGTTTGACCAGATAATATTGAATACCCTCCTGTTGAGCTTCTTTGATGGCCTCTGCCCCTGTCATTCCAGTGAGCATAATAAATGGGATAGATGCCGTCTTTGGATCTTGCTTAAGCTCTTTGAAAAAATCGAGTCCGTCTTTTTCGGGCATATTCCAGTCTGAAACGATCAAGTCTATCCTACCTGAACAGCTTTCAATACTTTGCGTGGCGTGTTCGACGCTGAGTGCAAGGAGGATATCTTGAAAGCCAATTTTGCGGAGTGCATACTCGCTGAGCTTGCGTGCATAATTATTGTCGTCCACCACAAGTGCCTTAAAATGCCTATAGGGAGAGGGTTTTTCTGGCATGGGCTTGTTTACCTTAGTCATGAGAGGTGGACATTCAGGAAGCTTTCTCGCGAATCTTTTTGGTTGCTTCGCTCATAGTATCGTAGGCAAACACGAGTTGAAAGCTACCCTCAACTTGGGTGTTTGCAATCGTAAATTCAGCAATCACGACAACATTTTCTTGAATGGATGGGTCCGTAGCGTTTGCCGTGGCGAGTTGTGTGCTGTCGTGAAAAACAGGGGTTTTGAAATCGAGCTTTTTCTGCAAAAGATTGGAGAGTGTCCCTACAATGCTATTGACGGTAATGTTGGCGATCTCGTTGAGAGTCTCTACCATCGTTTGTGGGTCGACGTCTTTGGGTTCTATTTCGTTGAGAATAGCGGTAAGCTCGGTGCCACTCTCGCGAGAAAACATGATATCCACATGCCCCGTAAGGTCTCCACTAAAATTAAGGCTGGACATCACGAGGTTCTCTTTTGCTTTGTCTTGGAGTATACCTGACTTTATGTCTTCCTGTCTCGGGATGATAGGTATTTTCCATTTGACTTTATTCAGGACCATTTGGTTGATCGAAGCACAGGCTCTGCCCATGCCGATATGAATAAGTTCTACGAGTGTCTCGCGCTCTTCGTCACTTAAAGTAGTGCGTTGTTTCGTATTTGACATGTCCACCCTATCTCTTGCACTGCAAACTCATCTTGATCATGTCATGGGACAGCTGCGGGTAAGGTGTGGCCTGGTCTTTCTCTAGATAGGCCTCTTCCCTGCGTGTACGCCCCCGCAGCCCTTATCGGCAGGTATATTTGGGTTCATGAGTAAAATATAAGCAAGGGAAAAACAAAAAAATCAAAGATATGAGTTTGTTAAAGAAGAGGGGGGCTTCTGGGCAGCCGTAGGGCTTAGAGAGGTGGCTCATTTTTGAGTTCGCCTAAGAGATTGTTGCCTTGGGCAAGAATGTCTGCCATGACTTCCTTTGCGGAGACGATTTGTCCTTCGTCTTCATAAGCTAAGGCTGTCAGGGGTACAGCTGTGTTGGCGATCTCAACTATTTCGTCCCAGATAGCTCCGGTGAGCAAGTTTTCATCCCATTGGCCATGCTCGTCACGGCCATACTCTCCATCGGCAATGAGTGACATAAAGATCAGCTCGATGGGGTCGTCTCCTTTATGTTCGGCGACGGCGATGCGTAAATCTTCCCAGCGATCTTGATCGATAAATTCTAGCCATTGTTCGTCATTGTCAAATTCGGGCAGGTGACTATAGGCAAATTCTCCTTCCCCCAAGTCTACTGCAGAAAAGATGTCATAATCTTCGACAAAGCGATTGTATTTTTCCTTGAAGGTGCGTACCACCGATTTGCCTTTTTCTGTGATGGCAAAGTCGTTTTTACCTTTGGCTCCAATATACTGTTGTTCAAGTAGCCACGAGAGGATAGGTTCGAGTATTTTAGCATTGCTCTCTAGCTCGCCGACGATCTCGGCACAGCTCGACTCGGAGAGCTCTAATAAAAGATAGAGTCCAGCATACTGCAGACGACTACTTTGGCTGATACTGTATTTAGCTGCATTCATAATGCTTTCCTGTTGCTAGAAGGTGATTGCAGATGCAAGTCATAAGAATATTAGCGTCGCCGGCTCCCAAAGCCTCGACCGCTGGAGCGTGGGCGAAAAGAGCGTGGTCGCGTGCGACTTGGACTTGGCTGTACACTTTTGCCAAATCCACCTTTACGGATCGACCTTGTTGTGCTGCGATTTTGAAAGGAACTCCCGCGGCGGTCGCCGAGTCTGGGGCGTTCGTTGCTTCTTTTTTCGAAGGGAGACGTTACATGGTCGAAACGGCCTCGATTACTTTTGGTAAAGCCGTTCTGGCCAAATCGGGAGCCGGTATAGCTTTGGTATTGCTGTGCAGGCATACTTTGGTAAGGGACATAGCCACTTGGATAACGGCCATAGGAATAAGGAGAAACCCAGGGCCGATGTCCGCCGCCAAAAAGGTAGCCGAGAAAAAGTCCGGTGCCAATGCTGGTCCAGGGGCTATGATAGTATGCACCCGGGCCATAATACTCGGGGTTACCGCGAGTCTCGACGATGGCCTGTTCTGGTGAGCCTTCTTTCTTTTGAATCTTGATGGTCGCAAGTTCTTTGACCTCCCCAGCTTTAGGCTCGGTGGTAAGGTTTAAGCCGCGCACATCTCCTTCATGAAATTCTTCCACTTTGATGTAGTCGACCTTGCCGTCTCCGTTCAAGTCGAGATTATTCACTCCGGTTTCTTTAGAGTTGAGTAACTTCTCAAACTCTTCCGTATTTTTAGCCTTACCCAGTAGGCTACCGACAGCCTTGAGGTCGAGTTGGCCATTGCCGTTATATTGCTGTACGTGTACATCATATTTATGGGGTGCCTGGTTGACCTTAGGTGTGGGGTCCTCGCCGGTGGATTTGAAGACACTGTACCCTCCAATGGCAAACATGCTACCGAGAGCGAGCTTAATGAGTGTGTCTTGGTTCACACTAAATTCCTTTGTGCAAATATTTTTATGAGCTATGGAGTCGTGTCCATTCACATTGTGAAAGGGGGACAGAGACCATAAAATAAATTTGTAGCCTTTGGTCTCCCTTGCGAAGGATCGCTAGATGACTCTCTCCAGTTCCCTCAGTGTACCACCACTCGAGCTGTGGTTCGGAGGAAAGTTCGTTCTCTTGCGGACAAAATGTCTGAGAGCTTTTGTGGGCAATTCTATATTCTGTGCCTTGGTATGTCAACGACTCTGGAGGCGTATGATTCAGATTGTGAAAATCAGCTGCGCTGAGGCTCAAATCAGTACTTTGAGGCTGTGCCGTGAGCACATATACGCCTTCATGGTTACCATAACCAGAAGCTTGTACCATGTACTCCTCAACACCGCTGTCGACTACAAACTGGGTGATGCGTTCCGAACCTGACTTGACGAGGTGTCTCGACTTGATTTTGCCATCAATATGCAGCATCTTAAGGCCTACGTCTTTCATCTGTAGGTAGTCGCCTGTCTGGAGTTTTAGGAAGGCTTCGATCGAAATTTCAGGCTCGTTACGGGGTGCGGCTGTAGGGCTGTTTTCCGAAGTTATGCTATTCTTAAGCCGCGCAGAAAGACCTTCCATTGTAGGGTGTGTGTCGATGCGTGAACGGTCAGGATTTTTACGCGACTCAATGTAAAAGTATGTACATAAAGATGCAAGGATGAGCATCAGGATTCCAAAAGCCATATTAGGTTGTACCTCTATTTCCGATGATAAATATACGAACGTCTGCGCTAGAACCTTATTAGGTGTTTTGACC
>JAPPOJ010000244.1 GCA_028817975.1 Zetaproteobacteria bacterium | reverse complement strand
GGAGTGCACAACATCGTTTATTTACAACACTGTATTGTCCACAATAACCTGGCTCCTTCAAGCAAGCAAATATTTTCCGGATATTATCCAAACTCTATAGGTACGAGCAAATCAAACCTCCCCCACAGTCTCGAAAACTCCCTCCACAGCAGCAGTATTTGCCGATATCTTCCAACAAGGAATTCCATACCCCACCGAATCATTCCTATCAGCAGATCTTGCTCAAAAACAAAGCTCTTTTATTTAAGCAAGTTATATGGTTCAAGATGGGAACAACTAACCTAATAGAAATTTCTGCCGAAAGGTGGGGTGAAGATTATGCAACATGGTGACAGCCCGACAGGACAGGAGGTCTAGGCATGGGTCTACGTATCAAAACGAATATTTCATCGATTAACTCTCAAAGGCACCTTGGGAATTCTACCCGTACACTCCGCGGCTCCATGACCCGCTTGGCGTCCGGCAACAGAATTAACAAAGCCGCTGATGACGCAGCAGGACTCGCGGTCTCTGAAAATCTACATGCAGACATCCGCTCCTTACGCATGGCACGAAGAAATACACTCGATGGTATCTCTCTCGTACAAACTGCAGAAGGCGGCTTGGTCGAAACCACAAACATGCTGGTTCGCCTCCGTGAGCTTGCAGTACAAGCAGCCTCGGACACAATTGGCAACCGCGAGCGCGAATTCTTAGACAAAGAGTTTTTACAGCTAAAAGACGAAATCGATCGCATTGCAAATGCAACCGAATTCAACGGTACCCGACTGCTTGTAGGTGAAACCGACATGCCCCAAGACATGGACAAAGGCCCAAACGCTTTTCCTCTTGAAATTCAAGTAAGCAAAGATTACTACCCCAAGTCAGATGCTATGGAAAAAAGAAATCCAGTCAACATCATTAAAGTGGATTTCCGTGACATCAATGCTTTTACAAGCGGAGACAAGTCACTTGAGATAGGCGAGCACACGGAAGGCACCCGCGTACATCGCAAAGTAGACGCACAAAGGAGTATCGAAAGCCTAGATGAGGCGATCTATCGTGTCAACAACCACCGAGCGTATCTGGGAGCGATCCAAAACAGACTAACCTCAACGATGTCCAACCTAGACGTACAGGTAGAGAACCTTTCCGAATCACGTAGCCGGATTCGGGATACGGACTTCGCTCAAGAAACCGCTGTAATGACACAAGCAAACATCTTACAACAGGCTGGAACAAGCGTTCTTTCGACCGCCAATTCACAGCCACAGATTGCACTGTCATTGCTCAACCGCGGGTAACAGACAAGCGTATCTTAGAGAATGGCTTAGATTATCATAGATTTGTACGGTAATTCACCACTTTTTAGCATAATCTTCGCAAGTTACCGCTACATCTATTTATAAGATAGGGAAGTTTTTCTTCCCTATCTTTTTTTAAACTTTCTCACTTATTTTTTCATACTGTTGCCATTTCTTATGGATAATAAGCCTCGCCCCACGGCTATAAGAAAAGTAGTGCCACGCCCAGCGCCAAAACACTGTTAAACGATTGTTAAACCCAATCAAGTAATAAATATGCACAAAGAGCCAGACTAACCAGGCAAAAAAGCCAAAAGAACGAAATTTACCGATCTGCATAATAGCAGCGTTACGTCCTATAGTCGCGAGCTGTCCTTTGTCTATGTACTTAAACGGCTTACGCTCTTGGCCCTTGATATCCGCCAAAATATTTCTTGCTGCATGCGCACCCTGTTGGATGGCTACCGGAGCCAAGCCTGGTAAAGGTCGACCTGAAGTGGAATCAACGCATAATGCTTGATCCCCAACGCAAAAGATTGAACTATACTCTGGAACAGACAAGTCTTGGTCAACCTTGACTCTACCTCGAGGCCCTAAGCCTACCCCTAAATTTTTATTGATAGGCGCTGGCTCCACTCCAGCCGCCCACAAGACTGTCTTCGCATGAATCTGCTCAGACCCTACCGTGACACTATCCTTCGTGACCTCAGAAACCAAAGAATTGGTCCAAATTTGGACTCCCAGCTGCTCCAGTGCACGCGCAGCCTTTTTAGATAAGCTTGCATTAAAACTTTTAAGAATGCGATCCGCTGCTTCAATCAAAATAATACGCGTACGACTCGGATCAATTCTGCGAAAATCCTTATTCAGAGTATATTTACTAATCTCACCAATAGCGCCAGCTAACTCTACTCCTGTAGGGCCACCACCAATCACCACAAAAGTCAGACAAAACCTTTGCTGCTGCGGATCGGAAGTAGACTCAGCGCGCTCAAAGGCCATAAAGACCCGCCGTCTAATCTCCGTAGCTTGCTCAATAGTCTTCAACCCTGGAGCATTAGGTTCCCAAACTTCATTCCCAAAATAAGAATGACGCGAGCCGCACGCAAGGAGACAGTAATCAAACTCAAAGTCACCTACATCCGTAATAACTTTCTTCGCTTCATGATCAACCGACTTAACATCTGCCATAACAACAAGCACATTTGGATTTTTTCTAAAAACGTGACGTATAGGCACAGCAATGTCAGCAGGGCTCAACCCCGCCATCGCCACCTGATACAAAAGAGGTTGAAAAAGGTGGTGGTTTCTCCTATCGAGGAGAGTGATTTCGACCTGACGATGGCTCGCTAAGACCCGAGCTGCCTTGATTCCACCGAAACCACCACCAACTACAATAACTTTTTTGATGTTTTCATTTTTGGACACAGTTTTTTCCATGATTTAAAGTCTAAGACTAAGATATCATGGCAAAAAAACAACGAAGACGCAACGGAGGAGCTGCTTCACCAGTTATACTGTTCCATGGCTCGCTCATGGCCTTTACGAGGATGATTTTTCCTCTTCAAAGTCTGCAAGCGCAGACCGAATACCTGCACATGCTGAACCCCAAAAAAGCTACTGCCTGGATGACACGCGCTACCTACGGCGCTCTCGGGATTGGGATTCTGTCTGCCTTCGTACCTGAATCTTTCATTCTTATACCCACAGCACACTCACTTGAGTCCGCCAATCGAATGGTCAATGCTCTATTTGCAGGTATGATCACAGGACTTGCATTTTTATTAACTCTAAGTGCACAGCTATACACACCAAGACTGGTAGGCCTTATCGTCCGCAACCCTCTGATTATTGCAACGATGCTTTTTCTGTTCGTCGCAAACTTGACTATTATGTTGCAAGCTTCATGGCCACAAAGTTCTCCCTACTATACAAATATTCTGATAGCAGCATCCTCTATTTCCATGCTGACACTTTTCATTTCAATTCCCGTGCTTACTTTTATGACAAACTTCTTAAGGCCTGACTACTTCTTGCCACAAATTATGAGATCTTCCGAGTCTAGTATGCAACAGCTTGCTAAAGGTAACCTTCAACGCAAACACTATGTTCATGTCATTGAAAGCTGGGATGTGATTACCAATATCGCCTTAACTGCCATCCAACGCGACGACCGACAACTCATCCGCCTGGCTATGAAAATGCTCGACAACAGCCTACATCGTATTGTCACCAAATATGAGGCTCTCGACGCACCATGGCGAGAAGGCTTTGCATACTTCGCCCCAGGAATGACTTCAGACAGCTCTAGTTATTTACGTCAAACAAAAACTTGGCCCGAAGCTTATCTACTACTCAAAAAAGAGCAGATACTCCGTTCGACCAATTATACCCAAAACGACGTTGTCTCTGACTCTTGTAAAAACGTGCACCGCATCCTCGCGATTGCCGAAGAGAGACAGCTCAGCCATATCCTAGAACTCAACCTGATGTTTATGAATTCACTCATGCGCTCCGCCATCTCAGGAAATAACATTGAACTATTTCAGCTATTGTCCTATCACTATCGTGTAAACGCTATCCTCATTCGCAACGATATGCAGCATCGACGTAAAATTTTTTCGAGTTGGACCTATTATGCGCGCACAGCTCGCAAAGCTCATCTCAACTTCGCTTTCGAGACCGTGCTTTACGATTTTGGTTTCGTACTTATCACCATTGCCCGAGAAGACGAAAATCTTGCACTATTCATCTACGACCAAAATATCGCACCCTTTGTCAAAAATGCAAAGGAGTTAGAACCCACGATCGGTAAAGTCGCATGGCGTGTCTCAGTCAAGACCTACTGGGAGGCTACCATAAACGGCTGTAACAGACTTGCTGAAGAGATCATGCAGCGCTTTCTTAAAAGCAACCAGAAGCACTACGAAATATTTGTCGAGATGAACCGCTTTAATAGCCAACTCAATTGGGAACTCGGCGACCGCCTGATGAGCTATACATACTTTAGTGAAGAAGCTTATGCGCAAGCACAACTTTTTTTCACTGAAAAAGGCTTTATATCCTAAGCTCAAAATTGATCTTTTGCCCCACGCAGAGCTGTAAAAGTTTCCAAGCCATTATGACATTGATAGGATTCAACAAAGTGTCCGGCTGCCGCGCGAACAAATGGATTCGTACTCTTTTCCAAAGCTACTGTTGTCGGAACAGTAGGCTTCTGTTGAGACCTCAAGGCCTGGACTTCCGCACACCTCATTTGGAGCGCTTTATTTTCTGGCTCCGCATGTAGAGCAAAATCCGCATTGGCTAGGGTATACTCGTGAGCACAAAAAATCGAGGTCTGCTCAGGAAGTTCAGCTATTTTACATAAGCTATTCCACATTTGCTCCGGAGTCCCTTCGAAGAGGCGGCCACAACCCATCACAAACAAAGTATCTCCACAAAACAGGATATCCAGAGCTGGCAAGTAGTAACAAATAGAACCCAAAGTATGTCCTGGGGTAGCTATCACTTGAGCTTCCACTCCACCTATAGAGATTACATCTCCATCGGACAAAAGATGAGAGATGCAAGGAATGGACCCCCGCTCAGCTGCAGGGCCGTAGACCTCACACCCGAACTGGTCCACAAGCTGCTTATTCCCACCCGTATGATCAGGGTGATGATGGGTATTCCAAATAGCACGGAGTTGAAGTTGGTTCTCGGAAAGATATTCCGCAATGACCCCTCCATCACCAGGATCGACAGCAATAACCTGGGTAGGATCACTCAAAGCAACCAAGTAAAGATAATTGTCGGTAAAAGCCGTTATCTGATGAACGGGTCCGTAACAAAAAGACATACTTCACCCCCAAGTTTAGGATTCAGAGTCCATATTTTGCCGTTTTAAACACATATGCGCATCTAACATCGTCTCGCGCACCCGCTGTTTAAATTCTTGCACACTCTCATCTGAAGCAAGACCCATCGGGGGTAAAACTTGTATCTGAATCTTTGCACATCCAGGAAATATACTTTTCTTTGGAAGCAACTTCGTAACCC
>JAPPOJ010000067.1 GCA_028817975.1 Zetaproteobacteria bacterium | reverse complement strand
GACAATGACTTCTATTGACATTACATTGCCAGACGGTTCGATTCGTAGCTATGAACCAGGTACAACATATGCTCAAGCTGCAACTAAAATCCATAAGAAAATCGGCAAAACAGCCATTGCAGTTCAAATAAACGGAAACCAAATCCTCGATCTCAGCAGAGAAATAACTCAAAGCTGCGCGATCGAGTTCATCACTCCAGATACAGAGATCGGCTTAGAGATCATCCGCCACTCCACAGCACACGTACTCGCAATGGCAGTGCAACAGTTATACCCTGGAACAAAAGTCACCATTGGACCCGTAATCAAGGATGGCTTTTACTACGATTTTGAGTTTCCAGCAGATCAAGCCGTTGGCGATCACGACCTCGGGGCTATTGAGAAACAGATGAAGAGGCTGATGAAGCAAAACATCCAAGTATACCGAGATCTTGTTAGTCGTGATGAGGCTATCTCACGATTTAACCAACTTCAAGAAAATTATAAGACCGAAATCATCGCAGCTATTCCAACAGATGAAAATGTGACCCTCTACGGTATGGGAGACTGGTTTGACCTCTGCCGTGGCCCTCATGTACCAAACTCTAATCGTTTAGGGCATTTCAAACTAATGAAAGTTGCTGGGGCATATTGGCGCGGCAACGAAAAGAATAAGATGCTGACAAGAATTTATGGTACTGCATGGGCAACTGCTGAAGAACTGGCAGCACACTTACAGCGCCTTGAAGAAGCCAAAAAGAGAGACCACCGCATTGTTGGCAAGCAGCTAGATTTGTTCAGTTTCCACCCAGAAGCACCTGGCAGCGCCTTTTTTCACCCTAAAGGCAGCACTGTACTCAATGAGCTCAAAAGGTATCTACGTGAGAGTAATCTAAAGTATGGTTTTCAACAGATCGACACCCCTTTAATGATGAGCGTCGACCTCTGGAAAAAGTCAGGACATTATGAAAATTATGCGGAAAATATGTACTTCATCAGTCGCGATGACGTAGATGCATCCATCAAACCCATGAACTGTCCAGGACATTGTCTCGTCTACAAGTCACAAAAACGTAGCTACCGGGAACTTCCTCTACAGTATGCCGAGTTTGGTCGTGTTCACCGTCATGAGAAAAGTGGTACTTTAAATGGGCTTTTCCGGGTGAGAACCTTTGTTCAAGATGACGCACACGTTTTCTGCGAAACAACACAAATCAAAGACGTTGTTCACAGCCTGTTACAGCAAATCTTTGAAATCTACCAAGACCTTGGTTTTGAAACGTACTTCATCGAACTTTCCACACGGCCAGAAAAGTCTATGGGCTCGGATGAAATGTGGAATACTGCTGAGTCAATTCTAAAAGAAGTTCTTGACCACTGTGGAAAAAGTTATACGGTGAACCCTGGAGATGGTGCGTTTTACGGGCCCAAAATTGACTTCCATCTTGTGGACGCTCTCCAACGCTCGTGGCAGTGTGGTACAATCCAGCTGGACTTCTCCATGCCAGAGCGTTTTGAACTAGGGTACACAAGCTCTGACAACAGCGCCAAACGGCCGGTGATGCTGCACCGTGCTGCTGTAGGTAGTTTGGAACGGTTTCTTGCTGTGCTCATCGAGCATTCTGCAGGTAGGCTTCCACTGTGGCTGGCACCTACCCAGATACAAGTGATTCCCGTTGGAGAAAAATACCAGCAATACGCACATGAGGTCACTCAAATACTGAAAAAAGCAGGATTACGCACCGAGCTAGACAGCCGCAATGAAAAACTGGGCTATAAAATTAGAGAAGCTCAAATGCAAAAAATACCTTATATGCTGGTCTTAGGAGAAAAAGAAATGGAATCACAAACGGTAAGTATCCGCCACCGTGATGGCCAACAAATGGAACCCATGGCCTGCGCTGCTTTTATACAACATATGCACACAGAGCTTCGTCTCTAACTTTATGGACTTAACGCGTGAGTACACACGCTTATATTTGTGGAAATATTGTGAATACACCAACCGAAGAAATTCTTATCAGCCAGTCTGTCGCCATCTTAGTGGACGGCAATAATATCGAACGTAGCCTACACAGTATCACTGGAGAAGAAGCCACTATGATGAACTTCGACACGGTGATCCCAAGACTACTCACAGGCCGTGGGCTCAACCGCTTAGTATACTTTCGAGAAGGGCAAAGGATCTCAAATAAACTCGCGGACCGCCTTCACGAGCGTTATTTTGGACAAGTCGTACCATGCCACAAGTCTGCAGATATCCCTCTCACTATCATGGCTACACAGCTTGCTTCAAAAGTGGACACAATCATTATCATGTCCGGAGACTCCGACTTTGTAGAACTCGTAAGGCATTTACGTTCAGAGGGAGTACGTGTAGAGATTGCTGCAGTCATGGAAACAACCGCCAACATACTTGTAGAAGAAGCAAACTACTTTCATCCAATCACTTTTGATGACTGGTACATTCTAAACACAAGCAAACGACGTACACCTAAACGAAAGTAGGATGTGCACACAAATCATACTCGTGGAGTCCGCAAGGTCACCAACTCTTCCGCACTAGTGGGGTGAATCCCGACAGTCGCATCAAATTGCGACTTTGTCGCTCCCATAAGCATTGCAACTCCGAACCCTTGGACTATTTCTGCAGCATCATAGCCCAAGACATGCAAGCCAACAACCCGGTCACTCGCTTTGTCCACAATAACTTTCATGTATTCCTTAGTGTTACGACCACTCAAAGTAGCCTTTAAAGGCCGATACTCCGACTCATAGACAGCGACATCACCATACTTAGCCTTTGCAGCAACTTCCGAAAGACCACATGTGCCTACGTTGGGTTCAGTAAACACCGAGGTTGGAATGACGTCATAGTTAATCAACGGTACCTTCCCCTCATAAGCACGCTCCACGAACACCATCGCTTCTTCAATCGCTACGGGGGTCAGTGCCATCCGTGTAATCACATCTCCAATAGCGTAAATCGAACTTACACTCGTCTGGTAGTCATCATTCACCAGAATGCCACCTTTTTCATTAAGTGCAACTTTACAGTCTTCTAAACCAAGACCTGCTAACATAGGTACTCTTCCGGTCGCAAGCAAAACTTGCTCAACTTCAAGCTCTGGTTGACCTTTCAAATGAATATGCTTACTAGACTTCCCATCCCCGACACTTTCAATCACAGCATCCGGAATCAACTTGATACCCTTTGATGACAACGCTCTCTCCAGTCGTTCACCAATATCACGGTCAAAGCCTGTTAAAAGGCAACAGCCGCGATAAATGAGGCTCACTTCAACACCTAAATTGCATAATAAGCTTGCAAATTCTACAGCAATATATCCCCCACCAATGATGCCAATAGACTTGGGGAGTTGGTCTAAAGAAAACATCTGATCCGAAACTAAGCAGGCTTCTGCACCTGGAAAAGAAGGGACATAAGGAGTGGAACCCGTTGCAATAAGAATTTTATCCGCAGAAATCTCCAGACCATCGTCTACAACCACAGTATGAGCATCCTTCAAACGGCCTTTTCCCTCAATTACTTTTACCGCAGAGTTCTCTAGAATAGAGTTGTATACACCATTCAATCTAGCTATTTCTTCATTTTTATTTTGAATCAAGGCTGGCCAAGAAAAAGCGACTTGATCACACTTCCAACCAAAGCCTGTCGCATCCTGGACATTTTCAGCAAATGCCGCAGCATAATAAAACAACTTCTTAGGGACACACCCCACATTCACGCATGTGCCACCAAGCTTTTTCGACTCTACAAGACACACTTTTTTACCATATCGAGTGGAAGCAATCCGTGCAGCGCGCACCCCTCCTGAACCACCACCAATCACACATAAGTCATATTTATGTTCTGTCATGAAAATACCTTTTCATAAAATGTATACTCTGGCTGTACCAAAAAAACCAAGGCAAAGGGACATCTATATATCGAGTCGTTAAAATATACAAATGCCAAATTAACAAAAGGCCTCTTTTACTGACAGGTCTTCGCATAGGGAGCAACTACTTTCAAACCGACCACAGACCACGTCTTCGCCTTACCATCAGGCCCTGTATGTAGCTCTTGACAAGCCTTAGCAATGCGTTCAAAGCCTTTTTTCATCTTAAAACTTAACAAATCAATCTCACCTGTAAAAAGCAGTTGGTTACCATTATCTGCAACCGCAAAAGCCACATCTTGACTTACCCCATTCATCAAAATAGATGCGGTAGCTACCTTAAGTTTAGGCCGATAGCTTTTAACTTTCCCAGTGATCGCCCCAGGGTCGAGCATAGAACCAAATAGATAGAGGGCTAACTTTTTATCTCGGGCCGGCATTCCTGAGTTAATGGAAGCTGAATCGACCCGAAAATGAACCGACTTTACCAAAGAAGCAACAGAGGCCGATTTACTATTTTGGGAAAAGGTAACTACATCAAAAGTTCCACTGACCCCTACTTTTTCTGAAAACTTATACCCTGTCCAAGTCACCCCTGCACTTGTATCATCAAACTGAAATCTACACCTTGCTGAAGATACAGACGAAAACAAAAAGCATGAGAGAAAAACTATTTGTGAAAAAAATATAAGCCTCATAGACAACCTTTCTCAAGCAAGACAAAGGATCACACCCCACAACACGGGCATAACCCTTTATACATCAAAGAAAATGTTCCGAATGGTATTTTATCCTACAGTCAATCATTCTAACACCGAACTCGATAGACAAAAACAAGGGTCGAGTATCTTAAATACTTTATCTGATTTTCAGCAAGAACTAGAAATATAATTGACATCACAAATATTGTTCTTAAACTGACACCACGGAATAGAAAACCAACTTAAGCACAACCCTGCTTAAAGAGCATAGGTTTCGTCATGAAAAAATCCAAAGAAATGCCCAAACAGACAACGCATCATCCTGCAGATAGGCTGCGTCTCAGGCTCAAGCCTGCACCTGGACTCCTAGCTAAAATCACCCAGACACTCTCTTATCATCACATTGGTATCTTAAAGCTGGACTATGGCCCATCTTCAAATTCAGAGTATCTTCTTGAAATGGAAATACACGGCCTGGGCACGTCAAGCAAAAAAATAGCAAAAGACATCTGTAAACTTCCACAAGTCAGATCTCTCTATATTTCGACTCGAGGACAGAAATGCTAAGACTTTGATGGTTTGACTATCTCGTAAGATTTAGAATCTACAAAAAGATCGAAAATGGCCTTATCAATTTTACCCCCATTCACTTCCATTTGGAGAATATCAATCGCACGAGTCGCTTCCATAGCTTTTTTGTAGGGCCTATCTGCAGCTGTCAAAGCATCAAAAATATCCGCTATAGTCATCATGCGAGACTGAATGGGTATTTCATCAGCATGTGCAGAGTTTGGAT
>JAPPOJ010000172.1 GCA_028817975.1 Zetaproteobacteria bacterium | reverse complement strand
CTATAAAAAAGTATCAAGAAAAACACTTTTCGATGGAATATCAGCATGTTTTTCATTTTTTACTTCACTCCTTTGGCATTTATGCCGATGCTTGGACTTGTTGGTGGACGGGGCTAAAACAGACAAAATGTTTCACAACAAGAGTCTGTTACGTCTCAGCTTACACCAGTGTAATAGTGGGCCGGATTATAATTTGCGTGTATCACTTTATCAGCAGCCTGATCAAAAAGCTGCCCGAGCACCTCTAGAAGGCTATTAAACCATGAAGGCGCGTTTTTTTCATCACCAATGTGATCGTTCCCCGCCAAAAAAAGACTATCGCCACTACCGCCCATGGTATGTACACATCATAAACTGGAGCCGCTCAGGGTTAGCGCTCTCTATTTTGCTACACCTAACTCTCATGACGGCACTTGTCACCTTTGAAACACCTCAAACCAAGCCCCCACAAGCGGAACGTGTTCGCCTTAAGTTCAAACCCATAACAAAGCCCAAACTTGCAAAGCCTTTGCTACCCAACAAAGAAATCATTGTAGAAAAAATTCCACTTCCAGAAAATAAGTCTCCAGCCATTCCCCCACAAGCCAAGTGGAGCCATCAAAACCACAGAGCCAAACGCGAAACACGCATCCAAGAAGGGCCTCCCAAACACAAAAACCTAGTTCCACCTGACGCTGATCCTATCAAAGGTGCTGTGAACCCTAACCTGAAGAAGTCTCTCGCAAGTGGCCCCACATCACCACCAGCTCCCCCCAAGCAAGCGGTCCAAGATCGCCGACTCTCCCCACCCAAGAAAGGCCGTCTTCAAGTCCAGACATCTCCTTTCACCCCACTACGAACTCTAGATACGCCACGCAATAAATATGAACAGCTGCTCTCGGACTCTCAACGCTTAGCGAGTGCTCAGGTTAGCCAAGGCTATCAAAATTATTTGAGCCAAGATCTCCCTATCAGTAATGCAATCGACATCAACACACAAGAGTTTCGGTATATCGGCTACTTTGCTGGACTCAAAAAGGCTATCGAACTTGCTTGGAACTATCCATCTCACGCTTTACGCAAAGGTTGGGACGGAAATGTTTTTGTACACTTCATTATCAACCAAAAAGGTAACTTAACACGCGCCATTGTACTCGACTCCTCTGGACACCATATTCTTGATCAAGCAATTATCGAAGCTATCCAGCTCGCAGCCCCATACGCGCCTCTACCCGAAGCTTTTGGGCCACAACTTAGCATTAAGGGCACGTTCCGCTACGTCCTACATTAAAAAAAGGATTGCTCCAACAGCAGGTTAGCGAATATTGATTTTCTTTTGCAGACGTTCAGCATAGAATCCGAACAAGACTTTTAAGAGTTTTCCATATTGAGATAAATATACTAGGCTAAGCTAGACTGAAAGAATCCGTCACACATCTAGCTCGCATGTATAAGGGAAAACTTCGGCACAGTAAAAAATAGGCATCTATCCAGAGAGCCATATATCAAACAGGTGAGTTCAAAACATGGTTGTTCATAAGCTAAAACTTGTTGTGCTTAGCTCTCTTTTTATTCAGGGTTGCGTACAAATGCACTCCTCCGAATTATTCTTGCAGCCTAAGAATGAGGAAAAGCCTCTTCCCGAATATACTCACCTTAACAAAATTCGCGAACATAGCCGTCGCACCCTACACTCAACTCCCAGCTCTAAACCAAACCAGAACACCTCCACCACACCAAACACAACCACAACCACAACCACAACCACAACCACAACCACAAGTGGTACCCCTGAACTCGACGCTGTATATACTTGGATACGCTACTATTCAAGTATTGGGCGACCTGGGTTCAATATTTGGATGCAACGCGCCGCGTCCGTGCATAAAATCATCTCTCCCATTTTAAAAAAACACCAGCTACCCGATTTCTTATTCTATGTCGCTATGATTGAGTCGGGCTTCCAACCCGACGCTACATCTTCTCAAAACGCCTCCGGAACTTGGCAGCTCCAGCTCGCAACAGCAAAACACTTAGGCTTGCGCATCGACACTTGGGTTGATGAACGCAGAGATCCAGAAAAGTCCACTCACGCTGCAGCAAAATACTTACGCTCTCTATACAATCGCTTTGGAGACTGGCCTTTAGCACTCGCTGCATATAATGCTGGACCTAACAATATAGGACGTCTCCTCAAAAAAACTCAGTCCGACTGCTTCTGGAAGCTACGTACAGAAGGACATCTACGTAAGGAGACAGCTGAGTTTGTCCCCAAGATCTTGGCAGCCGCCACCATTGCCACAGAATCCGAGCTATTTCACTTCGATAACCTACCCCCGAGTAAAATTATAGAGTATCCACCGCACCAGTTCAGGCTGCGCCGGTCACATAATGTCAAAAAACTCGCACAACAACTCAAGATCAGTGTCCAAAAGCTACGCCGCTGGAACCCCGAACTCAATAGTCATTCGACCCCACCACTGGGCAAGCATACGGGTAGACACAGTTACAGTATTCGCCTTCCCAAACAGCTACACCGCCAGTTAAAGCGACACGTCTAATGCAGAGATTTTCGATGTTGATATAGTGCTGTTTCTAATATTTTCTTTGCTATAACTGGAGATGTATTAATATAGCGGCTAGGACAACTTTCAGGAGGGGTGTGGTCCGTGACTAAGCGCATATAAATCGCCTCTAAAAGTTCAACCCCACGGCTCGGTTCATGATTTGCGTAATGTTCCATGCGACGACGATGCTCTCCGTTTGCATGAGTTGCCATATCACGCAGCAAAGCTCGACAACGATCGGTAATATTGTGCTCATGTAAATATTTCTGCTCATATATTTGAGCTTCTCCAGCATTGCCCTTTTTGAGCGAGCGCGGTAACTTAGCCACATTATGTGTCCGCTCATACTTCAAAATACGACTACGCAAAGTCGACCATTTCACTCCAAAACGCTGCATGATCTTCCCAGCAATCTTCTTACTATGCATCCTACGTTCCGTCTGACCTTGCCAATTCAGAAAAATAGGTCCAGCTCCAGACGTATGCAAAGACTCAGGAACAGAGCTGTTACAGACATCAATATTTTTATCTTGAAAATAACGACCGATAATGACACACGCAAAAGAACCTAAAAGCTGAGGCCTCTGAGTCGCCGCCTTAAAGAGAGCAAGATGATCCGGATAGTAGAGAACACGAGCATCTTTTCCAAGTGTCTGTTCCCAACCTTCATAGACCATTGGATCCGCGTCTACAATTGCAATCAACGGTTTCTCAGACATTTTTATTACTCCTGCCAATCGAAAACAATCTAACATCTCACAATTTAATATCTTAATGCTTAACTTGATCAAGGTATTCATATTGTAGCCTATCTTGATTCAAGTTCGTCAAATGCTCAATATTTTTGTGTCTGTATAGAACCAAATACCGATGGATGCATCCCCAATGCATCCTGTAGAATACATAAATAATCTGTATCTGATATTTCTACAGCACCTAAGGAGCTTAAATGTGGAGTCAAAAATTGACACTCTAAAAGCTTGTAGCCACAAGCATTCATCTGCTCCACTAAATGGTACAACGCCAGCTTTGAGCAGTCTGTCTGTGTATGAAACATCGACTCTGCAAAAAACGCCCCTCCAAGGCTAACACCGTACACCCCCCCCACAAGCTTTTGCTGGTGCCATATTTCTACACTATGCGCACAACCCTCAAGGTGAAGTTCAACATAGCTTTTTAGAAAAACTTCGTTGATCCAAGTTTCCGGTCGATCTGCACACTTTTTCATCACTTCCAAAAAACAACCATCAAATGAAACTGTATATTTTGCTTGTCTAATCCGCCTACGCAAAGAACGTGATACATGAAACCCGTCAAGTGGGATAATCGCGCGAGGGTCAGGACGAAACCACAAAATTTTCGCCACTTCACGAGGATCAGGCATAGGAAAGTAGCCTTGACTGTATGCTGAAATCAAAAGGTTTATGGACCACTTCATAAATTCACCTTATCTTTACTAAACACAAACGATAACAACAAAACGTACTTTACTTTATCAACGTATTTTTGTTTCGTACCGAAGATCTCTTTCTTACTGTTATTCAAAAGCCTCTACCCTCTAAGGGCTATTTTGCATGACATTCACAAAAGTATAAATGGATGACACAATGGAGGGAGAACACCAATCTATGAAGGGAGAACAGAACATGCAACTCTTGTTAAAGTGGATAAGCCTACTAGGACTTCTCCTACAGAGCCAACTCTTTGCGACTCCTCTCACCACAATGGACATCACTCCTGGGGAGGGTTTTACGACGAGCAGTAGCTCTTCAAGCGAAAGAACCAGACACACACGTTCTAGACCACATAGATACAACCACGCCAGTCGCCTTGCCCGAGAACTAGCCAGTGAAGCACGTTACCTGTCACTCAATTTTCCAGTGAACAGAGGAAAATACAGCGCACACAGGCTCGCAGCGACAGCCAATGACTTAGCCAAAGAGCTTCGCTATGCTGCCGACAATCCCCGTAAGTACAAACATCGTCGCCTACATACGTATTACCGTGATGTACGCCATGCTTTCCGCAAGCTCAAGCGACGCGCGCACAGCAGACGCAAGATGTTACATACTCGTGAAATTTACTTGAAGCTTTCTCGACTTATGGATCGTATTCTATACTTGTGAAAAAAACAAAGAAGCATAAGATATGCTCGAAGGTCTTTCACACTATTACACAGGAACACATGCTGTCATGAAAAATGCTCACGCATTGATCAAAACTTTGCAAAGTAAAGCAAGCCCAGAGCGAAGCAAAATCAATGCATCTTTTTTCAAAACCGGAGAAAATCAATATGGTGCCGGAGACCTTTTTTTAGGAATTCGTGTTCCCACCATACGTGAAGAAATCAAGGATTATCCTAATCTAGAGATGAACGAGGTCGAAAAGCTACTACACAACCCCTTTCATGAGATCCGCCTTGCTGCATTACTCATTCTTGTGCAACAGTTTCAAAAAAGTGATGTCAAAGCACAGCAAACAATATATCGTTTTTATCTTAAGAACTTTAAGTATGTAAACAATTGGGACTTAGTGGATAGTAGTGCACCAAAAATCATCGGACCCTTTCTCACCGAGGGTCATACGGTCCCTTTACACAAGTGGTCACGTTCACCCAGACTTTGGACAAGGCGCATCGCAATTATCGCGACCTTAAATGCCATTCAACGTAAGCGCTTTGAAGATACTTTAACCACAGCAACCCTTCTCCTAAAAGACGAAGAAGACCTCATCCACAAAGCTGCAGGGTGGATGCTACGCGAAGTCGGTAAACGTGAGCAAAAACCCCTACACCAATTCTTAAATACGCACGCGGCCCTGATGCCGCGCACAATGCTGCGC
>JAPPOJ010000072.1 GCA_028817975.1 Zetaproteobacteria bacterium | reverse complement strand
ATAGTGTAGTGTGTCTCAAAAGATACACTACAACAGATAGCCTGTAAAAAGTTCTTTTATTTTTAGCATTTTAAATCTTGGCTCGAAAATTGCATCACAGTGGAAACGAGACATATCTCTGTCCAAGCTGAGGGCTTTATACTTGTTATAGACTTAACAATTCCCTATCTTTCTCAGCACAGAGAAATAGCTCATTGTTCTTTATTCTTAAGCTCATCAGACAAAGGTATAATAGGTCCTCAACCTCACTTTTGTGAATGCCAACATTGGCAGAAAGGCTATAAAAGATTTGGCTCTTCTCTCCTCGAACGAAAATAACATGCAACAAGGAACCGTCGCAAGACGGGTCCATTTTTGCGGTGTGGGTCTACACAGTGGAAAAGTCGTAGAACTGGTGGTAATGCCCGCTGAAGTCAACTCTGGTATTGTTTTTCACAGAACAGATATACAGTTCAAGGAAAACAAAGTGCAGGCTATCCCAAAGAATGTGATTGACACCAGGCTATCAACCACGATTGGTAATACACACTGTAAAGTTGCCACCATTGAGCACCTCATGGCTGCATTTTCAGGTCTTGGAATTGACAACGCTCAGGTGCAAATCTCTGCTGAAGAAGTCCCCATCTTAGATGGATCTTCTGCTCCATTCGTCGATAAGCTTGTAGAAGTTGGAGTTCAACGCCAACCAAAGTCTCGTAAGGTGCTCATTCCAACACAAACGATCGAAGTTTCGCAACGGGATCAATCTATCCGCCTCGACCCCCCTACAACTCAATGCTATCGTGAGTTTTCCCCACCTGTGTTGCGTATTCACTACACTATTGACTTTTCGTGTTCAGAAGCTATAGGCAAACAATCTCGCTCCATCCAGTTCAATTCTTCTACATTTTTAGAACTCTGTGAAGCACGGACGTTTTGTCATCAAAGAGATGTAGAACACATGAGAAGCCAGGGGCTTGCTTTAGGAGGAAGCTTAGATAACGCCATTGTAGTGAGCGATAGTGGCATTATGAATGAAGAAGGGCTACGCTATAGCGACGAATTTGTGCGACATAAAATTCTCGATTGTGTGGGCGATCTTGCGCTACTCGGAGGAGGACTCGCCGGCAACCTGAAAGCACATAAGGCTGGACACTATCTGCACAACAAACTTGTAGATCGCCTTATGCAGACAGGAATGACTATAGAATGGGATCCAACACAAATACCGAATGAAGGTCTTACGAAGGATTCAAGCCTATACCCTTCTCCCACTGCAACGGGTTAAACAGACTCTAAAGTGGTCTGTTGACTTTCTCGACATATCCGCAAACAAACATCCACAAGCACTTTGGAGGCTTTTGCTTTTCCTTGCTGCAGCAGGTTCTCCGATATCCGACTCAACAACGGAACGTCTTCTAAACGAGGGAGGAAATCATCGACTAGGATGGGCTCCAGTTCAAGCCAAAACTCTTCTGTCCCCCAGACTTGGCAGAGCTGTAAGTAAGTCAAGCCTATTTGTGGTTCGCGCAGAATAACTCGACGATTAGGAAAAAGGGCCTTCCAAAAAGATTGGACACCCTGGGTATACCATCTATCACTCTGCTCACTTAAGATGAATAATCCAAGAGTGTGTAACTCTAGGTTTTCTGAATTTTTATCAAGAGCTAAAGACACATACTGCCACGCCAAATGAGTTTTACCCAGTGAGAAAGATACTTTCGCAGCCTGAAACATCGCAAGCAAGTTTCCTGGATCTATCTGAGATGCCCGCTGATGATAACTCAACGCACGGTCATAGCAGCCCAGTTCTTCATGCAGCTGCCCCAAAAGAATGTATACCTCTACTGTTTTTGGTTGCAACTTTAGGGCAATGGACAAAGCCTGACGATACTCAGCCAAATTAAATAAAATCCAACTATGTAAAAACTGTAGCCTCGGAATTTCTGTGGCCTTGCGCACCAATGCAATTATTTTTTCTAGTTCCCTCGCCCTATCCTGCTCAAATGCGAGGAAAACTATGGCTGTCACTTGGGTATAAAACCCCTGCGACGTTTGCTGAAATAGCTCTTCTAGACTTTTTAAAAAATGACGTGGAAACGGTTCTACGCGTAATACATCTTCCAGCAGATCTATCCACCTATCTACACTATTCTGTGCACCACCCCAGCCTTCCCCAATAGAGATAATTTGATAAACAACATGCTGGAAAAAATCCTCCCCGAAATCCATAGAATCTTTACTTTTTGCCCACTCTACTAGCTGAGACCAAGACATACCTTGGTGTAACACTAGCTGACTTTGAGTCACTTGTATTCTTTTCTTTTCACCTGCCACGAATT
Source organism: Zetaproteobacteria bacterium (assembly GCA_028817975.1). Lineage (GTDB taxonomy): Bacteria > Bdellovibrionota_B > Oligoflexia > Oligoflexales > Bog-1112 > JAPPOJ01. The sequence continues at coordinate 3,070 of JAPPOJ010000072.1, read as the reverse complement.
CTGCCAATCTTTTCTCAAAGAGAATCTTACTGGAGGTCTCATATGCTCTCACAATGGCTCCTATTTTTCATGATCGGAAAAATATGGTTAACTATACCGGCAATTATCACCTCGTTTACAGGTATATTCCCGCTTTTCTTCATACTCAACTGCTGTGGAATATGCCTCTTCTTCCATCAGGCCAAGTTCCATGCTATTTACTTAAAAATGGCCCTTTGTTTACCCCTCATATGGGGAGCATTGCATTGTCCAAGGAACAGCCCAAGCCGCCTCACGGAAATGCATACAGGAATCGTGTGCCATCATGACTTGAATGGCCTATTTCAAACAGGAACAGTTTGGGTCTGTATGTCAGACGGCTGCAGATACTTGGTACAAACATTTAAGGAACACAATATTGGAGATATCATTCACCTCAAGGGCAAAACCACAAGCCGATTACTAAATACATACTCTTTACACACTACGACACAGCAACAGCCTTCTCTACTACCCAGCTGGATACAAAACCTCAAGGTCCACTCCACACTCCAGCCCTGGATAGGAGCCATGCTGACAGGAAATATCAACTTACTCCCACCACAATCTTTTGAAAAGATCGCTGAAGTTGGAGTACTACACTTGTTTATTTTAAGTGGTTGGCACCTAAGCGGTCTTTTTTTTTAGTAACCTCACTATTTAAAATGCCTGCAAGCATAGGAAGACTCATTGGCTTCATTAAAGGTAGACATACTTTGCACATTTCCTATATCTTAGAGCTTAGTGGAATCATATTCACAACCTGGTGCTGTAGCCAAATAGGGCTTGCACCACCTCTACAAAGAGCATGGATATGCAATCTTCATTCTTTTTTGACCAAATACCTTTGGGGCCCAAGGCCTTATACAAGACAACTACTTGAAGCTACAGCCATTCAATCCTTACTCTTCCCAAGCTCTTTTTTGCTAGAGTCCAATATCATGTCTTGGAGCGCAGTCATATGGATCTTTTACTGCTCACCAAGATTACGACAAGCATCAGGAGCAAAGACTCAAATCATCCACCAACTCATGTTCCAATTGGGGTTCATAGGTATTTTTGGCCTTGTCTATGGATTGTGGAACTTTCATTCACTTTGGTCATCATTATTCTTTACACCCATCGTTGCCATGATGTACGTATCTGCTCTAACTATTTCCATGACCAGCTATTTGCACATCCCCCTCGTCGAGCCTATGAGTCAAATTTTAGAGGCTGGCATAGCGACTATTGAGTATAGCCATTCTCTCTGTAGCCAAGCCCCAAGTCTTATTTTCAGGATCAACGGCTACAACCCTCTAAGGTTATGCGCTTTACTCATATTTTTAATAATTATGCTAAACCCACAAATTGTTCTGACGAAGAACAAAACCAAATGGAGGAGGTTTTCGCATGAATAGCTATCATTCAACAGACACATGGCATGGCAAGAAAGTACTCGTGGTTGACGACTCACCACTTATCCGCAGTCTCGTGTCTGAACAATTAAGATCACTGGGGTTAAACGTCTGCGCAGAAGCTCCTGACGGCTTGGCTGCTCTTCAAGCATACGAAGAGACTATACCGGACCTTGTAATTCTCGATGTCATTATGCCACATATGCATGGGATTGAATGTTACAAAAAATTACTCAAAAAGCACGTCGGATGTAAAGTCTTATTTCATACTTGCCTTGCCAACGACCTCAATAACGTGCCCCATTTTAAAGATCTTGCAGAGGAAGGACTTATCATGCCAAAACCCTTAAACTCTGATACTTTAAAGGAAAGATTGAACCAGATTTTTGGAGAGCTTCCCCCCACTCCCGTAAAAGAAGACGCTCCTCATCACGAAGAAGATGTCACAGGCTGAACGTCTCCTTTCAACGGCGAAGCTCCCCCCTTGCCAGATTTGAGCGCCATACTGCCGCTGATAAGAGCCACAGCAAGACAAAACACGGCCACCAACATAAAAGATCCGTGGAACGTGACCCCCATGACAACACATCCTGAAGCTGCAAGCAGACACACCATCGTATTAATCCACAATTTATCTCTTTGCACAATCGCCATCTCAGCCTTCAAAATACCCCCCGCGTAACCATCAAAAATGAGATTTTTCTCTTTGGGCTTTTGAAAGTTGCGCAAAAGCCCTCGCGGCTGATAAATGTAACGTGCAAACCAAAAAGGAAGGTGAATCAGCTGAATTCCGGCAACTTCAAGCTCGGTGCGATTGTCCACCAAAATATCACAGTGCAGTTTAGAGAGGCCAACATGATAACGTTCAATCTGGTGCCTGGCACGACGTAAAGCCTCATCTTCAGGAACCTGAATCGCCAAAATAGGCAAACTATTTGAGAACTTAAAGTCAAAGACTTCACGCACATCATACGCCGTACGTTCTTCTTCAACTCCTTGCTCATTACGCACCTTTACACCCAAATTTTCATCAATTCTTCCCCTTGACAAAGTCGAGTCTAAAGGAAAGCCATCCCAATCAACTTCCAATGGCTCTTTTGGCTCATGTAAGTTGAGCATTCCCCAATTCTCAGCAATATTTCGGCGGCTTGAAATTGCCCAGCGATAGTTTCGACGATACATACCTGTTTCAGACAAGTAGCTTGAACCAGCTCCCTGATCAAACATATTTGCCGATTCACGTTTGACCAAACCCTTCCATTGAGTGTGAGCTTCTAAGGAAATAATCCAAAAAGGTATCGAATAGCCAGCAATCTCCGTAATCAGATACTCCTTAGCAGCAAGCTCTGGGTTATGGTGCAAACGTCGTATCCATTCAATAAAGATAGATTTAATTTGACGTTGATCACAAGAATTAGGGACAATAAAGTGATCTGAATATAAGTCCTTCCTGCCTGTCTCAAAATCCAGATGAAAGGATGCTGAACAAAATGGACACAGCAGCAGATAATCCCTTAGATCATAATGTGTGGGCGCATTACACGCAGGGCAACTCACCTCATGCATACTTGAAGCCGCCTAAATTTCGAATTAATTTTTTAAAAATAAAAATGGAACTCTTCCTTTCTAATTTTAACATGCGCACTGTTGACAAC
>JAPPOJ010000117.1 GCA_028817975.1 Zetaproteobacteria bacterium | reverse complement strand
ACTTATAGGTTGGAAGTCTATACTTATTTTCTATGCTTAAGAAACAAGTTGTCTAAAAGGTATGATATGTTTATGTCCTTAAAAAGGATCTATGTATCTAATATGACTTTGGCTAGAATAGTTTTTTTAGCTTTAGGCCGAAGATATGATCGAGCATAATTATTTGCACTTATGCTAAGTTTTACTCTATAACTGAACCAAGATCTGTTTTTTGTAGACAATAAATGCAGTAAAAGACTTCTGGTTGTTTGAAGCGTGTTGTTCATCACGTTGAATCAGAATGATCGAGTTGTTTTGCTGGAGGAAATGAAATGAATATGAAGCTCTCAGGTCGCTGCAAGCATAAGTTGCTTATGGTTTCCACTGGTGGGACGATCGATAAGGCCTATAATGAGGCTGACGGTCGATTGGAAAACCGAATATCTTTAATCCGCAAGAATATGCATCAGTTTTTGCGTTTGCCGAGTACGGAAATTGATTGGATGACATTGATGCATAAAGACTCTTTGGCGATGGATACAGTGGATCGAGATGTCATAGCATCTTGCATTCATAAAAATGTGCCTAAATATAGTGGCATTGTGGTGTTGCATGGGACAGATACTGTGGATTTGACAGTGGAGCAAACAAGCCAGAGGTTTCCATTGCCTTATGAAATCCCTGTTGTCTTTACAGGGGCTATGAAACCCTATGGGTTTTTTGACTCTGATGCTGTGCAAAACGTTACAGAAGCGGTATTGGCCGCGAAATTTTTGCCAGGTGGATTATACCTTTCCTTTCACAGCCAGATCTTTGAGGCGGGCCGCTTTAAAAAAAATCGAGTGAAAAAAACATTTGAGTATTTAAGCTAGGGTTTGAAAATGGTAAGCTTTTTGCTTATTTTGAGACCTCATAAGAGGCTTATTTCTGCCGAAAAGTGACCTAGAGCTAGAGTAGTTTGCTCTACAAGGACACGGATTGAGGTTTTTACGTAATATTTTAATAGGTTTAGGTGCTTATGGTGTTCTCTGGTCGCTATTTCTTGCCTTTGGTTGGAATAGCTCTGGTGCGAGCCAGCTACAAGCACGACTAGACTTTGCGATTCGTAATGCTCTGGGTAGGTCTCCAAATTTAGACTCACGCTTAAAGGTTCTCGTATTTGATGATACAGCTATCGATCGCCTTAGATTTCCTGAACTGAGTATTACAGCTTGGTCTAAGCTCCTTGATAGTCTCGCAAAAAGGAAGCCGGCGAAAGTTTTTATAGATAAGCAGTTTAGGATGATCCGTAAGAATCGAGAGCTTATAGCTTTCCAAAGTGCTTTGAAAAACTTTCCTAAGGTTTACGTTGGTGCTTCGGCACGCCCACTCTCAGAGGGGGCGTTATTATCGATTTATAAAAGATTGGACGAGACCCGCACAGAATATGCGGCTCAGCGCTTTCTTGGCTCGTTTAAAATGCCTGTATGGCTATCACCAGAGGTTTATTTGGGATCTGGACCTGATCCTGATGTTCAACCCCTTTTTAAGGGAGTGGGACATATAAACTATGATCACATTGGTCGCATTCAGCCTTTTTTGAAGCTTGCAGAACGTAAGCTGCTTCCACATCTGGGGTTATTTGCTGCAGACGAGTTATATATTCGAAAAAATAGAATCCAGGTAGATAAGACTGTCGTCGACGTAGACCGTGCTGGGCTTATACCTGTAAATTTTCTGAGCTTAGATACGATGCGTGGTCTAACAGAAAGCATTCTACCTTATTATGTCAAGTCTTTTAAGGATCAGCCGCTGACATCTATTCATGAAGGAGACGTTGTCGTTATTTTGCCTCTCTTGTATACAGGTGGTGTTGATATAGAACCAACGCCTATTGGCCGTGTTCCTCATGGATATGTCCTTGTTTCTATCATCAATAGTGTGCTCTCTGGGCAGTGGATTCGTTCACTTCCCTTTTTGAGGTTGGGTATTTTGGTCTGTGTTTTGGTGGGGTCTTTGTTCGGCTTTTTTTTATCGCCTTTGTGGTTTTTTATAGGCTTTGGTGTGGTTGTTGTTGGTATCTTTTCTTTTGCCACTTTTCTCTTTTCATGGTTATCTGTACAAGCTCCTTGGGTTGTTTGGATACTTTCTTTTGGGTTCTCTGCGATTGTTTTTTTTGCTTTGAAGGTGATGGGTCAGTATAGGGTATCTAAGGCGTATGAGATGGCTTTAACAGGCTTGGTTTCACGTTCTGAGATTCGTTCTATTGTCAAGAATCCTTCTATGCTATTGCGTGAGGCAAGTGAAAAACACCTTTCGGTAATGTTTATCGATATGGTGGGCTTTTCCAGGCTTACAGAGCTGGAAGATCCCCAAGTTGTTTTTACTCGTTTGAAAGAAAGTTTAGCCCTCTTTGCACAAACTGTACATCGATATGGTGGCGTAGTCGACAAAACTCTTGGGGACGGTATGCTGTGTTTTTTTGGATACAATATTGCTTCTGGTGGGGAGAGTGACTTTCACGCTGATCAGGCGATTCGTTGTGCGTTGGCGATACAGCGTGAGTATGTATATGTCACTTTTAACAAAACATTGGTTGCACCGGTTATCCCTTTGCGTATAGGTATTAACTCGGCTAAAGTACTGATCGGCGATTTGGGGGATCAAGATCGTGTAGATTTTACTTTGATCGGAGATGGAGTAAATTTTGCGCAGAGATTAGAGTCTGCTTGTGACCCCTTTTCAATCCTAGTGGCTGCCAGTTGTCTTGAGCTTTCGGCCCTTTTCTCAGTAGATTCGGAGATGGTTCGGGAGCGTCGTATCAAAATTAAGCACCATGACAATTTAGTCGGAGTATACGAAATTTCACCTTTTTTTGATGTGCCTAAGGTTTTGGAGCAAGCACGACAGTTGTTTTATCATACACGTGGACAAGCTTACCGAGAGCCTCGTTTGCCTGTTCGTGACAACATAGAGGTAGTTGCTCATATTGGAGATACACTGGGTTCCTTAGTGAATTTTTCGCGTACGGGGTTTGCCTTTCGTACCTTGCATAGCTTGTCTATAGGCAAATCTGTGCCTGTGATGTTCCGCGGTGCAAATCAAGACTTTCAGCAGATTATTGAAAGGGCTAAACTACCCATTATTCTTGGAGAAGTGAGATGGATCACTACAGATGGAGATGGCTTTCTATGCGGGGTTAAAATCCTCCATTTGTCCCAGGAAGACGTGGATACGGTGTTTGAGCTGTTGAAGAAGATAGCGTTGGTTTAAGCTCAGGAATGGAGCTGATTGGCTTCACCGTGGGTATCAGAGATAAGCTCTTTAAGCTTTTTCCGCATGTTTGGATCTGAAAGCGCTCGGTTAATTTTAAACTCTAACGGAGTTTCTTTCTCAAGACGATCTTCCCACCATTTTGAATCCTTTTGTTCTAATACTTCGAGAATAAGTTCGCTGGGGTCAAAGTTGCGTATTCCTCTGTCTCTGAGGTGAAGGCTCAATTGACAAAGAGGATGTTCCTCGGGCACTGTGAACTTAAGCTTGAGATCATTGGCTGCTTTGGTTTTTGTGGCTGCTACTTTGACTTTTGTGGCGTCTTCGGGCGCACTTGTTTCCATGACGCATGTCTCCCACGATATAGAGTTAATGATTTTAGATTATAGCAAAAGGAATGTTATTTTCAATTTTAAATACAGTGGGTTATGGTTTGGTTTGCTCTGTTTTTGGGCTTAGAACCTGTAAAGAACATTTTTGCTCTAATCATTTCTATGAAATATCCGATCCCTCCTGAGTGGTGTCTCAGCTAGCTCGGTGAGGCTTTGTTTGTTAGAGAGCTTACGCTCCTCCTTTAGCCGTGCATAAAGTGCTGGGGTGTGCCACCTTAGGAGTCCTGCGTGGCTGTTGTGGGTGATCCAACTTCTTGTGGATTAGGGAATATTATGTCAAAAGAGCATTCGGTCATCTCTACGACTCGTGTATGTTTGTCTTCTTTCGTCCTTGCTTGTTCTGGGTTGTTGTTGTGTTTTGAAAAGCCTTCTTTGGCCAATTCTCCTGAACGTATCAAGCAGAAGCAAACCTTGGTGTGGTCTGTTCCTCAGCCAGAGGACTTTTCAGAATATATGTACTATCTCACTCAAAGCTTGGCGGGAGCATCTGAAGAAGATGAGGTTACTCAGAAGGCAGACAGCTTGGCCAAAATTAGGCAGCTGTTGAAGAGCCCAAATCTGACTAAGGCAACGAAGGCCGCTCTCATGTTGAAGGTTGTGCACCTTTATGAGGCTAAGTCGGTAATGACAAGGAAGGAGGATGCAGCTCAATATGGCAAAGTTTTTGACCGGTGGCAAATTAGAGGGATTTTTAGCAAGATCCCTTCTCCTTCTCCTAATTACAAGGCGAGCCGTCAGTTGGTACGTAAAGCTATTGATGCTATGCGTAACTTGATTAACCAGTATCCTGCTTTTGGAAATAATCCTCGACAGCTCTTAAAAATGGGTTCCTTACAACTAGCTACTCAGAATGTGAATGCAGAACTTTACCTTTTAAAGGCCATGAAGTTAGCACCTAACTCCCAGTGGGCTGTGATGGCGAAACTGGTTTTGGCTCAGCATTATTACTATCAGGGTGATGCTGCGAAGTCATTGAAATTATTTCAGGAGTTGGTAACTGTGTCCAACGATGGAGTTTGGCAGTATGCACGATACATGCTGGCATGGTTTGGCTTAAGCCCTAAGGCAAAGGTGCCTGGTAGCCGAGCCCAAATAGAAAGGGCTGCGAAAGTATGGATGCAGCTCTTGACAAACAGTAAGACAAAAGGCGTGCGTCCCTTTCGTGGCTCTCGCGCCCAGAAGGTGTTGATTGGAAGTATTGCACGTGACTTGGTGTGGGCTTGGTCGGAACTTGGGGGGGTGAATCGCCGTAAATCTTTTTTTGTGGGTGCTGGAAGGCGCGACCTATATTACGATCTTTTAGAGCGTTACGGTTGGAAGTTGCAATTGGCGGCTAAAATAGATGAAGCTATGGTGGTCTATAATCTTATCTTCAAAGAGGCTCCTGACCGTTTTGGGCTGGCGAAGCTCTATTTTCGTTTGATTCAGCAGTTCTTTACTCGGGGTGATACAAACAAGCTTGCGCAGACATTTCAGGCTTTTGCACGTGTAGTCTATCAGCCTTCTAGCCCTTGGAATAAAGCAAAGTTTGCGGATGAAGACCATCGTGACTTTGTCCGTTCTGTACTTAAGCGTGAGTTGCTGCAAAAAGGTAAGTTTTATGAAAGGAGATATGCTGTAATGAAAGACCCTGCGGCATTGACAGCCATCAATGTGTTGTACCATGCCTACTTGCAGCTGTTTCCAAAAAGCCCTGAGTCATATGATATTCATATGCAATATGCTCAGTCATATGAGCTATTAGGACGGTTGGGAGAAGCGGTGTTTCATTATCATGAGGTCGTGAACTACAAAGTCCGTAATCCGAGTCATCGCAAGGCTGCTGCAGAAAAGATGATTTCTATTCAACGTAAGATTATTGCGAATGAAAAGTTTAAGCC